>CAZNZA010000009.1:2689-76868 GCA_964577325.1 uncultured Polyangiaceae bacterium
CTGCGGCAGAGCGAGTAGACATCGTGCGCCTTCATGCAACAGATGTGCCGACTCACCCGGAAGGCAAAAGAAGCCGATTAAACGCTCATTAGCGCGACCACAGTGCCGCCAAAAGCCACACCGGGGCAAAATCCCCCGTTACACTCCGCCCTCGCCTCCTCAGCGGGCATTGGCGTGGTCATCTGGCTTCTCGACGTCCACCACCCCCAGCCTTTGCCCCAACTTGCGCGCTGCCCCCTTTGCCGGACCGTTGTCGGCGTCGAAGAGTTGGTCGAACGCGTCATTGAGGCTCGCCCAGTCAATCGGCCCCGCGGGGTCGAAAAACGCTATCAGCACCGGGTCATCTTTCTCCGGTTCGCGCAGCTCGTGGCACACCAGCTTTGACGTCGGGTCTGCGCATCGTTCGTCAATGCGGTGAACCAATCCCACGGCCTCTGCAAACACTCGAGCATCGTCTGAGCCCGCGTGTTCCGCCAGAAGGGAAGCTCTCAAGCCTCGGATATCCTCTTGCAGAGGCGCAGCCTCCTCGGGCAGTCCCAGAGCCGCATCGAACGATAGATTGAGCTCGTGGTCGACGCGCATGCTGCGATTCATCAAATTCGCAGACCCGATCGTCAGGAAGCTATCGTCGACGATCATGACCTTCGAGTGGATATATGTGGCCACGGGAGCGCCATCGGTCGCCGTGCCTCTACTCATCACGACGCGCACCTCGTGTCCGTGCTCGCGCGCAATCTGAGTCACCAAGGAAAGCATCAGCCGCTGTCGTTTACCTAGGACAAACTGTTCCTTCTTGGAATGCCCTCCATCGGGCATGACGATCACTAGTTGTAGCTTGGCCCGCGACGAGTCCGACATGCGCTCAGCCAGTGCCTGCACCACTGAGCGGGACGTGAAGTATTGGTTCTCTATATAGATGAGCTGATCGGCGCTGGCGATGGCTTGGGCGTATAGGCGCTCCACCTCGAACGTGCTCTCGTCTTCGCACCTCGTGCGACTGAGCCCCACCGTCTTGCAGCGCAATAGCCTTCCGTGCCGTTCTGCGGCGGCCCTCAACCGTTGAACGTGGGACGAATCCCTCATCGCCTGCGGGATCTGTGGGCGGTCACTGGCTTCACCGCCTGCCGCCACCCATGACTCCCAAAACAGCTGAGCCAGCTCTTCCACCGCCGGCCCAGTAACCGCAACTTGCACGTCGTGGAATGGCCCGTATAGGTCCCCGTGAGCGTTGACGCGGGCTGGGTTCTCCGCCAGGTGGGACGAATCATCCCACCGTTCGTCGCACACGTCGATGCCGCCCGAGAACGCGATCTGGTCATCGATGGTGACAATCTTTTCGTGGTGAGCGCCTCCCGGATTGGGGTGGTCCAAAAATCGAAAGTGGATTCGTTCATTGGCTTCTAGCCCGAAACGCAAGTTCTGAAACCATTCGCGTTCGATGGCATAGAACACCGAGTAGTTCCACGCCGTGATGAAGACGTGCAACTCGGGATTAAGTTGACACAGCTGATTGAGAAACGGCAAAAAGCGCGACTCCAACTCTCCTGCCTGTTCAGCGGGTACGATACGCGCACGTGTATCGAACTGCCAACCCGTGAGACAAATTGACCGCTTCGCCTCGCGCGCAGCATCGAAGAACGCTGCATAGTACGGCGCGGCATCGACGAGTACGCGCGCTTCGTCTATCCGCGCCATCGTGTAACAGGTCTCGCCAACTTCAAGAATGGGATTGATCATGAGTGTATGTTTCGGCGTGCGGCCAAGTCGGCAACCAATGGTAGATGATCCGAGGCTAGGCGTGACAGGTGGTTTTGGAAGACGTAGGCGGCACTAACCTGCCACCCACCTCCTACCCAAATGTGATCTAAGCGCAAGAGCGGAAACCGCGACGGAAACGTCGGCCGAGGCCAGCGTCGAACGTGGCGTTGAGAGTCGTGTAAACGGGAACTGAGGTAGCGATATTCCGGGGACCACACCCCGGCGTTGAAGTCACCACAAAAGATGACGTGAGTCGTTGAAGGGGGCAGTGCCGGAAAAGTGGGTACGTCCACCGCTGGCGACGACGATTCGTCGTGCTGCAGAATGGCACGGAGCTGGGAAAACCGTTCCTTGAAGTGAAGGCTCAAGTGGGTGTTGATGACGTCGAACTGCGCGCCTCTCGAGCTCACGCGCAGCCACTGCGCGGCGCGAGGTTCACCATTGATTCTCGGCAGTGCACCTTCTGCGTGTACCTCGAATGGGTGCCGCAACAGGGTAGCGATTCCGTAGTCACCATAGTCACGAGAATGCGCGCACGTGAAGTGGGCTTCCATGCCGGTTCGGTCGGCGATATAGCGCGCTTGGTCGCCATGCATAGGTCCGTCCGTCGCCCGGTCTACCTCCTGCAAGGCCACCACGTCCGGATCGGCGGCTGCAATGACGTTGCTGATTCTGTCGGCATCGGCTATGCCGTCCGTACCAACACAGGAATGAATGTTGTAGGTCATGACACGCAGCGATTCGTGCATCGTCAACCCCCAACCGATCCGAAAGTGGTGTGCCAGCCGAAGGACACGATCAGTTGAAACAAGAGTAGCTTGGGCAACCTGAGCACACACAACAGCAGGAAGGCGCGCCGCGGGACTCGGTACAGCGCCGCCGCATAGCAAAGCCAGGAGAAGGCGATCGGCGTAAGGCTGATGATGAACACTCCGCGCAACCAGTTGTCTCCGCTGAGGCGGTGAAGACGGGGCGCCGACCGCTCGATGGCCTGCGACACAAAACGGATTCGATTCAGCTGAGGCGCCACCGCGTAGGCACTCACGCCGCCTAGCAATGAGCCGAGGGCGATGAACGCAAAGGCCACAGGCACGCTGGAACCACTGGCTTCAGCCATGACCATGTATGCTTGAGGCGGAATGGGGAAACAAAAGCCGTCGGCAAGCCAAGTACCAACGGTCATACCCACCATGCCGATTCTCTCCACCACCCACCTGGACAGGTCCTGCAGCTCATCCTGCAAGAGGTGACCCAAAGCAACCGTGCCTAAGAAGATGCCCAGTAGAGCTGCCCCCATGCGAGCCGCAAGCTGTCGGCCGCTGTACTCCCGGTCGGGTTGCCTGCGATGACTTCCAGGGTGAGACGCCGACGCGGTCGGTGCTGAGCTCGTTGGCGAATGTCCCATGCGCGTTTGCGCAGGAGCAAGGGGTGTGCCGCTCCTCCACGGCGCACCGCCCTCCCCCTTGCAACTTGGGTTCGAGAGCAGGTGGGGCAAAGTGCGTGGGGCGTTTCGCACCACGCGCCACAGGATGGTGGTATGCTCGACGGCTCGCTAGCCCATGCGGGCTGCAGCCCCTAGCTGGCTCGGCCGTGAGGTGTTCAGGGGAATTCGGGGACAATCCGCTGGTAGTGCTTGGAATTGACGCCCTGAGTACAACTAGCATGAAGGTTGCTAAAGACTAGCGGCGTGCCACCGTCACCAGCCCTCCCCCCTTCCCCAGCAACCGAAGAATCTTTCGATTACGATCGACATGGTTCGGCGTCTACCATCCTGGCCACGCGGCTGCCGTTTGGCGGTGCAGAACCCTCGGAACAGGCGCGGGAAGAGCGGCCGGACCGGGCGTTGGGCGAATCGAAGCCAGTGGTGAACGCCCTGGCGTCGGATCGAAAGCCGCCTTCGAATCGTGTTCCACAATCGATGGTGCGCTCCCAGTGGGTCATCCTGGTTGTCGATGATGACCAGGAGAACGCTGAAATAGTTGGGTTGTGCCTCGCCAAGCACGGCTACCGTACGCTGACTGCCAATCGCGGCGCACAGGCGCTCGAATTGCTCACGACGCAATGTGTGGACCTCGTGTTGTTGGACGTCGTGATGCCAGATTTGAGTGGCAGAGAAGTCCTGACCAAAATTCGAAGCACGAAAAATCCCAGCGAGTTGCCAGTCATCATGACAACAGCTTTAGGCGGGTCAGATGACGTGGTGGCTGCGCTTACCCTTGGCGCCAACGACTACGTCACCAAGCCGTTGGACTTCGATGTCGTTCTTGCGCGCATCACTGCCCAGTTGCGAGTGAAGGAAACGCAAGAGCGTGTTCGTCACCTGCATCTGGCGTTCGAGCGCGCTCAACAAACTCTGGCCAACCTCACCCGTGATGGTGGTACCTGGGACAACCGACGCGACGACGTTTGGACACGCCAGGTGGTGAGCGAACTGCGGGATATCCTCCCGGATGTGGAGGTATGTTTGTGGTCGGTCGCGGAAAGCATGGCCCGACTACAAGCGGGTTCGGAGCGCCTCGAGCCGCCGAGTCACTCGCACCTGAAGGCGCTGGAACGTACCGCGACGCCGTTGTTGCGTAAAGAGATAGCCTTATTCCCGATCATTGGCTCTAGGTGCCTTCTGCAGTGGGTGCTCGGGGTCGATCTTTCGAAGCTCGAGCATCGCGATGTCACCTTGCGGTTGATTGCGGCTTTCGTGCGTCAGCTTGGCAATCTAGTGGAACTGCGAGAGACGCACAATCACATCGTCAGTTCCGGCAGCTACTCCATCGGGCACCCGAGTCAGCAGGTTGGTGGCATGATGCTGTGCTCGACGTGCGGCGCCTGCTATCCGAATGGGACTATCGAGTGCGCAGAAGATTCGCTTCCGCTGATTTCACCGAAAGCGCCAATTCCTCTGCTCGTCGCCGATCGATACCGTCTACTCAGGCGCGTCGGAGAGGGCGGCATGGGCACCGTATTCAAGGCTCAAGATGAACGGCTCGACCGCCAGATAGCCATTAAGCTTCTCCATCCTGAGTCGTCTGCGAACGCCAACCTCCGAGCCCGCTTTCACGAAGAGGCTCGTATGGTCGCGCAACTCGACAACCCGGGGATCGTAGAAGTTCACGATTACGGTGAAGCCGAGTTCGACACTCTGTTCATTGTCATGGAGTGGCTGGCTGGCTTTGATCTAGCGGCGCTCATCAAACGACAAGGCCCCGGCTCGCCCACTCAAGTGGCGGAACTGCTGCTGCAGGCAGCACAAGCTTTGGACCACGCTCACGCCGCTGGCGTCGTTCACCGAGACATCAAGCCCGCGAACATCTTTCTCACTGCGTCCGCCGATGGGTTGCTGTCAACTAAGCTGTTGGACTTCGGTGTTGCGCGGGACGTGCGGCGCGGGGACGCCCTGACGTTGCCCGGAAGTATCATTGGAACGTTGCAATACATGGCGCCGGAGCAAGTACTCAATAGTGACGTAGGCCCTCGCAGCGACCTGTATTCGCTTGCAGTGGTCGCCTTCGAGGCGCTAACGGGCAAGGCACCCCGAGCCGGTGGTTTGAGCACCTTGGCACTGACTCGACCGCCGGTGCCCACGTTGAGCTCTCTCTTTGGTGAAGTACCTGAGAGACTGGAGCAAGCTTTTGCTTCGGCACTTGTTGCCGATCCGGAAGCGCGGCCCAGAAGCGCCCGCCAGTGGCTCGCTGGCTTCATCGACGACCTGCCTCGGCTACCGCCGCTTGGCCGCTGGGAAACGACCGGTTGGGATACATGACGTTAGGCACGACAGATGCATTACAGACACGCGTTCCCATCAGATAAACACGAGCCGGACGCGTGCTCGAACTACCTAAAAGGTTCACCTATGACATTGCAACGCTACCTATCTACAACTGCCGCAGTCTTTCTGATGGCGCTTGGCTGTGGTGTCGCGGAAGAAGTCGAAAGCCAGGTCGACTGCCAAGACATCTGCGACCGCTACGCCGAATGTTACGATTCAGACTACGACGTCGACGAGTGTCGGTCGGAGTGTGAGGGCGAAGTGGACGAGGATTCGGAGTTCTTGGAAAAGATCGACGCTTGCGACACCTGCTTGGAGGACAAGTCTTGCACTGAAGGAACCTTTAGTTGCGCGGACGAATGCATCGGAATCGTGCCTTGACCCGCACATAGAATTTACACTCAAACCAGCAACGCGGGAGTAGGGGTTCCAATAGTGAAAAACGGGAAAGCGAAGAGAGGTGAGCGGCAAGCGACACTCCGAGGAACCGTGGCTTTGGTCAGTACGGTCGTGTGTGTCGGCGCCTGCGAGAATGCCGACCTCACCTTCGATGGCTACGCCACGGAGACTCTCCCTTTGCGGGACGCCAGTCTAGCCGGTCCCAAAGACGGGGGCGCCCTCAGCCTCCCGTCAGTACCAGTCTCCCCTGGATCCAGGCCTTCTATGGGCTCGACGACGGCCGAGGGCGCTGCGACGACCGAATCGAGCATGGACGGCAGCCAGACGGATGCAAGCCGAGACACCGCAGACAGCACGCCGACCGTTGTCCCGCCGACGTCGTCGTTGGACGTCGACGGGGGTTCCGTTGGGACGCCGAGCGCGGACGTATCGCAGACAGAGGCCACGCAAGACGCGGCGCTGGACGCTGGCAGGCCTGAAGACGCGTCTGCTGACGGCGGGACTGATGGCGACGCTGCCGACGGCGCGAGCGGCGGCGCCGTCGAGTCGTGTAGCGACTGCGAAAGCAGTAATGCTTGCATGGAAGCCGCTTGCGACACGGCAACGGGTACATGCATACTGACACCCCTGGTCAACGTCGCCTGTGACGACGGCAACGCCTGCACGAGCAATGACCGCTGCAATGGCGCTGGCGAGTGCGTCGGTGCAGCCACCGACTGCTCTGCGCTCAACGATCAGTGCACAGAGGGAGCATGTGAACCAGCCACGGGAGCATGTGTCGCTCTACCCAAGCCGGCCAACACCACCTGCAGCGATGACAATGGCTGCACGGTCGAGGACGTGTGCAACGGTCAAGGCGTCTGCGCGGGGAAAGCGCGCGATTGCTCCAGTTTGGACTCCGATTGCCGGGAGGGCGTGTGTGATCCGGAGACCGGCGCGTGCGCGGAGAACCCGGTGCGCGCAGGCGATAGTTGCGACGACGACAATGCGTGCACGACGAACGACAGATGCACTAGCGACGGCAGATGCGGGGGCGTAGCCGTTTCGTGCGCCAGCGAGGACGGACCGTGCACTGAAGGTGTGTGCAACTCCCAGACGGGCCGGTGTGAGGCACGGCCGCTCAACGATGGCCAAGCGTGTGACGATGACGACGAATGCACCGCTTTGGACGTGTGCGAGGGTGGCGAATGTAAAGGCGTCGAGGCGGATACGTGTGACGAGGCCGTAGAGCTCGACGTGTCTAGCGGCGAAGCCAGTCTCACCATGAGTACCGGCTGTGCCAAGAACGACTTCCGCCTGCTGCAACTGCTCGACCCGGACAGCGATTGTTTCTCGACGTACGGCCCCGACGTAATGATCACCATCGACCTTACCGGGTACGATGAACGCGTTCGACTGAGAGCCTCCACGGACAACGCCGACACAGATTTCGACACGGTGCTGGCGTTAACTACGGCAGAATGCTCCGAAGACGCCATGCTGGCCTGCGACGATGACGGGGGGGCAAACCTGACGTCGGAGATCAGCGTCGTACTGGAGCCGGACGTTTACGTGTTGGTCGTCGACGGTTTTCACGGGGGTGAAAAGGGCCTGTTCCAGCTACGCGTGGAAATCGACGAGGACTGACTGTTGCATCATCCCCGTTGCTTCAGTCGAACCTTGCCGCGAGTTATCGACTGACGGCGGGAGGCAAAGGGTGATAGAGCTCCCAATTCAGAAAGGCGGATAAATTGAAGTCGACTGTTCCATCAGATCCCGCGTCCGACGCCACTCGAGCAAACTCACCACTGCGCGTCCTGCTCGTGGAAGACAACTTGGACGCCGCCGATTTAATGGTCCTGATGCTGGCTCGCGAAGGGATGGATGCCGTTGCCGTCGGAAGTGTCAGAGAGGCTATTGCGGAGTACGAGCGGCAGCGTCCGCACGCGATCGTGAGCGATCTCATGTTACCTGATGAAAATGGCGGCGTGCTCGCCGAGTTCGTTCGTCGGAACGATGACCAAGAAACACATTTGCTGGCGCTGTCTGGCCGCCACGATGGGGAGCAAATAGCGAAAGCTGCTGGTTTTGACCGCTTCATCCTCAAGCCTGTGGAGGTAAGTCAGCTCGTGGAAGAACTCAGGGCTGGACGGAAGCAAGGCTAAGCAGCACTGCTGATGCCTGCGGAACTCAGGTTTTTTCTTCCCGCGATGGTGCGATGTACGAAGTACAGTTTGTCCGTTACCTTCTCGCGAACGATAAATGGATATGCCTCGGCTACTCCCATACTACGGTTCAGCTCATTCAAAACCACCGAGGTTTCCGCCCAGAACTGCATGAATTTGTCAAAGCTCGCCCGCGAGACGGGTTTTCCGTCAATCACCTCGCGCGTTGCCTCGTTCACCTCCTCCGTGTCAGACTGCAGACCGTGGCAAAGCGCCGTCTCCGAGGCTGAAGTCGTGTGCATGTAGTGGGCCCAACTTTCAGCCCAATCTTCCCATGGGTGCGCCGCCGCGTACGGCGTCACGAAGTCCTGCTCCCATTGCGCCTCGGAATCGCCCTTGTAGTGGCGCTCGAGCGCAGCCTGGTAGTCGCAGCGTTCATCTCCGAAAAGCTCCCTGAACGGCCCCTGCTGGGAAGTGCCCTCGACGAGGCGCGTGAAGTAGTAGTGGCCAATCTCGTGGCGCAGGTGTCCTAGCACCGTCCGGTAGGCTTCCCCCAAGGTACAGCGTTGACGCTCGCGATGCACGGGGTCGGCTTCGTCTAGCGCTATGGTGATGACCCCGTCTGCGTGACCAATCACCACCTTTTCTCCAGGTAAGGTCGCGAGCACGTCGAAGCATAAACCCGAGGCAGTGGTCTGTTTGGAAGCCACCGGTAATCTCAGCCGGCCCAATGCGTACAGGACGCGACGCTTAGCGCGCTCTACCTCACCCAAACGCTCAACGTTGTGCGGGTTGGACAAGTCGGGAATCGTGCGGCTCAACGCGCACGACTCGCAGTAGGTGTCCGCCTTCGCTGTAAGCCAGTTGCAGATCCCATACTGCGCGTTCTTGCATCTCAGGTAGACTTCTTTGGTGATGGGCTCGACGAATTGTTCACCTTTGCTCGCTAACATTCCATAAGGAGCCTGCCAGACGAATCCTGTTTGGGAGTCGCAGTTCAGACATTTGGTGTTTTCGAAATAGAGACGGCTTCCACACGTGCACTTGAAGAGTTTCATAAAGGTCTATTCTGCTCCAACGCTTGCTAGCTTCGCGCCCACTCACCACGCGCGCTTGGTGGCAGCGCAAGCATGAAACATGCCACCGGTTGGGGCAACGAGCGGCCGTACCTGTGGCCGCCGGGCACGCGCGTTGCTTGTCTCACATCGCCAACCTACCCGAAGATCGGGCTGCCCAGAGGTCTAGATGACAAACGACACTTCGACATCAGCGCGTTCGAGTACCTCCCACGTCGCGGCAGAGGTAGTGCCAAACAAGCCTCCGGAGCCGGCTCTGCCACAAGGCTGGTTCAAGCGGACGGTGTTCTTGGTCAAACAGACCGTCTCCGATTGGTCCGACGACGAGGCTTCGCGCTTAGCCGCGTCTCTTGCGTTCTATACGCTGCTTTCATTGGCGCCCCTTTTGATGCTGTCGATTGCGGTTGCCGGCTGGTTCATGGGCAGCGACGCAGCAAGTGGTGAGATAGCTCGAGAGCTCGAGGGAGTGGTTGGTCCCGCCGCTGGGCAAGCGATCGAAGAAGTGATCAGGAGCGGAGCTAGCAACGACCGCCTTGGATCCATCATTGGAGTAGGCGTTGCCTTGTTCGGTGCCTCCGGCGTCTTCGGCGAGCTACAGGTGTCGATGAATAGGGTTTGGGAGGTCCAACCCAAGCCGCAGAACGCGATACTCGAGTTTTTGCGAGCTCGCTTCTTTTCGATGACCATGGTGATGGGCGTAGCCTTTCTACTCCTTGTTTCGCTGGCAGTCAGCGCAGCACTGGCGGCCGTGCTTGCGCGCTTCAATGAGATGGTCCCCTTGCCTGGCCTGTGGATGGTGCTCAACTTCCTCATCGCCCTCTTGCTCGTGAGCCTTCTCTTTGCGCTCATCTTCAAGCTGGTGCCTGACGTCAAAGTCGGCTGGAGAGACGTGTGGGTAGGCGCGCTAGTGACCGGTACCTTGTTCAGCATTGGCAAGATGGCCCTGGCGGCATACCTAGGCACCAGTGAAGCGGTGACCGCGTTCGGCGCCGCGGGTTCTCTCGTGGCGCTGATCGTGTGGGTCTACTACTCGGCGCAGATCATGTTCTTCGGGGCTGAGTTCACGCAGGTCTATGCGCGTTACTTCGGATCGCGAATCACGCCCAACGAGCACGCGGTCCGTGTCCGGGGGCGACAATCTAGGGCGCGCGCACAAGAACCCGTTCCTAGCAGTAGCCACTAACGCCGGCGTCAATCGCGTTGCACGGTGCGCTCGGTCGGAGGATAAAGCGCCGGCACTAACGGTTCTAAGCGTCCTACCGCTTTCCCACCAACCATCCACGTGCACGGCGCCCACATCAGCCGTCCATCGCGAGCGATGGCAAGCTGACCGGGGAAAAATGTCGCATTTTGTGGCGGATTGACCCACCCGCCGCGGACCCAGACCCATCGCCCCGCGCTCCATTCCCAGCAGCCATCCGCCCAGGTCAAGTCGTTGCTGGCCTGCGTCTCCTTGATTTCCTCGGGCATTGCGGGCGGGGGCGGTGTCCCAACCTCGACCCACTCTGTCGCTCTTTCGGACGTTACCGGAGCCACATCCAAGCCAGCCCCACAAGCGGTCGCCATCATGAGCCAGACGCCGGCGCTCATCAGCCTGAGGCCGCCGCCGATGACTTCGCTACCGACGTGCCTCGTGTTGTTAATCGAGCACCTGCCGCGCTCAACCGGGGGAACCGCTCTGGTCGCCATCATTTCTCCCTAACGCCTCGCCTAGCCCCCGGAACCGCGGGGTGCATCTAGCTGATGCAGCCTATCGGAATGCAATCCCTGCTCCAAGGCTCGCATCCCGTCGGAGAAAGCTCCTCGGACCGCGCTTGCCGGTCCACCCCGGCAACTCAACCAGCCATGGATCGCATTTTGCAGCCCCTAGCGGTCCGGCCTGCGGAAAAGTGAGAGCTGTACTTCTTTATCCTCGCGTCGCTCGCCGAAAACCCGAAGCTCCCACTCCCCAAATGCGAAGCCCCTGCGCCCTGCTTTTCGGCAACCGTCGTCCCAAACTAGAGCTCACTACCCTCGCGCTTCTCGTCGTCATGCTGGCTGTCTGCGCTTGTACCGCCAAACCTTTGAACCAGCGCTTCGTAGCCGCAGTCGACGTCGAGGGCAACGATGAGCTTGGTGCGAGCGAGATCACTGAAAATTTGGCTACGCGAGCCACGCCCAAATTCGCTTGGCTCGTGCGCGGCTTGTTCTACGACTACGAAACCTACAACCCACACGTCCTGGCGCGCGACTTGTTGCGCATTCGGCGCTTGTACCACGCACATGGTTTCCATCATGTCCAGGTCACGGCGGGACGCGTCATACTCATAGACGACGACCGGGTGAATGTAACCTTGGTCATCGACGAGGGTCCTCAAACCCTGGTTAGCGCGGTCCGAATTTCTGGAATGGAAGACCTTCGCGACGGCGCCGACACCGTTGCCACGGATGCCTTCCTGAGTGAGGTCCCGCACGAAAGCGAATACAATGAAACACGCTTGAAGGAAGCGAGCGACTTGCTAGCCCGGAGCTTGCAAGATCGCGGCTACGCCTACGCCAAGGCCGAGTTTTCCGTGCAAGTCGACCTCCCGCACAGCTTGGCACAAGTTACCGTTCGCGTGGAACCGGGACCAAAAGTGACACTGGGCAACATTGAACTGCGAGGTTTTCGCAAGATCCCCAAACATATCGTGCGAGGCATGTTGAATTTGAGGAGCGGCAATCTCTATCGCCGAAGCGAATTCGTGGAGGCCGAGCAAGAGCTCATCAGCCTGGGCGTCTTCAATAGTGTGACGGTAAAGCTCGCCCTGGATCCATCATCACGCTCGCCTGGCGGTGAGGATAAAGACGGCGCAAACACCTCCGCTCCTTCCACTTCTTCCTCCTCAATGGGCAAGTTGGACTCCGACACGGCTGACTCCGACACGGCTGACTCCGACACGGCTGACTCCGACACGGCTGACTCCGACACGGCTGAACCCGACACGGCTGAATCCGACACGGCTGAATCCGACACGGCTGACTCCGAAGGCGCGGGTGATGCCACGTCAGAGGAGGCAAAGCTACTGAGCCGAAAGGAGCTCGTGGTTCCGGTCGTCATCGAAGTGCAACAGTCGAAGCTGCGTTCCCTGACGCTCGGTGGAGGTATCGAAGCCGATATCATCAAGTCGGGTGTCCACCTCAGCGGCTCGTGGCGCGACCAAAACATGTTGGGGGGGTTGCGCGACTTCTCAGTCACGGTGACGCCCGGCGTAGCGTTCTACCCCACGCGCGTTCCCGAATTCGCCGCCCCAGATCACTACCTCCCACAAGTCAATACCCAGGTGCGATTCTCTCAACCTGGGATCCCCGAGCGCAGGACGAAGACTATCGCGTCAGTGAACTACGACATTTATCCAGTGCTACTCACGCCCGACCCTGCAGACGATGCTCCCATCATAGGGTATCGCGAGCTGCGCGGACGCGTGGGACTCGAACGCAAGTTCGGCCCGTTCGGACTGGTTCCGAGTTACAATCTCCAAGCCGGCGTACCGTTTGCCTATGTTGGTAACCTGGCAGCGACGGCAACGAGCGTGTACATCAGCTATGTCGAGTTATTGGCCGACATAGACTTGCGCGACAATCGCATCAGTCCCACTTCAGGCATGTTCGCTTCGACGACGTTTCAGTTTGCGGGTCTTGGCGGCAGCGCCCGTGATATCCGCATCGAGCCGGAAGTGCGCGGCTACGTACCGGTGGTGCGAGACAAGAGCGGTTTGGCTGGCCGCCTGAAGTTCGGCTTCCTGTTTCCGTTCAACTACGACACGCCCCAGGGCGACGGGGAAATCACGGTTGAGGACACGCAGATTTCCTTCTTTCGGTCCTTCTTTTCTGGCGGTCCTCAATCGAACCGCGGTTATCCCTTTCGAGGGGTAGGTCCACACGGTGCAGTCGAGTTTTTCTACCCCACCTACGAGCAAGCCGTGCAGGGTGTGGATTGCAGTAGCCCTGACTCCAGCTCTACCCCCGAGTGCTCGATTCCCCTGGGTGGGCAAACCCTTTGGGAAGCGAGTCTGGAATTCAGGTTTACAATCAGCGGTCCCTTTACTGCAGCGCTGTTCTGCGATGCCAGTGACGTCGAGGAAGGGGCTGACTGGCCCGGCTTCATGCGTCCGCACTTGTCCTGTGGCCTGGGACCTCGCTACGACACCCCCGTTGGTCCCATTCGGTTGGATGTCGGCTACCGCATTCCGGGACTTCAAGTGCTAGGGGGTCGCTCTCGCAATGAAGGTCCGGCCGAGGACGTGTTGGGGTTGCCAATCAATATTTCGTTCGGCGTCGGAGAGGCCTTCTAAATGGGCAAGCGCGTTAAAAATGTCCTGCGTCTGTTCGGCAAGGGTATTGCCTATCTCGTCGCCTCCCTGGCTGCTTTGCTGGCCATTGCGCTCCTTGCGTTGCAAACGCCGTGGGCCAAAGCCTGGATCGCCGACCTGCTCACGACTCAGGTAAGCAAAGCGGTCCATGGACAGGTCGAGGTGTCTTTGAACGGCCACATCAGTCCACTCGGAGTTTCGGGGGTAACGGCGCGAGTGCTTGCAGAGGGCGCAGCCAGCGAAGCGGCGCCGCTTGCCGCGGTAGAGAACGTCTCAGCCGAGTTGAACCTGTGGGGTCTACTACAGTCATTGATGAGCGCGGGTCCGCTCACCCTAGACATACACAGCGTTGAATTGCGGAGGTTGATGGTGGACCTGCGCTCTGATGCCGAAGGAAACCTGGCACTGACTAAAGCATTGACACCCCATCCCTCCGAGCCAGCTCCTGACAGCGGAGGGCCGGCACCGGTCATCCGCCTGCAGCGCTTCACCTTGGGGCGTGCACGCATTCTGTTGCCCGAAACTGATGCCGATGCCCGTGATGGAGCGCGCGCCGAAGCCGTTCTAGACGAGCTGGAAGCAAGCGTCCTGTTCGACGAGAGACTGCTGGCAATCGTCACTTTGCCGGCTTTCTCCGTCCCCCTGCCAGACGGCAGCGCACGCGCCGAAGGAGCGATCGACGCGTGGCTACACATGGACGCAGCAGGTATTCCGTCGGCCAAAGCCACGCTGAAGGCACGGGTGGGGCAGTTGCCCATCCATGTCCACGGGAGTTACCATGACGAAAATTGGAAGGCGGTGCTGACGACGGGCGGTTCTGCTTCCGACTGGCAGAGCGTGGGCGTGGGCTGGGCCCCAACGAACCATCTAGAAGCCAAGATAGATGCCAGAGGTGATCTGGAGGCGGCCGACATAGACGTTCGCGTAACGAGCGGCCCTTCGCTGGTTGGCCTCGACGCAAAGGTGGGCTTTGCACCGCTGCGAGCGAATGGAAGGTTGACTGGCAGCCAGGTCCAACCCGCGCGTCTACTCGCACAGGCGCCGGAGGGTCAGTTGAATTTCGAAGCGCGATTTGCCGCAGAGGCAGAACCCTTGAGTGCCACTCTGGACTTGTCGGTGCGGAGAAGCTCTCTCACTGGGCATACTGTCCCAGATCTAGATATCCAGGCGGAGCTCAACCAGTCGCAAGTCGAATTCCAATTGAACGCGCGCGATGCGTCCAAACTCTCTGTGACGGGAGAGGCCCAGATGAGCCCGGAGACAATCTCCTTCGCCGTCAAGGGCAATGCCGAGAGCCTACCCGAAGCGCCGTCTCTGTCTCAGCTTCAGCTGGTTCGTATCCATCGCCTCGACTTGGATACCAGCGGCACGTGGTCAACCGAGGCGTCGACGTTGAACGCAGACGTGCGCTTGAACGTACAGCGCCTGCGGCTTCCCACGTTGCCGCTCTCTGCTACGGGTATATCGGCAACGATGAACGTGAGCGGCTCGCCGCAACAACCGAAACTGGATGGTCTGCTGAGCGTGAAGGACCTAAGCCTGCAGCAGTACCGGGTGTCGGACCTGCAGCTGCGGGCTGGAACGGCCCAGGACGACTCTGTGCTTCACGCGGCCGCGACGGTTAGGCTCACGAGGGATGGGCCGCCTCGAGAGTTAGCGACTCGGGCGAGGCTCGTCTCTATCTCCCCCCTCGATGCGCGAGACATTCGGCTAGGCATGACGGGAGCCGGGCATGCTATGGACTTGACGGTCGCGCGCTTGCACGCAGGAGACGCATTGACCGTCGACCAGCTTCACGTCACTGGTGTCGGCGAAGCTCGAGGACGAGTCGAGGTCGCTGGCGCGAAGGTGGGCGCACAGCTAGTCATCGAGGACTTGGCGCTACCCGCTCTATCGCAGCTGTTCACTCCACTGCTACCCGACATGCGAGGAGCACTGACCGCCAGTTTGGCAATTCAACTCGACGGCCAGCGGATACGTTCCGGTCACTTGTACTCACAAGGCAATGACATGGGCATTGCATCGTCGACCATCGACCGTCTGATGACGTCGCTGGTCTTAGAAAACGATAAGTTATCGGGTAGCGCTGAGCTCAGACGGGCTGGGAGCCTCGTACGGTTGGACGCTCGGCAGCTCGACCTGGTGTCTCTACGTGAACTGGCAGCCAGTGACAAAGCAACGCTCACGCCACGTAGCATGTCGGGGTACGCCGTGTTGACCGCTCGCGCCCACATGGCCGATTTTCCAGAGCTCGAGGCTGCTTTGGGCGAGTTGCACGCGGAGGGGTCCATACAAGCATCCGTAGCCGTACACCAGACGAAGAACCTTCCGCTAACGGTAAGCTCCATCATTCGCTTGACCGATCTCGAGCTTCGCCAACTGACCACGGAAGAGGTAGCTCGCGACAGGAGCGCCGACACAGACGCCCGCTACGTCCTGGTTGACGCACGGGAAGACCAAGAGGCTGCGCCTGAATGGTCGGTACAACGCGTTTCTGCAGATTTGGCCAGCCGCTATGACGGCCGAAGCGGCAATTGGGCAAACTCACTCCTGGTGCGCAACAGCGATAACCCTCAACCAATACTCGGTGCCTCTTTTGCCACGCAGATACCGCTCGCGCGCCTCGCTTCCCTGGACCAGGCGTCGCTTTCCAAGCTCCCCGTCCGGGGCTCGTTGAGCATTCCAAAAACGAGCTTGGACAAGCTACCCCTTTCTTCGGTGGTGCCGACTGGTATCGAAGCAGAAGTCGGTGGCGAGGTGACGGTCACGGGCACTGTTGCTGCCCCGCATGCGGTGGTTTCTCTGAATTTGGACGACTTGCACGTCAGTTCACTGGAGGCCTCCTACCCCATCTCCGTGGCATTGAAAGCCGATGCTTCACCGGACTTGGTGGACGCCACGGTTCGGCTCGAGCACGAAGGACGAATCGTGGCTCGAGCCGATGTCGAAGGACAACCTCGCGCGAGCACCTGGCGCGTGGGCGCGTCCATCGACGACATGCCTCTCGGCTGCGTTCCCTTCCTCCGAGACTATGGCGTAGACGGCTCACTGTCGGGTGAGGTAGCACTTGACAGCCGTAGTGAGGCCCCGGTTCTCACGGCCGAACTCGCGGCGCAGGACATCGAAGCGTATGGGGAGAAGATGCCGCTGGTGTCGCTGACAGCCGAACTGCGAGATGGCACCGGCCAGGTGCGAGCCGACTTGCGCCAAGCGGAGGGAAGAGCCCAAGTAGACCTATTGACGAGGAGTCTTACCGGTGAGCTTGGGGATTACCGACCGATACAGCTGGATCTCACTGCCGAGAAGTTTCAGGTCCGGCCACTGATGGTAGCGCTACAAGGAGCGGTGAGCGATCTGTCCGGACTTTTGGCGGGCAGGCTGCGTGTAAACTTTGAGAAAGCAACCACGGAAGCCGAAGGCGAAATTCGTCTCACCGAGGGCCTCGTGCTCATTCCGGCCTTTGGGAAGGAAGTGCGGGATATCCAGGTCACGGCGCGCGCAAAACCTGGCAGTCTGGACATCACGACGATTGAAGCCAACGTCCAGCGCGGGCGGTTGTCGGGAACGGGTCGTATCAAGTACGCAGCCGGAGGGCGTTTCTTGGCAGAAGCAGAGCTCGAGCTGCCGGAAGACCGACCCTTGCCCATATCGAATCAGGGGCGGGATGTGGCAGAGGCCTCGGGTCGCATTCGTCTCGCTGCTAAAAGCAGTGGTCCCGAGGACGAGATCGATGTGACCATCTCGATTCCTAAGCTCGACGTATACTTCTCGGACTCGCTTGGCGACTCGGTGATGGCGACCGAACCACCGGACTTCGTCTCGCTCGGTTACTTCACCCACGATGGCCACTTCGTCAGCTATTCCCAGCGGGAGGAGGAGGCAGTGACCACGAGTTCAAAACCCACGGTTGTACACGTCGCGCTGGGGGATGAGGTGTGGTTGCATCAAGGCACCAGCACGTTTGCGGCTGTTCGCGGAGACATAACAGCCGAACTCGGCAACGAAATGCGCGTTACGGGAGCTTTGAACTTGGCAGAGGGTCGTATCGACATTCAGGGACGTGTTTTTGACGTCCGACCAGGTTCAATAACCTTTCGCGGGCTAACGCCGCCCAACCCGGACATCATTGCAGAGGCTGCATGGCCTTCGCCATCCGGCTACACCATCATCGCGGCTTATCGTGGCTCGATTGAGAGCGGCGAGATCATTTTGCGCAGCGAGCCCCCGCTCACGTATGGAGAGATCCTCAACGTCCTTCTGTTCGATGATCCTCAAGGGGACACGGACTCGGAAGGCTCACCCGGCGGAGCGAGCGCCGTCGCGGCTAGTGTAGCAAGCGCGGGCTTGAGTAGTTCGCTCACTAGTCTCACTAACTTGGACATCCAGGCCAACATCGAGACTACTGTCGATGGTTCGCCACGACCCGAGCTGGGGGTGCGGCTCAGTCCGCGCCTCGCCGTCGAGGTGGCATACAACGTAGAGCCGACGACCACGCTTTCGGAGCCCCCCGACAACGCCTTCGTCTCATTCGATTGGCGTCTGTCGAGTAGCTGGTCGTTGCAGTCCACCTTCGGAGACAAAGGCTCAGCGGCGGCGGACGTAGCTTGGAGATACCGCTATTGACCAAGCGACGCTGGACAAGCGAACGCTGTCGGCGCGAGGCAGCGTCATCGACACAAAGTTCCCCCCTCCTCGCGCGCAGCCGCACGAGACGGACGAGCGAGCGCGAGCAGGCTCGTCCCCCTCACGCTCGAACCGCTCTTACTCGTGGTTGTACCTACCGCTAACGGCCGGGTCTGCGACAGGGACGTGAGCGTCGCCTGCGTTCTGCTCGGCCTGATGATTCTGAAAACGCTCGAGCGCCCGCTCGGCTACGCGCCTCATGATGAGAAGTCCCACGGACATCAGCATCGAACGCAATACGGGGGTGGTGCGATCAGCCACCTGTTCGTGACGGATGATGATCGGGGTGCGCCTCCTAAAAGTTCTGACTGCTGCCACTAAAGCCAGCGTGGCCGATGCCCCGCCGATGAGCAGGGCCCCCATCAGCAAGGGTCGGGTCGATGAGATTGCTTCACGTACGGCAAGCTCGCTGACGTCAGATACTCGCCGTACACGGTGAGAAAACCTAGCTTCTGCCAATCGCACCTCGGTGCGCGCCAGCTCTAGCGGGTCGAGCGCGCCGGAGGAGGACTCGCCAGGAGGAGGCGGAACCATGTCTTGGTCGACATCGGTAGGAGCCATGGTGGGCACGCGCGTACCGATATGCTCATCTGATAACCCGAACTCTGCCATGTACGTCGCCCTACGCTGGTCCGCGCCAGGCGGCTGTCTATCGTTTTCCATAACTCATTGCCCTTTGTATCGCTAAGTAAGCCAACGTCCCACTCCCGACAGCCAATGCAACAGGGCAGAGCAACAAGAGCCAACGCACCCATGGAGACAGGTCCATCGTCAACAGCGGCCCCAGCACCAGTAAGCCGACTGCAGCTTGCAACAGAAAGCCAGTGACGAGCACCCAGGCCATTCCTACTAGCGCCCTGAGTGCTACTTCTTTGGTCTCGGCAAGCGCCAGTTTGACTTCGGCTTTCGCAAGCATCACAGCGCTTTCAATGACCTCCGCCGTCGCCGCTGGCAGAGAGTCTTGCGAACCCGATCCCCCGCTACTCTGATAATCCATCCCTGAAACTCTTTCCCATGCTTCCACAGTTCCTCCTCGCCGACTAGCTCCTGTTAAGCCACTGCCGGGCGCAACTTCCACGCCGCCCGTTGCATTCCGCGAGATGGATCTTCTGCGCACGCATCAATGCGTGCAAAGTCCAGCCGTCGCTGCTCTGGGATCGACCAAGCCGTCTTGAAGGATCCGTCTTCAAGAATCATTCCACGGCCGTGGCGGGGCGCGTTCCGCGGGCTCGCCTCTATGGTGAGGCACATTTGCGCCGCATGATTCCACCACACTGAGGCGATAGCGTGCAGCTGGGGCCAGAGCGGTGGAAATATAGCGGGTACTGCAGTGGCATGGTCGTTGCGTTACGACTCTGCGAACGCGTGCACACCACGCAGGAGGAAAAGACATGCAAACAACCTTACCCAAGCTACGAACTCTAATGTCGATCGGTTCAGCCATCGCCGCTACGCCGGTTGCCCGCTCGCTCACGATTGGATCGCTACGTGACCCGTTGGCGCTCTTCGGCCTCGAACGCCGTAGCTCACGCGTGCTCGAACGCTCAGCTTTGATCGGCGCGGGAGTGCTGCTTGGAGCGGGTGCTGCGTTGCTCTTAGCCCCAACCAGTGGCCGTGAGACTAGACAGCGAATCAGCGAACGCGCCAACCAACTCACCAAAGAAGCGCGCGAGGCGAGCGAGCGCGCGGCTGGCTATCTGCAGGAAACGGTCGACGCCAAGCTCCGAGAGACGGGTGGAGGCACAGCGACCACCAACACGGGAATGAAGACTCCTGAAAAACCCGGCGTACGTCCGGTGTCAGCCCACTCCTGATCGTTAATCCATAATTACAATAGCGCACTCGACAGGCGCTCAGCTCGCGCCGCGTCAGTGACTTTTTAGAAAGAAGAAGACATGTTGTATTGGACGGCGATATTTTTCATCATCGCGCTGGTAGCGGCGCTGTTTGGCTTCGGTGGTTTAGCGGCCAGCGCAGCGGGGATCGCCAAGATTCTATTCTTTGTGTTCCTGGTACTAGCGGTCGTTTCCCTACTGTTCGGGCGCAAAGCGCCCGTTTGATGAGCAGGGGATTGTGCGCGCGCGTCCGTCCACACCCGTGATGGGTGCATAGACCCACCTCTTGCCTTCTGCGTTCGTAGGAGGCAATCTCGACGACCTCTTCCTCCGGGAAGAGGTCGTTTCTCTTTTGTGCTCGTTCTTGCGTGCCCGGTTGCCCCAACGCGACGGCTTGCCCCGTAAATCGGCTACACGCAACCCATTGTCCTAGGCGTCTTCGCCTCGGCGCTATGACACCCGAGCGCACAGCACATGGCTCGTTCCTTGCTACACCTCGCTCATGCGCGCGATCGAGAAGGCGGCTCTTCGACACGGACCCCCCCATGATAGGCCGAAGTCTACCATTAGGCCTTGTGCCATTCCGGACCGTCCACGAAGCACGCTTCCCAGTTCGCCAGAAGCATCCGTAGGCGAGGAGCCGACTGCGCAGCAAGGAGCGGCCAGTGGCCAATCACACGTGCCGCAATGGCTTGACGGCTACGGCGCAGAGAAGTTTCTCGTGCAGTCAGTACTCGGCGTTGGTGGCATGGGTGTCGTGTATCGCGCCAGGCATGCCTTGATGGGCTGCGACGTGGCGCTGAAGGTAGTGCGTCCGGAGTACGTGCAGAATGCTGAAGTCGTGGAGCGCTTTTTCCGTGAAGCCCGGGCATTGTCAACCTTGAACGCGCCCGGCATAGTTCGAGTGCTCGATTGCGACGTCACTGCGGAGGGGTGTCCCTTCATTGCCATGGAGCTGTTGGAGGGTCACGACCTACGCACGGTGCTGGAGCAGCGTGGGGCACTACCTCTGAACAACGCCTTGGGTATCCTGTACGAGGCCGCAGTGGCCATGGGTCATGCCCACGCCGCCGGTATCGTTCATCGCGATCTAAAGCCCGAAAATCTGTTCTTGGACACGCGCCGCAACCAGGGCCCCGCACAAGTGAAGGTGATTGACTTCGGCGTAGTTCGCAACAGCGTGGATGCGCGCAGTATCACGATCGTCGGTAACGCACTGGGTTCAGTGTACTACATGGCCCCGGAACAGATTGAGGATTCGCATGCGGTAGATGCGCGCGCTGACGTGTGGTCGCTGGGCGTCATTCTATACGAGTGTCTGACAGGTGAGCTGCCCTTTCAAGCGCGTTCGCAACTTGCGGCCTCCTCGGTCATTCTTCAGGATGAGCCTATCGACATCCGCTACTTCCTGCCAGACTTGTCTCCTCACGTCGCAGCCTTGGTGCGTCGTTGCTTGAACAAGAACCCGCAACAGCGCTTCGCTCACGCAGAAGAATTGGCTGCGGCTTTGAAGCAATGCAGCCAACAGTGTCTGTCTCGCCCCGCAACGAGCGCAACAGTACCGAAGGTCGTTGCGGGCACCCTCGTGAACAACCACGGTCTTCGTGAGACAACGGAGGCCGCTCATCGTGGACCAGGTTGGTCCATTCCCTCCGCAGCCCAGCCGCAAGCCTCCCCCCTAGCGACCAATATTGGTCATCGCATGGCGGCATTCTGGGGCGCAACCCCGTGTGCGCTCCTACTTCTAGGCGTCTTCGCGCTCAGTCTATCGCTGGGCGCCGCGCTGACGGACTTCGGGCAGTTATGGGTTCAGGGCCCTGAGCGTCCAAGTCGACCGACGCCTGAAGTCGCCAAGCCTGAGCTGCTCACGGCCGGCGTCATGGCGTCTCCGAACCTCCAATCGCCGACGAGCTATGGTCTATCGAGATGACTTGGACACACCGCCGCGTGCTCCGGCCCTCCCTCCCGGGGCCTATGCGGTCGGCGATCGCGTAGGGCGAATTTCTGGCGTCTTGACCGATAAGGCTAACATTCGAGACGCGGACATTGGAGCAGCCAGGATTGTTGATGGCGTACGTCAGACCGGAGAGGATCAGTACCTCGTCGCTCGCTTGGTTCGCAGCCTAGAGCTTACCGAGTCTAGCCTGCAAGACCACGCTGCGCTCGAGCACACTCAAGGTTGGCTCATCCTGTTAGCCGATGGCGCCGGCGCCAACGAGGCCGGCGAAGTAGCTAGTGCAGTAGCCATCTCCGCGGTTGCCGAGCGCGTCCTTTCCGCGTTTCCTTGGGAGACGAGCGGAGCACACGAGGTGTCCCCCCTCAATCATGCTGCCGCCACTGCGTTCGAAAGGACTCAGGCCTTGCTGACCGACTACGCGGAGGTGTGTGGCATCGAACATCCGACCAGCACGAGTCTGACCGCCGCTTTTATTGTCTGGCCTGTCCTACACCTGTTTCACGTCGGGCAAACCCACTGCTTTCTGCAGCGCAATGGCGTGCTGACGCAACTCAGCGTGGACACGCCCCCTCCACCACACATGGCATCGCATTCATTGGTGGCCGGCCAAGAAAAGCTCGAGCTGCAAGCTCACTCACATTGCCTGAAGCTCGGCGACGTGCTCGTGTTCTGCACCGACGGGATCCGCGGCGCTCTGGACGAAGCGACGCTGCAAGGCATCCTTCGCTCTGAGCATACCAGCTCGCGGGCGTGCGCCGAGCAGATCGCTCAAGTTGCAAAAGCACGTAACGGGACCGGCAATCTGACGGTCGTGATCGCCGCTTTCTCCGGCTGAGAGCTCGCCCTTGTTCGTGTGCGACGCCCGATCACGTAGCGCCCACAGCAAGCGGGGCAGTCTGGCGTGGCGGGCGGCCTCTGGAGCCGCACGATCGCCCCGTCTGGTCACCCCATGAACGCTTTTTGGCGCCGCATCACTCACTGTCAATACCCTGGCACGCAGCATGCTTAGACAATCTACCGAGGCCCGAGGGGGACACCCGAGGTTACCTAAGTCATCAGCCAACGCTGATGTTCACATTCACCCTACACCGACTTCACAACGAGGAAACAGTGTCTGAAGCAACCGAACGGTATGGTCGCTCCCCGCTAGACCGCTACATCGCAAACGCCCATTGCGCGCCGGTCCTCTCCCAGCTCGATGAAACGGACTGCGCTCGGCGTTGGCAGACCCATGCGGATCAGGCCGCATTGGACGCCCTGATGCGGGCCAACCTGCGACACGTGGTCTACATCGCTCGTCGTTTCCGTGGCTACGCCGTATCTCAAGACGAGTTGATCGCTGAGGGTACGCTTGGCCTGCTCAAGGCTGCCGACGGTTTTGATCCGGAGCGGGGACTTCGCTTCTCCACTTATGCCGGGTACTGGATACGCTCTTACATGACCCGCCTCGTGCTCAAATCTTGGAGCTTGATTGGCACGGGAAAGGGTGCCCTCAGCTCCCGTACGTTCTTCCGTCTGCGCCGAGAGCGGGCTCGTGCCGAAGCCTTGGTGGGCAGCGATCAAGCTCGTTCGGAAATTGCTCGCAACATGGGTTTGACTCCGGAGCGAGTAGCCGAGCTCGAACATCAGATCGACCAGCGAGACATATCACTTTCTCAGCCCTCGAATGACGGTAGCGTGGTCGATCTCGTTGATGTCGTCGAATCCACTCACGACGATCACACTGAGCTCGAGCAAAGGGACTTCGCGGAATGCTACCGGCCGCACCTGCAGCAAGCACTGGAAGCATTGGATGCGCGTGAGCGTTACGTCATTCAGAATCGATACATGAGTGACGACCAAGTACCCTTGGCCGCGATCGGGCGAGAGCTTGGCGTTTCCCGGGAGCGTGCACGGCAGCTCGAGGTCCGAGCCAAGAACAAGCTCCGGCGCTCGGTGATGCGCATGACTACCGCAGCGACACCGCTTGCAAGCTAAGGTGCTGGTGGACGCCGGGGAAGCGTTACCACGAGGCGCGTGCCCTGGCCCGAGGCGGACTCAGCACGGACATCTCCTCCGTGCGCCCGGGCAATTTGTCGGACGATGTATAGTCCAAGACCCAGGCCTTCACGTTGTAAACCAGCCCGCCGTGACACGAAGGGCTCGAACAAGCCGGGTAAGTCGCGTGGATCGATCTCGCCTTGGTTGATGACGTCTATCCGTACCTGATGCTCTTGAACACCATTCAGGCGCACGAGCACTGGTTCGCCGGCAACACCATGTTCGAGCGCGTTGCCCAGCAGGTTCGAGAAGACCTGCCCGACCCTGGATGCGTCCCACTCTCCGGTTAGATCCCCCTCGTGGGTGAGTTGCAGATGCGCGGTAGAGGAAGTAGCGCTGATCTCTTCGACCGCATTTTTCGCGATCTCTACTAAGTTGCAAGGTTGGCGATTGACCGGAATTCCGCCGCTCAGGCGCGCACGCGATAGGTCGAGCAAGTCGCCGATGATCGAGTTCATACGCCGCGAACTTCGCTCTATCTTGTCGGCCGCCTTGATGATCTGCGGATCGTCCGTGGTCATCTTCAGCAGAGTACTCGACATGAGAATGGAGTTCAGCGGGTTGCGTAGGTCGTGACTGACTACCGCCACGAGCTCCTCACTCAACCGCAGCATGTTGGCTAGCACTTCGCGCTGCCGCTGCATGTCGGCGAAGACCTTCACCTTGCTAATCAAGACCTGTGGATTCAGCGGCTTGAACAGGAAGTCCACGGCTCCCGCGTCATACCCGCGAAACTCGCGCGTTTTCTCCGCAGCGCCCGCCGTCACGAAGATGATGGGGACTTTGGACGTGCGGCTCGCGCCCCTCATCAACTCCGCAAGCTCAAAGCCGTCCATTTCCGGCATTTGCACGTCGACCAGCGCTACGGCCACGTCTTGCTCGAGCAGCAGCTCCAGGGCTTCTGCTCCTGAACGGGCCGCGATCAGCTCAACGTCGACATCGGCCAGTATCGTCTGCAACACGAGCAGGTTTTCCTGTCGATCATCGACCAATAGAACTTTGGGTGGACGCTCTGTGGGTAACATAGGAAGCCTTCATCCTTTCCCAGGAGATCCGTGTCTCCTAGTAGAGCGCGATAAACGCCGCTGTCCTTCAGTCCTCATAGACAAACTCTCGATAGTATTGCGGTCAATCTGCCGACGTCCGCGACGATCTGGGGTGCGGCTGCTTTTATTGCGGCAAGGGGCATAGTTGGTACTTCGCAGCCGCTCGGCTCTTGTACCAACACAGTCCCGCCTGCACTCCTGATTCTTCTGGCCCCAGCTGCTCCGTCTTCGTTGGCGCCGGAGAGCACGACGCCGATGGTGCCGGCGCCGTAAACGTCGGCTGCACAATCGAAAAAAACATCGATCGACGGACGGCAGTAGTTCACTTTCGGCTCAACGGACAGCGCAAACGTGCCGCCATTCTCAATCAGCAGATGATAGTCCGGCGGAGCAAAGTACACGGTGCCAGGCCTGATGGGGGATTTGTCGATGGGGTCTTCCACTGGCATGAGGCAATGGCTGCCGAACAACCGTCGAAGACCGTCATCTCTTCCAGGCGCCACGTGCAAAACGATGACGATCGGTACCTCGAGCCGCAGTCCCGACAGCAGCTCGCGTAGCACTCGAACGGCTCCTGCTGAACCGCCAATCGCGATCAAGCGCCCCCGGAGCACTTCAGGACTTGGTTCGGCGTTCATTTCTTTCGGTACCATCTGTAGTCGAGACTCGTTTGCTCGAAAGCGTCGTCTTGCGCCGAAAATTGGAGCGTTTCGCGCGCCCCTAGACCGAGGAATCCTCGTCGGCACAGGGCCCGGGTCATCACTTCCAGCGCGCGATTCTGGAGCTCACCGTCGAAATAGATGAGGACATTTCGACAGCTGACCACCTGCACTTCTGCAAAAACGTTGTCGGTAGCCAAGCTGTGATCGGCGAACACAATCTTACGTTTGAGAGCGCGGTCGAATACAGCCTCCTTTTTGCCCGTAGTGTAGTGTTCCGACAACGACTGCTGTGCGCCGGTCAACCTGTGGTTCTGGCTGAACTCCCGCATTCTGCTCAGGGAATACACTCCAGCCTCAGCTTTTCGCAAAGCTTCCGGGCTGATGTCGGTCCCGTATAAGAGACTGCGCTCGAGGAGACCCTCTTCACGCAGAATGACGGCATAGGAGTATATCTCCTCCCCTGTGCTACACCCCGCCACCCAGATGCGGATTGATGGGTAGGTGCGCAGCACGGGGATGATTTCGCGCCTGAACAGCTCGAAAAACCCGGGGTTGCGGAACATGTCCGTGACCTGGACACTCAAGCAGCGAAGTAGCGTCGAGAACGCGTTCTCATCGTGCAAGATTAACGATTGTAGGCGACCCAGATCTTCGCAATGCAACTCACGTAGCGCCGCGCGCACGCGCCGTTTGACGGAAGCCCTTGCATAGTTCCGGAAGTCGTAGTGATACCGATAGAACACCGCGTCTAGTAGTAGGCGCAGTTCAATGTCCTCGATATCGACACTAGCGCACTCGTTCATGATGGCTTGAGCCAAATCCGCATCAGTGACAGCAGACGTTCGGCGTCTATAGGCTTAGTCACGTAGTCGTTGGCACCGGCCTCGAGACAAGCCTCACGGTCGTCGCGCATCGCTTTAGCGGTCAGCGCGATGATCGGTATGTCCTTGTAAGGACCATGTGTCGACCGAATCCGCCGCGTAGCCTCCAGGCCGTCCATCTCCGGCATCATGATGTCGATCAACACCAACTCCAAGTCGGGTTTCTTGTGCAAGGTGTGAAGCGCCTCTTTGCCGTTGCGCGCCACCGAAACCTCCACGCCTTGCTTCTCGAGCACGCTTGTCAACGCGTATACGTTTCGTATGTCATCCTCCACCAGCAACACCCGCTTGCCACGCAGAGCCATCTCATTGCTCCGTGGTCGCAACTGCGCCCTCCGCTCCGAGGGCCCGATGGCGGAGTCGACCTCGTGCAAGAACATCGTCAACTCGTCCAGCAACCGGTCCTCCGATCGCACCCCTTTCAGGATGATCGTGTCCGAGTAACGTCGCAGTTCCTGCTCCTCGGCTGGCGTCAGCTCCTTGCCGGTGTACACCACCACACTCGGGAACGAATACGAGTCGTCTCGAGCCATCGAGCGGAGCAGCTCCTGTCCCGAACCATCTGGCAGGTGTAAGTCCAAGACCACGCAGGCAAAGCTCGTCTTGCTCACGGCTTCGAGAGCTTCCGCCACGGTGCCAACGGCTTCAACATCCACGTCACGCTCTGCCAGAAGGGTTTGAACGGCTGTTCTATGTGCTTCATCGTCCTCGACAACGAGCACCCGAGGACGGCGATTCTGTTCGGTCAGCTTCTGCAGGACTTCACGCAGAGCCTCCTCATCCACTGGCTTCTTCAAGTATCCGACGGCACCGAGCGACAACGCGGTTTCCGCCTGGGCCGCCGTCGTGATCACGTGCACCGGAATGTCGCGCGTTTGCTCATCGCGCTTGAGCTGGCTAAGAATGGAAGCTCCAGGCTCTTTCGCCAGACTCTCTTCTACGACTATCGCTCGTGGTTGTGTGGACGCGGCCTTGGCCAGCCCGCTTTCGGCATCTTTTGCAACCACACAATCGAAGCCCCACGACCGAGCCATGGTCGCCATGCGTTCATTCAAGCGGTCGTCAGTCTGTATCAGCAGCACTACCGGATTCGAGGGACGGCTGCGAGGCGAGAAGGGCAAATCATCCTCTAACGCTTTGCGCGCCAACGATCCCAATCCCGTGGGCGGCTTGGATTCGCTTCCCACGCGCGGCGACAGCGACTGTACATCTGGCCCCTCCTGCTCGAGCTGGTCCGCACTGGATTCCGCTTCCATCTGGGGACGACGAGGCAGCCTGAGCGTAAACTTGCTACCTTCACCAACTTTGCTAGTGACGCCAATTTCTCCGCCCAATCGCTTGGCCAAGTCTCGCGAAATGGTGAGCCCGAGCCCCGTGCCGCCATACCCCCGGCTAATTCGTCCATCCGCCTGCCGAAAGGCCTCGAATATGGCTTCGAGCTTGTCCTCGGCAATACCAATACCCGTGTCTTCGACACAGAACGACACCCCTTCGTCGTCCACGTCGACGCGTAGGGTTACTGAACCTCGCTTCGTAAATTTGCAAGCATTCGACAGAAGGTTCTTGAGGATCTGTTGAACACGGGCGCTGTCGGTTCGCACTATGGCGTCGGGCTGCGCTAGCTCGACCTTGAGCTCCAAGCTCCTCTCTTTCGCCAAAGGTTCGGTGATCCGCACCACGGGCCGCAGTAGGGCAGCGAGTTGAACGTCGTCGAAATTCATCTCCACAGCGCCGGCTTCTATCTTCGACAAGTCGAGCACATCATTGATGAGCTCCAGCAAGTCCCTGCCGCTCGCGTAAATGGTTTCCGCGAACTTGACCTGCTCCTCCGTCAGGTTACCGCTCTTATTCTCGGCCAGAGCCTTCGAGAGGATGAGACAACTGTTGAGCGGCGTTCGCAGCTCGTGGGACATACTGGCGAGAAACTCCGACTTGTATCGGTTGGCACGTTTGAGCTCGAGAGCACGCGCTGCCAGCGCCTCCTGTGCCTTCGCCAGCGCGTCCCTTTGTCTCACTAAACTCGAATTCGACGCTTCGAGCTCTTCTTTCCGTTCCTCCAGTTGCGCGTGAGCAAAACGGAGTGCCTCGCTTTGGGAAGCGAGCTCCTCGTTCGTCACCCGCAACTCCTCCTGTTGGGATTGCAGAGCCTCGGCCTGCATCTTGGATTCTTTGAGGAGGGTGCGCTGGATTTCTCGTTTCCTGGTCACCGCCACGGCAACGCCCATCGACTCCCCTGCCTGTTCGATGAGCCGCTCCGCCCTCTCTGACGGAGGGTCGAAAAACCCGAGCTCTACCACGGCTAGGACCGTATCCTCGTAGTGGCACGGGATGAGGGCCAGCTCGTGAACCGCTCCCGAGCCCGTAGCCGAGCGGGCGAAGAAGAACTTTTCGGGAAGCTGGCGAAGCCGCACGCTTTGAGGACGCGTGGCAGCTTGTCCCAACAAGCCTTCGCCCACGTCGAAAGTCTCCGGCGCGTCGTCGGACAAACCATGAGCGGCCCGCCTCACCCAGCGCTCGCCATCAAAATAGTAAAATGCTCCCACCACTGCGCCGGTCGCCTGAGTCAACTCGTTCAGAAAGCGGCTGCCGACGACGGACATGTACGCTTCGTCTCGGGTCGATGCGATGAGGCTTACCAACCGCTCTCGGACCCAGCTCTGCAGGTCTAGAGCTGCACGTGCGGCTTCCTGTCCAGCCAAGGCGCGGCTGAAGTCACCTGCCAACTTGAGAATCTGCCGCCGAGAATGGCCACCCACCGCGAGCGAAAACAACAAGAGCAATGGCAGCGCCCCATAGATCGTCAACCCCGTCAGGGCGGCCAGTTCCTCGGCACGGCGAGCGCTCACCCGCCGTTCTTCCCGTTCGATGCTCTGCAGACCTTCGAGGGCCGGCGCGAGTAAGGTGTACAGTTGCTGGGTCTGACCGGTCGCGGACGGCGCCGGCTCGAGCCTGCGCGCATATCGCGACCATATGCGATGCAGGCCGGTAACTTGACGCACCTGCTCGACCTGAGCGGCGTCATGCGGTTCCAAGTGTTGTTCGAGCGTCCGTAGTGCCTCACGCGCTCGCGTCTCAGCCGCAAGTTCGGCTTGCTCCGAGCGGTCCCCCAAAAGCCTGCTCAAGACTGCAGCATGTTGCTCATGAATGCGACGCTCCGCGTCGAGCGTCCACGAAATGGCCTTCTCGCTGTGCTCCAGCCATTGTGCTGCGGCACGCATGCGCAGCACCTGAACGAACAGGACGCCAGACGCAATGACCAGCAGCACGAGCGGCGTCGTGGTGACCGCGAAAAGACGAGGGGAAACAAGCGAATCGCTACGGCTGTCTTGCACTGATGGCGTTTTATACCGAGCCCTCGCCGGTGCCCAGCTTCATGTAGGTGAGGCAAGGGGCCACGCTCGACTGAAGCTCTGTCGACCGTTTGCGCGTCGGGCTCCCGCTACTCTGGCCAAACCACGCGTACCGCGGTAGCCAGCGGCACAAACTCGACGGTCCCACCTGCCGGTGCGTGGGTGGCGTCATTGGCTCCTTGCCCTGAACGCTCCCGCCCGTCCTCCGGACTGACAGACACGTTGGCCCCGCCTTCTTCCAACCTGCCGAGGGATGTGGCCAAGAGAAGCCGCGCGTAGCGCTGAGTATCTGGCAAGCTAGCAGCCGCAGGTTCGAACCATGGCTCTAGAACGAGGCGACGGTCGGCCGGCAGTTGCTCGTGGTCGAAACGCAGAGTCAGCACCAATGAATCCGTGCCCTCGGCACTCAAAAACCAGCGCACGCGCCTGCCAGGTTCATTGCCCAATTCGCGGCAAGCCTCGCACAGCGAACGTAGCGGAACATCGAGGCGAACTCGAGAGTGTCCGCGGGGAAGCTGTTGCTGCTCCGCGGTCTGCACCTCGGTCACCTCTAGCCCGTACTCCTGCGCCAACGCCGCAAGTTGAGCGCTGACCTCATGAGCCGAGGGCGATGGGCGCTCCCCGTAGGCAAACGCGACGGCTCCCTTGAGCTCGCTGTGAGTCTTGCGCAGGCGTTCGCGAATCAAACCCAATGATTCGCGTCCCGAAGCGCTCAAGCCATCGTCGAGTTCGAGCAGACTCAGGCGACCAGAAACGACGTTGATAGCGTTGCCGACGCTATGCGCCGTGGAGCGGACGACGCGCTCGAACAGCATCCAAGCCTTTTCCAAATCATGGCTGGCGGACTGCGTGCCTTCGAACCCTTCTGTGTAACGGTCAGCGTCGCCGGTATCCATACTCGTACTCAGCTCTTCCTGTAGAAGTGACGATAGCCGCATGCAAGCGCTAAAGCATTCTACGTGAAGCTCGGCTGCTCCGCCTCACCGAGACACCGTGACACGTTCAACGGCGATAGCCAATGTTCAAAGCAAGCGCTGGCTCCACGCGGGAGGCCTTGCTTATACAAGCCGGTTCGTGCTCAAGCGTGGCATACTTCCTGCTGCTTTTCTGCGACATGGATCAGTTCAGAGTAAGGGCAGCGATACGGGAGCGGCTATGAGCCAACACCTGGACTCAAAGAAACGGGGAAAAAACGAATGGCCCGCGAACGGCGATCTCCCCGTGGCCCCCTACGATGTTGCTGCTGCATCCACGCCGGGCGTCCGCGGTGTAAACGAAGATTCCTATTTCGTCGCCGCCTTGAAACCTGCCATGGCTGTTCAACACGCTTCGAGTGGCGTTAGAATGCGGGGGGAAGTCTCTGGACCGCCGTCTGCGCTGGTCATGATCGTTGCCGACGGCCTGGGGGGACTGACCAAAGCTTCGCTAGCCAGTCGCCTGGCCGTCGAGGAAGCAGCTTCTTTCACTTTGGAGAATGTGGTTCACGGCGCCGTCAAGTGGCGTCGCACGAGCCCTGCATCGTCTCGCATGACCATCCCTGGCCTGCGCGAGCAACTCACGGATGCCATCCAGGCCTCGGATGAACGGGTACGGGCTGAGACGGGTCCCCTCGGCTCCACGATCACGCTGAGTTACCTCGTGTGGCCACTCTTGTACACCGCCCACGTGGGAGATACCCGGGCCTACGTCATTCGGGGCAAGCGGCTCATCCAGCTCACGCAAGACCACCGGCTGAGCCGGCCGTTGGACGGCTTAGGTTCCGATGGCGCGGTTCAGCACTGGCATCACCTGCTGTGGAACACTCTGGGCGACCCCGACAGTCTAGCCAGACCGGACTTGTCTCGCTGCGTCCTCGAACCTCACGATCAATGGCTGCTCTGCTCCGACGGGCTGCACGGCACGCTGGACGAGTCCACGATCATCGACATCTGTTACCAGAGCACGTCAGCCAGCGAAGGCGTGCGAGCGCTCGTAGAGGCTGCACGAAGCGCGCGGGCCGAGGATGACGTCACGGTCGTCTACGGGCGCCAATGCTACCGCCACTCCGCCTGATCAGGATGTTCACTCGTCGCCCCCCAAAGGGAGCGCTGAAAGCACCGCTTGCAGCTCTGGCCAATCGATGGGTTTCGCCAGATGATGGTCAAAACCGGCGCTGCGCACTTTTGCTTCGACACCAGGCCCTACTTCGCCACTGAGCGCGATGAGAACCGGTCTGCGTGGGTGCCTGTTGAGTGTGTCTGCAACGTCGAACCCGGTGAGACCCTTCATGTTCAAATCCGACACCACACACTGGTGTGTTTTCGACTCAAAACAGGCGAGCCCGCTAGCTGCGTCAGAAGCGACATCTACGCAAAAGCCCTCGCGAGTCAAAAGCAGCTGAAAGATTTCGCTGGCTTCCGGATCATCGTCGATCAACAGAATGGAACTCCCGCGCGCCATGCTCCCCATCTAGCGATGGACTCTGACGGAGAGTCAAGAGCTGCGGGAACCAAGATGCCTCAGCAGGCGTCGTTTTCGTGGCCCGATGGAATCGCGGTCCAAGCTCAAGAAGCTCGCCACTCCAGCGCGAGACAACCGGCCACCTGAGCCGACACGATTGCCACAGGGTGAGACGAATACCCCCAGGGCTGGTGGCGACGTTCGCTGCGCGGGGCGGGACGATGGCCAACATCAGACCTCCGGGCGAGGTGCCGCATGCTAATCCAGCGGGTGGTCTGACAATTGCACCGTATTCCTTCGTGCGCGCTGTAGCCCTCCAACTCGATGCTTCTCCGGATGATCTTTCCCTCGTTGGTCAAACGATTGATGGGAAATTCGCCATCCGCTCGCTCATCGGCGTAGGTGGGACGTCGTTGGTCTTCGAAGGCTGGCACGAGGTGCTCCAGCACCCCATCGCCGTAAAAGTGCTGAGGGCGGAGTTCGCTTGCATTCCTGAACTCGCCGCTCACTTCGCTCTCGAGGGTAGAGTGACCGCCCAACTCAACGGCCCTCATGTCGTGCGCGTGCTGGATACCGGCACGCTCGATGGTGTGGTGCCGTATACGGTGATGGAGCGCCTACGAGGCGTGAGCGTCGCAGATCTGCTCCTCGAACATGGAGCGCTGCCACCTGCCTTGGCCTTAGAGCTTGCCGTTCAGGCGGCGGATGCACTGGTAGAGGCGCATACACATGGGATCGTTCATCGAGACGTCAAGCCTGACAACCTGTACGTGGTCGACTTGCCTAATGGCGGACAAATCCTGAAGGTGATCGACTTCGGGATCGCTCAAGGACGAGCTATCCCGACCGGCTTGAAGCGCGCGGGAGTTGGCTCTGCGGGTTATATGGCTCCCGAACAAATCGTTTCACCCGACGCAGTCGATGGACGTGCGGACGTTTGGGGCCTAGGTGTCGTTCTGTTCGAGATGCTCACGGGGCGCCTTCCCTTTCGAGGGACGACGGCGGACGAATTGATGATATCGGCACAATGCGACGAGCCGCTTCCCATCGATGTTGCCGCGCAAGGTTTACCTCATGATTTGTACGTCCTGATCGAGCACTGCTTGCGAAAGGAGCGTGGGGAGCGACCAGCGTCCATGCGCGAAGTCTTGTCGGAACTAGAACGCCTAAGACCCCTGGTACAGGCGAGTACTACCGCGGTGGCCCTACCCTTGCGGCTGCGCGAATTGGGTCAAACCTTACTTCCTCAAGCATCGCGCGGGCGCGACTCAGTCCACCGCAGCGGATTGATGTCGCGCCGCAATCCTTCGACAGCCACCGTACCACTGCGTCGAGAAGAGGAAAATGAGCCACTTCCGCTCGTGGCTCGCTCAACCAGAGGCGTGCCGGTTGAGAGCCATACGGCGCTAGCCAGCTGGTCGTCGTCGGAGTCGGATTTCAGGAGGATCGATAGCGGGAGACGGAGGAGAGGGTGGCTGGCGGGTATCAGCCTGGTTGTAACTGCGTGTGGGGCACTCGTCGTGGCCAACGGCACGTCGGGGTGGGGCGAACGCAAACTTCAGCCCGCCAGCTTGGCGACAGCTTCCCGTCTCGAGGTTGATGTCCCTCGTCGCGAACCCATCGTGCTCACCGACGTACGCTTCGACACGGCCCTGAATTTTGCTTTGAGTGAACGCGACACTGCGCTCGCCGCCGACGACCAAACTACTGTCTTCGCAGCAACTGGCACGCGTTCGCGCCTCCTTCCAGCACGCGCGGCCAACGTTTCAACATCACCCGCAAGTCGTCTGAAGAAACCCGAGCCACCAGCAGAACCCGCAGCACCACTGGAGCTACTCACGCCTTGGGCGGCGTCGTCGGGCACGGGGAGCAAGTAAATGAGCCAGGCGCCGGGGCCCGTGCTGCGTCTATTGGCGACGCTGACTATGGGCATAGGGTTTACCTCTCCCAGTTATGCCGATTCGACGTCTGTACCGAGCCAGGTCGCTTCCGCTGACGCAGATCCCGCCGTGCGGGGAGCTTCGGCTGAAGCGGAGTTTGAACGTGGATCGCGGCTCTTTCAGGAGAAGCAGTACGAGCAGTCCATCGTTCACTTCGCACGAGCACACCAGTTGAGACCGAGCCCCGAACTCTTGTTCAACATTGGGCTAGCGCACGACAAACTCGAAAACACAGCTAAAGCCCTTCGCTACTACCGTGAGTATCTCCACGAAGTGGACTCGGCGGGGGAAGACGCCAAGATTCGCGCTAGAGTGTCGGCGCTCGAACAGCAGCTGGCGGAAGACGGTGTTCAGCAGGTGACACTGCGGTCCGAACCTTCCGGCGCGACGGTCTTGATTGACGATCGTCAGGTTGGTACGACGCCATGGACAGGTGAGTTGGATCCAGGTAGGCACGACGCGGAGCTTAGGCTCGAGGGATATGAGCCGACGCGTCTCACGTTCACCCTCTCTTTGCGTGCCGCACTGGATCTTGCCGGGTCCTTGCGCCCGATCTCGACGCGCTCACAGCAGCCATCCGCGCCATCCCAGCAACTGTCAGACTCCACTGAAACTCCACCGGCTTTCGTCGAAAGTACGCAGGAAGTGAGCATGGACGCTCCGGCAGATTACGGAGCATGGCCGTGGGTGTCCATTGGACTATCCCTAGCCAGTGGTATCACCGCCGGTACTTTTGAACTGGCTCGACGCTCGGCGCAAGAGGATGCCCGAAATGCCCAGTCCCACGCCCGCTTCATCGACAGCGTAGAACGCTCTGAGTCTCACCAGACCACGGCGCGCGTAGCCGCAGGAGCGTCAGCGGTGTTCCTGAGCGCAGGCGTCCTGCTCCTCGTGCTGGACGCCGCGAGTGACGGCGACAGCGCCTTGACTTGCCCCAGCGACTGCCGCCTAACCGTAAACTTCTAACCATCACTCCACCCCCGCGCTACAGTCACCTCGGGTCGCCTGGAGTTTCAGCCAGACCCAGCAAGGTCGGCACCGGGATCGCCCCTACCACCAGGTCGCCCGTGGTTTTTGGCCAGACCCAGCGAGGTCCGCGGCGAGTCGCGCGCAGCCGACTTCCGTCGGCGAGCACGCTCGACTTCAAGATCGCCCTACCATCACCACCAGGTCGCCCGTGGTTTTTGGCCAGACCCAGCGAGGTCGGCGGCGAGTCGCGCGGAGCCGACTTCCGTCGGCGAGCACGCTCGACGTCGAGATCGCGCAGGTATCGCCAAAAAACACGCGACCTAACCGAGCGCGCTCAGGATAGCGTCTGTAAAAGGCTTAAGGTCGTCCGGCTTACGGGAAGTGATGAAAGTGCCGTCGACCACGACTGCTTCATCCTCCCAGTGGGCCCCAGCGTTCACCAGGTCCTTTCGAATGGAAGGCCATGAGGTCATTCTCACGCCTCGGCAAGCGTCGGCTTCAATGAGCAGCGAGGGTCCGTGGCAAACGGCGGCGATCAGAGTCTTGTTGCGCACGGCCTCATCGATGAAGCGGACCACCGCTTCGTCGGTTCTCAGCTGGTCTGGGGAATAGCCTCCAGGAATGACGACGGCGGAGAAGTCCTCCGCTCGTACATCCGCGGCACTCATGTTGACAGCGGTGCGCGACTCGCCGCGCTTGCCGGTGACCACTTCTTTTGACTTGCGACCGACTGTCACGACCTCGTGCCCCGCTTCCCGCAGGGCGGCCACAGGTATCTCAAACTCGCTATCCTCGTAATCTGGGCCAATGGTAACCGCAATGCGCGCCATGGGACCTCCTCTTCTGGGTTTGGTTGTGTAGTGCATGAGCCGGCGGTGCCGGTTCAATTCACCAGTGCCAAGCGGTTACCGACCAGCAATTGCGGACAACGCGACAACCGTCTCGCCAACTGCTATCTGGTAAAGCAACAAGCGCGCCACGGGTAAGCGCCTTTGCCAAAGGTGGGTGGGAGCGATCCGTAGTGGGTCAGCGCGTCTCGGAGTCTCAGGAGGACTTGCGTCAAACCGACTCGCTGTGACCGTAGGACGCGGTTTAGTGCCACGCCCGCTACGAGCACATCCTTGCGCTCACACCCCATTGCTGGGGCCGCCATTTAACCATGGTTTGGCCCGACCATTGCACTTCACGTATTCATGGAACAGGAAGACAAGCAAGCAAAGGCACTGGAGTTGATGAAAGACTTTCGGACCGCCATGTTGGTCACGCATGGCGACGGCTCCGACTTCCATGCAAGGCCCATGGTCGTGGCGGAGCTGAGCGACTCTGGGCAAGTCACCTTCCTCACGGACATTGGCTCAACCAAAGCGCGGGAGATTCGCGCGGACAGCACGGTCCTGCTGACTTTTCAAAGCGAACGCTCGTTCATGTCAGCAACCGGACGGGCCACGGTGCGCCGGGACCCCGAAGCAGCTCGCCGCCACTGGTCGGTGATGGACGCCGCCTGGTTCGACGGCCCGGATGACCCGAGTCTCGGGGTGGTGACCGTTCAGCTCGAAACCGCGGAGTACTGGGATAATCGGGGGCGCAACTTGCTGAGCTTCATCGGAAGTCTAGTGCGGGGGGCCGTGCAGGGAGAGCGCCCACAACATGGCGACAACCAGCACGGGGTCGTCAACTTGAGCTAGCCGTAGCGAACGCCTACCGGCGCGGTACGGCTTTGGCGCGGCTCTGGCCTCGGCGCACCGTAGGGGCTTTGAACGGTAGGCGGCGGCGTCTAGCGGCAAACAGTACGGTCGCAATGCCGCTCATCTCGACAATCCAGTTCAAACGCAAGCCAAACACCGTGCTGACGAGCCAGCGGTCGACATGGTGGAAAGACGCGGCGCGGATTACCACGAACGCTGCAACCAGTGCTGCGCCCAGAATGGCCACCCGCGTCCACCGGGCTGAATTCCACATCAGCACCATCACGGCGAGCAGGGTGACGACGGCGCCTACAGCAATGATCACGACGAAGGCTACCTGAACCAATCCGCGCTGCTCGTACCAACCCTGTCGGAACGCGATGCTACGCCCTAATTCAGTGAGGGCTGTTTGGAGGTCGAGCTGCTTGTTGATGCACAGCCCGCCAAACGCGATGGCGAGGCCGCGCCACAGCCACCGCTCCCGCGCCACTAGCCCACCGCCTGTTGGCAGGACGCGCGCCGTACGCCAGCACTGCCAGGCGCAGACCGCGTACAGAAGCACCGTGAGCCAGCCCATCAACGATGGATCGCCAATGCCGGGAGCCCAGCGGCCAATCCAGCCGCTACCAGGTTGCGTGACGAAAGCGATCAGGATCCCCGTGGTGTAGTTCAGGCGCGGGGGCTGACGCAACCGACGTGGGCGCTGGTGTCGCCAAGCAGGTTTGGCCGACAGGCCGCGAGGTGCCGCGCCGAAGGCAAGAGTCGGGAGTGCGCCGAATCGCGCGGCTCCGATTGCGACACGCTGCTTTCGGCGTTACCTATCGTCCTTCTCCGATGGCGAACGAAAAAAAACCAGATCTCGAGCACGAGGGAGAGCTTGGCGTCGCCGAAGAACGAAAAACTAAAAGGCCGCGCCGATATTGCGTCGTGTTCCACAACGACGACTACACCACGATGGAGTTCGTCGTTCACGTTCTCGAGAAGTTCTTCAAGAAGACTCCCACTGAGGCGACCCACATCATGCTCAACGTCCATCATCGCGGCTTCGGTATCGCAGCCATATATTCTCGTGACGTCGCGGAGACGAAGGTATCGCGCGTCATGGATTACGCCAAAGAGCACGGCCATCCGCTAAGGGTGACCGCTGAACCCGAAGGATTTGACGAATGAAGGTGAGTGCCGAAGTGGAGATCGCCTGCTCAGTGGCGGCAACGGAAGCCAATCGGCGCGGGCACGAAGTGATGACGGTCGAGCATCTGCTCTACGCGCTGCTGATGGACCATCGCACCGCCCGCATCCTCACCCGCGCGGGAGCGAACGTGGAGGGAATCAAGAGCGCGCTAGAGCGTTTCTTCGATCAGGAATTGGGATCGGAGGAGCACGAGCCCGACACCACCCCGGTCACATCCAATGGCTTTCGTCGCGTTTTGCAACGTGCGGCCATTCACGTGGAATCGAGCGGAAAAGACGAGTTGCAAGGCGTCAACGTGGTGATTGCCATGTTTGCCGAACCCGACTGCCCAGCTGTCAAGGCAATGGAGGATAACGGCCTCACGCGCTTTCAACTGGTCTCGCACGTTTCCCACGGCGCCGACGCCGGGCCTTCCGAGCGCACGGAGCGAGTAGGTTCTGACGACGACGACGATTCCGAGGGCGCTCCCCAAGAGGAACCCCTCCGACGTTTCGCGGTCGACTTGAACGAAAGGGCCCGCGAAGGCCGTATCGATCCATTGATTGGACGCGAAAAAGAGGTGCGGCGGGCCATTCAAATATTGGCGCGGCGACGCAAGAACAACCCCTTGTTCGTGGGTGACGCGGGCGTGGGTAAGACAGCCATCGTGGAAGGCTTGGCCTCCAAGATCGTTGCTGGTGAGGTGCCGAAACAACTGTCGAATGCTGTCGTTTACGCGCTGGACATGGGAGCACTCCTGGCTGGAACCAAATTCAGAGGCGAGTTCGAGGGACGAATGAAAGCCGTCATTCAGGCCCTGGAGGAACGCCCTGGGTCCATTCTCTTCGTCGACGAATTGCACACGGTAATTGGCGCCGGTGCTGCGGGGGGAGGAACCGTGGACGCCTCGAATCTGCTCAAGCCCGCCTTGAGCAGTGGGCGCGTTCGCTGCATCGGAGCAACGACCTTCGAGGAGTACCGCAAACACATGGAGCGCGACACCGCCCTGACACGCCGCTTTCAGCGCATCGACGTCAACGAACCCACGGCGGATGAAACCATCCTCATCCTCCACGGCCTCAAACCTCGCTACGAGGAATTCCATGAGGTTACCTACGAAGACGAGGCCATCGAAGCGGCGGCGCGTTTGGCCGAGAAGCATCTGCGGGATCGTCGCCTTCCCGACAAGGCCATCGACCTGTTAGACGAAACCGGTGCCGACGCCAAGCTGGAGAGCGATGGGGCGACTAAGCCCAGCGTCGACGTCCGACGCGTGGAAGCAGTGGTGGCTCGTATGGCACAGATCCCGCCCCGGCAGGTATCCTCCGACGATAAGTCAGCGCTGAAGAACTTGGAGTCAGAGCTACGAAGCAAAGTCTTCGGGCAAGAGCAAGCCATCAAAGAGCTGGCGAGTGCCATCAAGCTAGCGAGAGCGGGGCTTCGGCCGCCGGAAAAGCCGATAGGCTCCTACTTGTTCGCGGGACCCACGGGTGTCGGTAAGACGGAAGTTGCCAAGCAGCTGGCCCAGATCATGGGTATCGAGTTGCTCCGGTTCGACATGAGCGAATACATGGAGCGGCACACTGTCTCACGCTTGATCGGCGCCCCGCCCGGCTATGTAGGCCACGATAACGGCGGTCTCATGACGGAAGCCGTTTCCAAGACACCCCATTCGGTGGTCCTGTTGGATGAGATCGAAAAGGCTCATCCAGACATCTTCAACGTACTGCTACAGATCATGGATCACGGCACGTTGACGGACAACAACGGGAAGAAGGCGGACTTCCGGCACGTGGTCTTGATCATGACGAGCAACGTAGGCGCTCAGGATCTCGCCAAGTCGCGCGTTGGCTTTGGTCAGCGAGATATGCGCGGAGACGCAGACATCGCGTACAAGAACACCTTCAGCCCCGAATTCCGAAACCGCCTGGATGCCAAGATCATGTTTTCGCCGCTAAGCCCGGACGTCATGACGAGTATCGTAGAAAAAGCGATCCGTGAGACGCTCACTTTGCTCGAGGAGCGTAAAGTGACCCTGGAGCTGACCCCGGCTGCCACCGCGTACTTAGCTACCAAGGGTTACGACCGCGACAACGGAGCACGCCCTCTCAACCGCTTGATTCAAGACGAATTGAAGCGTCCTCTCAGCGACGAGATTCTATTCGGAGAGCTCCAAGACGGAGGCCATGTCGTGGTCGACGTCGAGCGTTCGGAAGCGGCAAAAGCTCCCGAGGCTGAGTCTGCATTCAAGGCCACTGAGCACCTGGTTTTTCGCTTTCCGTCCAAAGCTTGAACTGCCCGGGGCCGAGTCGTGAACGCGTGCTCACCAGCGTTCACTGCTCGCGTGTTTTCTGGAAGCGGAGTTTTGGAAAATCCTTTTGTGTTCGCTCGAGATGCCAATCGTTGCGCGCCAAGAAAACGGGTCGCCCCACATGGTCATCAGCGAGGGAAGCTGAGTTTTCAGCCTCGAAGCGTTTAAATTCCGCCTGCTCGTCGGCTTCAATCCAGCGCGCGGTATACAAGCTGGTCCCTTCGAAGCGCACGTCAACGTTGTATTCGGTACGGACGCGATCCGCGAGCACGTCGAACTGTAGACTACCCACCACCCCGACGATCCACGTAGAGCCGAGACGAGCTTTGAAACAGCTGGCGGCGCCTTCTTCGGCGAGCTGAACGAGAGCTCGCTCGAGGTGCTTCGCTTTCATTGGATCGACGGTACGCACCGTGCGAAGTAGCTCGGGCGCGAAGCTAGGAATGCCGGTAAAGTGCAGCTCCTCGCCCTCCGTCAAGGTATCGCCCACGCGCAGCTTGCCGTGGTTGGGGATGCCGATGATGTCTCCCGCCCAAGCCTCGGCAGCCAGTTCTCGATCTTGGGCCAAGAACATGACCGGATTGTGGATCTTCAGTTGCGAACCGGACGGCACGTGCTTGAGGCGATGCCCGCGCTCGAAGTGCCCGGAGATGAGACGGAAGAAGGCGATGCGGTCACGGTGCTTGGGGTCCATGTTCGCCTGGATCTTGAAGACGAATCCAGTCACCGGCTTCTCGTCGGGGCGCACGAGCCGCTCGCGCGCGGCGCGTGCTTGCGGCGCAGGGGCAAACTCTCCGAGGCCATTGAGAAGTTCACGCACGCCGAAGTTGTTCAGCGCGCTACCGAAAAAGACCGGTGTCATGTGCCCCTCCCGATAAGACTCGAGACGAAACTCCTTGCACAGGCCTCGCGCCATCTCGACTTCCTCGCGCAGCGTTTCGAGCGCCGCGGCAGGCAGGTATTGCTCGAGCTTCGGATCGTGGAGCCCCTCACACGTGATGCCGCCGGAGATGGACGAGCGTTGTTTGCTGTCCATCAGGATCAGCTGCTCGCGAAACAGGTCATAGCAGCCGAGGAAGTTCGGTCCGGAACCGATGGGCCAACTTGCTGGCGTTACATCCAGCGCTAGCTTCTGTTCAATCTCGTCCAAGAGCTCGAACGAGTCTTGAGCCTCCCGATCCATCTTGTTGATGAAGGTGATCACGGGCACATCCCGCATGCGACACACTTCGAACAGCTTCAGCGTTTGTGCTTCGATGCCTTTGGCAGCATCGAGCACCATGATTGCTGAATCGACCGCAGTGAGCGTTCGATACGTATCCTCGCTGAAGTCCTCGTGACCGGGCGTGTCGAGCAGGTTGTACGTCTTCTGCTCGAAATCGAACGTCATGGCGGAAGCGGTGACGCTGATCCCTCGCTCCTGCTCCACCTTCATCCAGTCCGATCGCGCTCGGCGAAAATCGCCCTTCGCTTTGACAGCGCCCGCCATTTGGATCGCCCCGCCAAACAGCAAGAGCTTTTCGGTGAGCGTCGTTTTACCGGCGTCGGGATGTGAGATGATGGCGAAGGTGCGCCGACGTTCGATGGCTTGTTTCGGAGTCATGGAGTCACGAGTCGGAATGAGAAGGGATCCGACACGGCGGAGATAGCAAGGTTTGGTGGCTTACAACCATCAGGCGAGCGTGACGAGCATCGTTTCGCGCGAAGCGAAAACGTTCGGCCACATCTTTTTCGCCTCACGCTCTATTTGCTCCATCTGAAGGTCCTCATGATCAGGATCGTGATGAAACAGCGCAAGTTGCTTTACGTCGGCGCTCGAGCAGAGCCGTACCCCCTCTTGCCAAGTCGAATGACCCCAACCTACTCGACGCTGAAACTCCTCGTCCGTGTACGTCGAGTCGTACACGACGAGATCCGCCCCCTCGATGAGCCCAAGCACTGACTGATCAGGCTGGCCCGGGACGTGTTCGGTGTCCGTTACATAGCAGATGGACTTGCCCGAGTATTCGATGCGGTAACCTGTAGCCCCACTTGGATGGTTGAGGGGTGCGGTCTTCACACGCACCTCCGGGCCCAACCAAAACTCGTCTCCGGCCCTGAAGTCTTCGAACTCCAGCTGCCCGCTCATCGCCTCGAGCGGGACAGGAAAGGTAGGCTGAGCCATCTGGCCCGCAAACACCGCCTTGACGCCGCCAGCGTCGCTCAAGTGACCTGCCCGAATGCGAAAGTGGCGGTCTTTCTCGAAGGCTGGTCCAAAGAAGGGAAACCCGCTGATGTGATCCCAGTGGGTGTGCGTCAAAAGCAGATCGGCCGAGCGCACGTCTGCGCGCGAAAGCTCGTGCCCGAGGCCGCGGATCCCCGTGCCGGCATCGAGCACGATGCGCTGTTCTCCCGCGATGACCTCCAAGCAACTCGTGTTGCCACCGAAGCCAACGTGCCGAGGCGAGGGACAAGCGATGCTTCCGCGCACTCCCCAGAATTTTACCGCGAATCCCATCCGCTGATCACCAACTCCAAGCGCGTGCGTAACCGGCAGTCGTTCCGCCAAAGGCTATTCCAAACCATCCCCCTGACGCAACCTCTTACGCTCCTGCCCCACACCCTAGCCTACATTCGCCCATGCGCTCCTCGCATGCCCGAACTTGGCCGCTTAGCGATTGGCCAAGAAGGCCGTTCATATCCTAGTGCCGTGTTTGCCCAATAGCTCACGAGGCGCCGGATGAGCCCTCGGAACCGTCTTTTTCTCGAAATTGCGCTGCAGCAAAGTTTGCTAGACCGCACGACGGCAGCGCGCCTGTTGCAGCAAGCAACCAGCGAAGGACTCAGCTTGAGACAGCTTCTGCTCAACGAGCGCCTGCTAACCAGCGCTCAGGCGGACGAGATAGATGCCGCGTGCGACCGTTTGCTCAGCGGGCGTGGTAGTCGCGACGCAAGTGCGCCCGCGGCCAACCTGGGCAATGTCGGGTCCCCGGCGGCCGAAAAGCCACGAGCATCCATCCCGGAGGAGCCGCGCCACGTCGCCGTATCCGCAGCCGTGGATGAAGCTCGCGCACCCTATCTGCACAAGGTGCTGACGTACGCTATGAGAAAGGGGGCTAGCGACCTACACGTGCATGCCGATGCTCCCCTTGCGGCGCGCATCGACGCGCAGTTAGCGCCACTGAAAGGTGACGCCATCATCAGCAATCGTGACGCCTACCGTATGATCGCCCAGTTGCTCACGCAGGAGCAGTTGGACCAGCTGAACCAGAAAGGCCAACTCGACTTTGCGTATACCATTGCCGACGTCGGCCGCTTTCGGGTGAACGTCTACCGCAGCTTTCGTGGCACGGACGCCGTGTTCAGGCTCATTCCTTCGCATATCCGCACTCTGGCGGAGCTTCAGTTGCCGGAGTCGCTCACTAGTCTCACCGACTTTCGTACCGGTATCGTTCTGTGCACGGGCCCAACGGGTTGCGGTAAGTCGACCACGCTAGCCGCACTGCTGCAACACCTCAACTGCACCCGGCAAGAACACATCATCACCTTGGAGAATCCGGTCGAGCACGTGTATCCGTCGGGCATGTGTTGGGTCAACCAACGTGAGGTTCGCAGCCACACGCAATCCTTCTCCCGCGCCTTGCGCGCCGCTCTGAGAGAGGACCCTGACGTGATCGCCATCACGGAGCTGCGCGACCGAGAATCGATGGGACTTGCCCTGAGCGCCGCCGAAACCGGACACTTGGTGCTCGGCACCTTGCATACAGCCAGCGCGGCACAGACCATCAGCCGGATCATCAATGCCTTCCCGGGTCCGGAGCAGGAGCACGTTCGAGCACAGCTAAGCGAAGGTTTACGGGCTGTCATCAGTCAGCGCTTGCTGCCGCGCGCCGACGGGCAAGGACTCGTGCCTGCCGTCGAAGTACTGATCGTGACCACGGCGGTGGCTAACATCATCCGTGACGACAAGGTCTTTCAGTTGCCCTCAGTCATGCAGACTGGCAAGGCCCTGGGAATGACCAGTCTCGATGACTCGCTACAAGCACTCGTGGTTCAGGGTGTCGTGCTCAAGAAGGACGCTCACGCCATCGCCACGCAGAAGGAACGCTTCCTCTAGGAAAAAATGGCTCACATCGAACAGCTCTTTTCCGCCCTGAGAGACCAGGGCGGTTCCGACCTGCACCTAAGCGCGGGCAAACCAGCAGCGTACCGCAACGCGGGCCACATCGAACCACTGCCTGACGCTAGCGTTTTGAGTGACGCCCACCTGCGGGAGATGCTCAAGACAATCGTTTCAGATGAACAGTGGCAAGCCTTCGAGCGCGAGCGCGATCTGGACTTTGCCTATGCGCTCGAAGGGGTGGGGCGCTTCCGCGGCAACTACTTCGAACAGCAGCACGGCGTGGCGGCAGTGTTCCGCATGATCCCCGAGCAAGTAATTCCCGTGGAACAACTGGGCCTTCCCGCTGCCGTTCCCGAGCTGGCCAACCTCGACGCCGGGCTAGTCCTGGTGACGGGACCAACCGGCAGTGGCAAGTCGACCACCCTTGCATCCATCATCGATCTCATCAACCGCCGCCACAGCAAGCACATCGTAACCATCGAGGACCCGCTGGAATTCGTGCACCGCAATCGCCGCAGCGTCGTTTCCCACCGCGAAGTCGGAACTCATGCGCAAACGTTCGCTGATGCTCTGGCCGCGGCTTTGCGACAAGATGCCGATGTGGTGCTGGTCGGGGAAATGCGCGACTACGAGACCATAGCCCTCGCCATGGAGGGAGCGAGCATGGGGATTCTCGTATTTGGAACGCTGCACACGAATGGCGCTGCGAAGACGGTGGATCGCATCGTCGACGTTTTCCCGCGTGAACAAAAGGCCCAGGCGCGCGGCATGCTCGCCGAAGCGCTTCAGGCCGTGGTCTCGCAGATCCTGTGCCGCAAAATCGGCGGCGGAAGGGTGGGCATGCACGAGGTTTTGCTGCGCGACACGGGGCTAGCGGGTGCCATCCGCGAAGCCAATCCGGGTATGCTCAACTCCATCATTGGGGCGGGCAAAGGTCGAGGCATGCAACTGCTCGACGACGCCTTGGAACGAGGCGTGCGCGAGGGCGTGATCGAGCGCGAGGAAGCGTATCGCAAAGCCAACGACAAAAAGCGGTTCAAAACGGGGCCAGCACCCGTTTAGCTTCAAGCGGAGCTGTCGTCCCTGCAACGTGGCGGCGATAGGGGTCCAGTGGTAGGGTGTAGGCGTTTGCTTCGTCGCGTGCCGCTGGTGTCGACTTCACCCGCGGGAGCGACTATACCCAACGGGAAGTGAGCGGAGCCAAGGAAAGCTAGTGCAAGACCGCGAATGGTCCTGGGTAAGTGAAGACGGCATCGAGTACCAGGGGGGCCTGCACCAACTCACGAGCGAGCTGTCTGCCGAACGCCTCCCCGCCTATACCCTGGTGTCCCGGATGGACTGGCACGACTGGTTGCCCGCGATGCAAGTCGCGGAGCTGCAGGGGGCTTTGCCCCGCTGGCTCGTCGATGCGCCACGGCAGCCGACGACGCGGGCGGCTGGACCGAAGCTTCCTCCACCCCTCAGTCAGTACCCTCTCCTGCGCGGCAGAGTTTTAGAACTCCAACGCTTAGCAGCCGCTCCCGCCACGGCGACGTCCTCCCATCCCCCGGACAGTATTTCGGCATTTGCCTTCCGAGGGCAGGACTATATCGACGACGATTTCGATGAACCCACGGTGCAGATCGACGCCGAACAACTAGAGCGAGCGCTGAGTGAGTCACGAGTTGCCGACGGTACATCGACTCCCCCCGGGGCTTCGTCCCCTCCGTCTTCGCCGCCGCCGCGGCCATCGCAGGAAAATCCCATCCTGCACCGCATGCCTACGTTTCCTGGCTACGCGCCGCAGACTCCCGCGTCGGGTTCGCCGTCGGGTCGGCCTCTGAGCAACGCCGGTCATTTCGGCGCGAGCACGCAACCCGAGCGTCGTTTGCCTTTTCCTTCCCACCCAGAGGCGTCCATCCCCTCCTCCCCGCCTCTGCCGACAGCCCCATCCTCATTGTTGTTCCAACCAGACGCTCAAGCGTTTGGCGGGCACGAACCAACTCTTGCTTCTCGCGTCGATTCACGTCCCCCACCTGCTGCCGTCGAGCCGGCCTTTCGCGGGCCGAGCAAGGTACCACTGCTCATTGCTCTCGCCGCCGGAGCGGGACTCGGTGCGGCGTGGTTGTTGGCGCCGGTACGCAGCGACTCGCCTGCCCCGACCGTACCCACCTCGACGGCCGTCGCCGTTCCGTCTCCTGCGTCGACCCAAAACGTTCAACCGCTAACCTGCCGCGTGAACCAATATGGGCAAGTGTCGGATTTCGCGCACGTTCAGGTGCCGGTTCAGACGCGGGCGTTCAAGCCCCAGCAACTGGCGGTTGGTTTCGGGCAAACAAGTCGTCTAGCGGTAGGAATGGTCGTCGATCCCGCTACGCTCAGCCTGCAACGGGTGTTTACCGAAAGCCAAAGCAGCCCCTTGTGGAGCGTCGTGCCGGTCCTCGACGGCGACCTCTCGTTCCGCACTAATCGGGCAGCGTCCACCTTACGTAGCACGACGACGATTCCTACTCGCCCACCTCTCGCTCTTGGCTTGAGCCGTGAGGGATTGGCCGTCCGTGGCCCGTCGGATGTCATCGACCGTGTTCTTTGGAGCACGACGTGGGACACCATAACGGTCCCGGACGTGTGGCCACTGAGTGAGCAGACGTTCGCTCTGGTGCTGCGCGCAGGAGGTGAGCGAGGACAGGTATTGGTAGGCGAAGTCTCGGCTGAGGGTTCACCGCGCGGCGAACTCGTGGCGATTGCAGGCCTAGAAGGCCGGCTCGACAATCCGGCGCTAGCGGTATCCAAGGATCGAGTATTCGTAACGGTGGCCGTCGGCGCGGGGGCACAGAAGACGCGTTTGCACATCGCCACCAGTCGCCGTCCGCAACTGCCCACCACGGCCCACCAGGTGCTCGAGGTGGACGCTGGACTATCGAGCGCGCGCTTGACCGACCTGTCAGAACACAGACTACTGCTCCAATACACCGAAGGCGCAACCGGTCACCAACGGGTCATGGGCCGTGTACTCGACGAGCAGCTTCGGCCGCTGTCCGAAGCTTTCGCTATCTCACCTGACGGGCGTGATGCTTACGACGGAACCATCGTCAACCACTACGATACACCGTTGAGCCTCTTTTTCGTGCGGCACGAGCAGGGCCACGAATTGTGGCTGTCTCGCTTGAACTGCGAATGACAGTCACGGCGAAAGCATTACAAGATTGGCGCCGGCGTGTAGTTCACCGCGCTGGGATAGCGCTGCACGAGCTGTTGAACCTGGCCAACGAAGGCTTCTACTTGAACCTGCGCAGTACCGATGAAATCGCGGGGGTCGGACAGCAAAGCGCCCAAAGCTTGGGCGTCGACGGGCACACGCGGGTCAGCGCCCAGCCGCGCGACGAGATCATTATCAGTGGCGGCCCGCTCTCGCATCTCCAGCGCTACGGCAACCGCATGTTCTTTGATGATCTCATGCGCTTGTTCGCGGCCCAATCCCGCACGCACACAAGCCATGAGTACCTTCGTCGTTGCCAAGAACGGCAAGTACCGACCAAGTTCCTTGTTCACTACCGCAGGATAGGCGCCAAATTCTGAAAGAATCGCAAACCACGCCTGTAGCAGGCCATCTAGTGCAAAAAACGCGTCCGGCAGAGCTACACGCCGCACTACGGAGCAACTTACGTCACCTTCGTTCCACTGATCGCCCAACAGCGCCGATAGCATGGTGACGTGGCCGCTCAGTATTGCAACGAACCCACTCATGCGCTCGCACGAGCGAGCGTTCATCTTATGCGGCATTGCCGACGATCCCACCTGACCCTTCTTGAAGCCTTCGGTAGCCAGCTCTTGCCCGGCCATCAGGCGAATCGTCTTTGCCAAATTGGCCGGCCCGGATGCGAGCTGCAGCAGGCAGGAAACGACTTCGAAATCGAGGGAACGCGGGTAGACTTGACCCACGTTGGTCAAACTGTGGGCGAAGCCCAAGTGCCGGGCGACCGAGTCCTCGAGCTGCTCGAGGCGCTCTTGAGAGCCGAGCAAGTCCAGCTGATCTTGTTGCGTTCCCACGGGTCCCTTCAGCCCTCGGAGCGGATACCTGGCCAACAAGTCCTCGAGCCGTCCGAATGCGCACAACAACTCTTGGCCGGCGTTTGCGAAACGTTTGCCTAGTGTCGTTGCCTGCGCCGGCACGTTGTGACTGCGTCCGGTGAGCACCAGGCTCTCGAACTCCTGAGCCCGAGCCGCCATGCGATCCAGAGCCTTGACGCACCTGTCGCGCAGCAATACGAGCGAGGAGCGAATCTGCATCTGCTCTACGTTCTCCGTCAGATCCCGGGACGTCATGCCTTTGTGGATCTGCTCGTGACCGGCCAGTGCGCAAAACTCTTCGATGCGCGCCTTCACGTCGTGACGCAGCGCCATCTCGCGCTGGTTAATGGACGATAAGTCCACGTCATTTACCACGCGCTCATAAGCCGAAATGGCTGCCGCCGGGATGTCCAAGCCCAGTTCTTGTTGCGCTTTCAGGACTGCCAGCCACAACTGTCGCTCCAAGACGACCTTGCGCACCGGAGACCAGAGTTCGACCATCTCGCGGCTTGCGTAGCGGGCCGCCAAAACGTTGGGGATCTCACCAGACATGCGCGCGGCTTTAGTCGCAACGCGCGCAAATTTCCACATCAGGTGCCAGGCTCTAGGGTGAAATCCAAGTTTTCCTCATCGCACAACGCGGCCAGGGATGCACGCAGCCCGGTCAAGGCCAAGCGTGAGGGGATTTCCAGGTCAGCGCGCAACTGAAACAACGGCGTACCGCTATGCGGGGCATAACTCAGTGACGAATCGAGCGCCGCCACGTTGACCTGTTTGCTCGTCAACACCGCGCTCACGCGGGCCACGATCCCGCTGCGATCCACACCAGCCACTCGCAGACGGTAAGGCAAAAAGTCACCTTTCTGCCGCTGCGCCGTGGTGGGTCGCAGGCTCATCGTCAAGCCCAGTTCCTGGGCTAGGCCGTGGTGAGACTCTTTTACCGCCTGGACGACGGATGCCTGACCGCTGAACAGCAGAATGAGGGCAAACTCGCCGCCGAGAATCGCCATACGGCTATCCTCCAAATTGCCGCCAGCCAGATGAATCAAAGAGGCTACGCGCTCCACCAGGCCCGGACGATCGGCACCGATCGCGGTCAGCACCATGTACTTCTTCTCCACGTTCTCCACGCTCATGCCATTGCTCACTTTCCGTCTACGGGAGCGCACGGGGTGGCCCTTCGGCGCCCGACCCTGCTCGGTGCCAGCCCGCACTAGCCCCGCTTGTACCACGGATCCACCGATCGCACCCAGGCACCAGGTCAGCGGCGGCAAACAAACTCCCTCACTCCGCCGTGGGTTAGGTATGCTCGGAGCGTGATGAACCGCCCTTTGACCTGTGCGCTCGCCGGCCTCTTGCTCGCCGGGTGCGCCACTGCGGAACCGACCAACACGTCTCGCGCACCGGCGCGTCAAAAGCCCCAGGTTGCCGCTGAGAAGCCGCCGATTGCAGCAAAGCAGCTGGATACGTTGCCTGCCCCGAGCCCTACGGTCGTGGTGCCCACGTCGCCCGTTACCCCGCCCTCCGACGGCTACCGCACCGAGGACGAACGCAACTCCATCGACGTGTTCCGCAAGAGCGCTCCGTCCACGGTGTTCGTCACCCAAAAACGAGTCGTCGTCGATTACTGGGCGGGAACGGAGAGTGAAGTGGCGGCAGGCTCGGGTTCCGGTTTCGTCTGGGATACCGGCGGGCACATCGTCACGAACTTCCACGTCATCCGAGGAGCGCAGTTGCTTTCGGTCACTTTGCACGATCACCGCTCCTTCGAAGCGACGGTCGTGGGTACCGATCCTCGCAAGGACATTGCTGTGCTCCGTCTCGTCGATGCGCCCACAGATCTGCAGCCCATCCCGGTAAGAGAACGGGCAGCCCGTCTCGAGGTTGGTCAAAAGACCATCGCGATAGGCAACCCCTTTGGTCTGGATCAAACGCTGACCACCGGCATCATCAGCGCCCTCGGACGCCAGGTTCAAGGGATCGGGGGCGTGACGATCCGCGACATGGTCCAGACCGATGCCGCCATCAATCCTGGCAACTCCGGCGGGCCGCTGCTCGACTCGTCTGGCTACTTGATCGGGATGAACACCATGATCTTCTCGCGCAGTGGTGCCTCGGCCGGGATTGGGTTTGCTGTGCCCGTGCACTCCATCAAGCGTGTCGTTCCTCAGATCATCGAAACAGGCAAGCCTACGCAGGTAGGCCTGGGGGTACGTATCGACCCCGCTCAACGCCTGGAACAGCGGCTAGGATTGAAAGGAGTCCTCGTGCTGGACGTGATCCCTAACACCCCCGCCGCTCGGGCTGGCCTCGTCGGCTTGCAGCGGACCCCTCAGGGTTTACGGCTGGGGCACGTGATCGTAGGCATCAATGACGACAAGATCGCCGACTATGACGACCTATACAACACGCTGGACCGGCACAAACCGGGAGACCGCGTCACCGTCCACGTCGAAGCTTCGGGTCAAGTTCAACAAGTCGAACTGGCGCTCGTAGAAATACCTTGAAAGTCAAGCGCTGCGCTGCCGTTCACGCCGTGCCAGCAGCCATACCTGCAGCTCACTTTGATACGCGCTCTTGCTCAGGACTGGCACGTCGTCGAGGCCTACTTGGTTCAAAGCAGCCCGCGCCCGGGTAGGCGCGCCCGTCAAGATGAGAGCCAGGGTGGTCAACCCGGCGCCTCGGAAGCGCTTCAGGGCCGATGCGCCATTCTCCCCCGCCTGCAGGTCGAAGTCGCTGATGACCGCGAGTGGAGGCGGCATGCTCCTGAGCCAGCACTCCGCTTGGTAAACGGTCCGAGCAGAGCGGGTCTCTACCTGAACGAACCGTTTCAACCAGCGAGAGAGGCCGCGGCTAGTCGTGGGGTCGTCTTCGAGCAATAGCACCCACTCGAGGTCGGCTTGCTGCTTTCTCGAGTCCAGGCACATCGGGCTCAGTTTTGGAGCTCGATGGCCCAGGAGTGGGTTCAAGGGCTGCATGACGCCATACCTACAGCAATAGCCGTGCCGTTCTCACCTGAACGGGTAGACCCTGGAAATATGCTCCCAAGGCCCTCAGGTGCGAGCGACGGACGTCAGCTTCCTGACGGCGTTGGTGTCAAAGCGTTGACGACTCCGCTGGGAACTGAAGCGCGGCGTCGCAGATTCGGCTGGATCAGCGTGCCTGGGTTCGCGCGTGCTCACCAGCGTGGCCAAATGTGTTCAGGTCAACGGCTGTTCAAGCTGAACAGGTGAGGAGCGCCCATCCCTGTCGTTCATCGCTCACGGCGAGCGGCACCCCCAGGTGTGCATATACCCGCTGGAGTGCCCCTACCTGCTCCATCAACACACCTGTGAGCGCCAGTCTACCCCCAGGTGACACCAGACGCTCACACACGTCGGGCGCGAGCACCGTCAATGTAGCTGCGTCCACGTTGGCGACGACGACTTCAAACTTCTCCTCGAGCTGAGCCAGCGGTGTCATCGAGAAATGGCAAAGGTCCTGCCAGCCGTTGCGCCGCGCATTGCGGCGCGCTGCTCGCACGCTCTGCGCATCGATGTCGACGCCGTGTACCGACCGGGCGCCGCAATGTGCCGCAACTAGCGCCAGCACTCCGGTCCCGGTCCCAATGTCGAGCAGCGTCGTACCGGCAACCGCGGACGCTAACCAGCGGCTAGCCATCTGCGTCGTCGGATGTTCGCCGAATCCGAAGACCAAGCCCTTTTCGACGAGCATGGCGGTCTCACCTGGACTGGGCTCGTAGGAAGCGCCCTCCGGCACCAGAACCAATCCCGGGATGAGCTCGACGGCAACGAGCCCCTCTGACCACTTCGTTTCCCAGTCATTGGTGACCGGATCGACATCAATCGTAGGCTCACCGCGCTGGCTGAACTCTGAAGAAAATCGTGCGACGAGGGAGCGATAGGTAGCCGTCAGGCGTTCCACTTCGCCGGCTTCGACGTAAAGTCGAATCCGACACAGGCCATCCGCTGCGCGCGCTGGGGCGACATCCAATGCCACGGCTCCCGCGGCCAGCATGGCGTCGCCGATGCTATCGGCGGCGTGGGCCGAAACCTCAGCTTCTAGCTTGTAAAGCACGCCATCAACTCCTCTAGCGCGCCTCGAAAAGCAAGCGACCAAGGGTGAGCCCTAGAGCTATCGCCCCAGCTCCAAGCGCAACGTGTACGCTCACGTGCACCACTGCCATGCTCAGCCGTCCGTTCGACGCCCCTTCCGTCGCCTCGAACATGAGCGTCGAAAAGGTCGTAAAAGCGCCCATCACCCCTGAAGTCAGGAACAATCTCCACTCGGACCCATGAGTGATATGCGCTGTCCAAACCCATGCCAGACCGAACGCAAGAGAACCTAATAGGTTAACAATCGTGGTCCCGACGGGGTAGTTGCTCCCCCCCTGTCTTTGCCAGATCTCTTCAGCCCACACTGAAAGCGCGTAGCGCGCAACGGTTCCCGCCGCACCACCCGATGCAAGCAACGCCAGTTTCAGCAGGCGGTCGTCCATGCGCTTTGGGTTTGCGCGAGCACCCCTTTCCCTGTCAAGACGAGTATCGAGCCATTACGGTAAGCGTCGCGCTGCCGGACCGTGTTCCAGCTCTTCGATGGTCTTGGGCCAGTCCCCCTTCAGCAACCGCGATAGACTGCGATCTGCCAGCACCTTGCCTCCAGTTTGGCAGCGGGGACAGTAGTTGAGCTCGTTCGAGACATAGCGGATGCGCTGCACGGTCGTTCCGCACACGGGACAGGGCCGCCCGAACTTCCCATGCACGGCCATCTCTGGCCGAAAAGCTGTCACGCCTTTGGGAAAGGTATCACCGGCATCCGCTCTCAGGCGCTCGGTCCAATCCTCGAGGACTTCTTGAAGCGCGCGGTGCAACTGAATCCACTGTTCGTCGCTCAACGCCTGCGTCCGTGCCACAGGTGAAAGGCGAGCGCGATGGAGGACTTCATCCGAGTACGCGTTGCCCACCCCACTCAGCAGTCTCGGATCGGTCAAGGCACGCTTCAAGGTTCTATTCTCCTGCTGGAGGCGCTCCTTGAGGGCAGAGGCCGTCACCTGGAGAGGCTCCAACCCGCCGCGTTCGAATGCTTCCAAAGCAGGCTCGTCGCGCACCAGATGCAAACTGGCTCTTTTTTGAGTGCTCGCTTCCGTCAATAGAAGCGTTGCTGACTCGAAGTCGAAAGCGAGCAAGCCGTTGCGCTTGGGGATCGTCTGATTGGGCGCTCTGAGGTGGAGGCGCCCCGCAATCATGAGATGCATGACGGCGAAGTGGGTAAGCCCAAAGCGCAAGACCAGGCGCTTGCCCAAGCGCCGGACCTCGCTGAGCGGCAAGCCTTCGAGCTCGTGCGTCGGAACCTCGAAAGAACGCAAAACGAATGGCGAGGCAACGCGCAGGCGCACGAGGCGCTGCCCGCCGAAGATGGCCCGGATGCGTTCGACATAAACGGTGATGTCGGGCAGCTCGGGCATGTGTCCGCGCCTACTTGCTCTTCACACTCTCGATGAGCTTCTCGAACGACGCTTGATTAGCCGCCACTGTATTGCTGGGCCCCGTCATTTTGAAGAAGTACTTGCCGCTAGGTGCGACCGTTACAGCGCCGAGCATGCCGTAGTTGCGCTTTGCCGGTGCCGAGCCCCCCATCATCGCCATGCCCGCGTATTCGCCCTTGGGCACATGAATCAGGTGATGGGTCAAGCCATTGGAGTCGCGGCTGGTGCGTTTGACATCAGCCTCGTTCACCCCGGTGAACTGCTTTGCCCAGCGATTCAGATTCTCGTCGACGCCGCCACCCATGTCGGCACCAAAGTAGAAGACGGTCACCTCAGCGGCCTCGGTATCCCCTGCTGCGGGCGGCACCTTGTACTCCGCCGCGCGCATCGGACTCTTCGTCGTCACGCGCTCCCATCCCTCCGGATCCGACCACGTGACTCCCAATTCCGCGGCACCCGCATGAGGGTTACGCGCCGCTGCGGCCGAAGGAGTGGGAGTTGGACTTTGCCCCGTCGCTTCGGCGGGAGGCGTGGGCGTCGGATTGGCCTGCTCGACGACGGGTTCAGGCGACGGAGACCGTTGACAGGCCGCCACAGCGCCCATGCCCACCAGCCAAAGACTCAACCACGAGGCGCTCACTTGATTCTTCAAACGCATGACCGCCAGAGAATTGCAGAAGTCCGGCGTGCGTACAGCAAATAAATTGGATCAATTCGGGGTGGCGCGCGAAGTAGAGCAAAGCGAAAAGAAAGCGTAGAAGCACGAAGCTATGGTGGAAAGCGGCAGGCGAATCCTCGCGCGCCCAGGGAGCGGGCCCGACTGCCAGTCCGGTTCCGCCGCGCGTCCCCTGGTGGCGCCGGCGCTCGCGCGCCTGGCACGAGCGAGTGGACTGGCCTCTGTCACCGCCCTGTCGCCGACCGTAGCGCTGGTGCTTTCGCTGGCCTTGCTTGCGCCAGCCGCCGTCGCAGCCCCCGCTGCGCTCACGCCTGAACTCGTGCCCCAGACGAACGCCGTTGCCTCGAGTACCGACCCTACCTCGTCGACGCCGGAGGCACCCCTTCCGCTCCGCTACGTGCTCGAAGGCATCGCCATATCGGGCAACGAGCGTACCCGGCGGCCCGTCATCTTGCGCTTTCTGCCCTTCAAGCGGGGTGACGTCCTGAACGTCGATGACCCACGTTTGGAACTCACCCGCTACCGCCTGCTCGGTACCGGCTTCTTTCGCGACGTCACGCTATCACTGCAGAAGGGTTCGATGCGCGGCAACGTCGTGCTGCACGTAAACGTGGTGGAGCGCAACACGATTGTCGTCAACAACGTGTGGATGGGGTTGTCGGCAAGCGCCGACACTCGAGGCGAGAACAGCCACGTTTCGTCGTTCGGGGGCGTCGACGTCGCCGAGACGAATCTGTTCGGTTCTGGGATTACGCTTGGTGTAGCCACAGCATTCTCGGCAGATCAGCAAGCCTACGCACTACGCTTCTTGGAGCCGTCGTTCATGAACGGACCTTGGATGCTCGATGCCGAAGCGTATCACCATGATGGTCTCGGTTTTTTCGGCAACGCCAACGTGCGGTGGGATGACCCGAGTCAGCTGGACGAGGTTCGCCGCCAAGCGGTCGTGGGATACCGACGCAGGGGAATTGCCCTGGGCGTGGGACGGGATCTGAGCGTATCGACGCAGGTGTGGGCCCACTACCGCTTCGACCACCTGCACTCTTCCCCGCCGCGGGCTGCATCACACGACTACTTCGGTGAGACAGAGCCACTACAGTTCGGCGTACTCAAAGGCGACAGTTTACAATCCACACTCCGACTGAGTCTGTCCCACGATACGCGGGATCAGCCCGTACTTCCTACCCGAGGCTGGAATCTGACGGCGTCACTCGAGGTGGGCTTACGCCCCATCGTGAGTGACTATGCCTATCAACGCATCGACCTTCGTCTGGCTCAGTACTGGCCCTTGGCTCACGACCATGTCGTCTCTGTCTCGGCATTCGTGGGAGCCATTTCCGGCGACGCCCCTTTCATCGACCAATACTATATCGGCGACTTGAGCGATTTCCGTCCCGGACGAGTTTTGGGGTTGGCGTTCGACGACCGGCCAGCCCCGAACTTCCTCGGAACGAGCATCGCCGAAACGCGCTACGGTGATTACGCCGCCAAGCTGGTGGGAGAGTACCGTATCCCGTTGTACCGGGGTAGGCGTTCGGTTTATGGCGTCGATCTCTTCGTAAGTGGTGGTGTGTTCGGTTTGTCGAGCCAACGGCAGCTCGACCGCCCTCCCCGCAACAAGCATGGTGCGGCGCTCGTGCCCGTTGACTTGACGGCAACAGCGGGAGTTTGGCTGGACACGAGTTTGGGCGGCTTCTCCCTGTCCATCTCCAACCTCATCGGTTTCGCACCTTTGGGGCAAGAGGGAGCAAGGTAATGCCCCGCCGCTCGCGCGACGCATGGCGCGCCTTGGTCGCGCTATTGATTGGCATGTCGTTGTCACAGACGTTGCTGGCGCAGAGTACGGGCTCTGGCAGTGTACCCCTCGGACCTGCGCGGTCGGCAACGCTGGCTTGGCAAACAGCGGGACGCGAGCTCGTGGCGAGCTTCGACTTCAGTGACTTGATAGACGAAGGCGTGCGCCAGAAGCTGCGCCGCGGGTTGCCCACCCGCATCCTTCTTACGGCCCTGACCTTCCGGGTAGCGTCCGACGACGTCCCAGTGGCATCTACGTACCAGAGCTGCAAAGTCACCTGGCACGTGTGGGAGGAGATGTACCAAGTCGAAGTGACTCAACCGTCCGCCACCAAAGCCCGCAGGCACTGGACTCCCTCCCTCGACGGCGTGTTGCGGCGCTGTGCCGTCGCCAATCACCTTCTGGTCGCCGACTCATCCATGCTCTCATCCGGCGAGGCCGTTTACTTGGAGTCGACTGTACGCATCAATCCCCTCGACGAAGCTTTGATGAATAAGCTTCGACAATGGGTCACGCGACCGTCGCGCACGACGACAGCCGCGCCAGGCAGTGCTCTATTCAGCACGTTCACGGGGCTGTTCATGCAGCGCATTGGGGACGCTGAAAAGACGTTCCGCTTCCGTACTCATCCCAGCGTACCCTTGGTGCTCGTGTCGTCAGCAACTCAGTGACGGCGTTCATTCGAACTCGGGCATCAACTGCATGGGGTCGGGCGCAGGGTAACTCGCGAGCATGGCGAGCACGTAGTAACGATAGCGGTGAATGATGGTGTCCCACGGAATGTCTCCGATGGCGCGCTTCACACACGTGGCTGCCGCTTTGGCCTGCGGCCCCTTCCAGCTCCCGCTCGCGCCTGGGAATACGTTGACGTGCTTGCCGGTGAAGTCGATGGTCAACACGTAGTTGATGGTGCCCTCCTTACCGGTGCGGGGCGCACAGTCAGTGCTCTCGCGAATGGCCTGTTCGAACTTTGCTTCGAGCACTGGCAATCGATCGCACAGCGGACCTTCGTTGCCATCTCGGTTCGCTGCTGCGCTGCACTTGATGCGCTGCACCGCGCCAATGGAAATATTCGTTTCGGGCGGTCCCGCATCCACGGTGGTGCGGATCAGCCGCGAGCGCTTGGCAGCGCTCAACGCCTCGGCCGTCTCGGCAGGTGGGCCTGCTGGCTTGCGCAGAAAGTACAACGGCACGGCCACGATCAACAAAATGACGACGCTCGCGACGACGAGCTGTGCCTTGAGCGGGCGGTCCCCTCCACTGCCGCCAACTCCCAGTCGCCGCAAGTTGGGTTCACTGGGGGCTGGAAAGGAGGGTCGTGAAGAAGCCATGTTCCGTTACCGCTGAGGAGCCTGGAATTCGTCAGCTCGTCCGCTGCGAGCCGCCCACCCACATCGCCTGATTGAACGAAGAAGTCTACTGGGGCACGCCTCTCAGGGAGCGCGACAGCCGTAACACAGACTGTCACACGCGTCACGGGTGGCGTGGCCGCCACATCGACGATTGCGCGTCATCCGCCAAACAAAGTGTCGACGGACATACGCGGCTGCGCCTGGGCGATTCTTGCAACGAGTGTCAAAGATTCGGGGATGGAGCCTTGAACCTGAGACACCACCTGTTCCACGACGTGGCGCACTTCCTCCGTGCTGGGTCCAGTCATGACGACCCCGAAGCTCAATGGTCCAGTATGTCCCGCCGTAACCGGAATGATGCTGAGCAGCAGTACCTCTGTCAGCTCGATGACGCGCTGAGCGGCGCGGCGCAGAGCGAGCATCTCCGTTATCGTGGGTCGCTCCGAAGCGGGGTGATTCGGGCTCCGGATCTCATAGATGGCGATGTGCATCGGCACCCCATCCCACTCAGCGAAGCTGAGTTCCTCTTTCGTGGCAGCTCTGAACTCCGGACGATGCAGCAAACCTGTCAATCCGTTTCTCTGACGCAAGTACTCTTGCGCCCGTCGATGCTGAGGCGATTCGCCATCGAAGCTCACGAGCTTGACGCGACACTCTCCTAACTGCACCTCCCCGCCGTGTAGAAGAGTCACCGCAGCCTTGCGCTCGTAGCTATGGTCGGCATAGGTGCCGTTCGTACTGTTGGCGTCTTCGATGGACCATGAGCCGGACTGCCAGCGCAGCGTCGCATGCTTGCCCGACACCGTGGGTTCGGGAATGCATAGGTGTTGATCGCTCCGCCGCCCCAGCGTCAGCTCTGGCCGATTCAAGGGATAGATCCGCCCCGCCAGATCCTTGGCGTTACTGGCAAAGGTTACCAGTAGCGACTGAGCCCCCGGCGTAAAGGTCTGAGCGACGGTACGACCCAACGGAGGCCCCGGCGAGATGCGCTCGCGGGGGATCTGCGCCTGGCTCGTGGTTAAGGCCATGGGGTTGAAGAAGCGCAGACGACGCGCCCGCGGCCGCTGCCTGGGATCCTCGCTCAGCGCCCGATAGATCTGTTTGACCTCGTCGATCGACAACCCTGAGGGCACGTCGAACATGATCTGCACGCGCATTGGCTTTGCCCGCGGCCGGTATCCCGGCTCCGGCACCCGGCAGGTCCACATCTCGAGCAACGTCAGGCCCAGCGCGTAGATGTCATCCTCCATGCTGGCCCCGCCGGAGCGGAGGCGTTCGGGAGCCATGTAGTTGGGCGTGCCGCCGTCGGGTGGTGCGCCCGGCCGTCGCGCACTCAGCCGCGCTCTCTCTTGCGCAAATCCGAAGTCCAGGATGACGGCGCGGTCCGGAGTGACCATCACGTTGCCGGGCTTCAGATCACCATGCACCAAACCCTGCGCGTGAATGGCTGCAAGGCCCGCCGAAGCCTCGCTAGCAATCTTGCGGAACTCGTCGGCCGTGTAGCCCCCCTGTGCCTTCTTACGCCGTATGTGGGTGTGCAGGGTGGTACCCTGGATGTGTTCCATCACCAGGATGGGCCCCCAAGGACTGGGGGTCAGATCGTGGACGCGGCAGACGTTGGGATGACTGACGGAACGGGCGAGCAAGAGTTCTTGACGCAATGCTTCGTCGTCGCCAGGCATACGCGACTCTTCGCGCACGACCTTGAACGCACACGCCTGCTGCGTACTGCGATCCCACGCGGCAAACACCTCGCCCATCCCGCCCTTTCCCAGACTTTCGCGGATCTCGTAGCGGTCGTTGACGACCGTACCTGGAATCAAGGGCGGCTTGGTTTTGGGCTGTGGCATCCGTCGTGACGAGTCGAGCGAGGGCATCGGGCACGGCCAACGGCGGGTCCCGCTCAGAAAAGAGCCTACAGACTCGTCGATTTGCCTGGGTTTCGCAATCGAGGAAGTGGGTGACACAACGGCCTGCATCGACCCCATGGCCAGCGGGCGCCAACGACCACGAGCGGGTGTGGTTCTTCGTGAAACGTCTGCGCTCTCCGGTGTTGATTCAAGTTGACACAATGCGCAAAATCGCGGGCTCCGGCCTCGACAGAAGGAAGATTCGCGCAATACTGAAAAACATGCTCCGCTCCGTCGCTCTTCTCGCTCTCGCCGTGACGATAGGGGCTTGTGCTTCGTCCCAATCGCAAACACCTGAGCATCCACGCAGCCGCATCGCCAAGCGCGTGGACACCAACAGCGACCAAGAAGAGACGAATTCCGAAAAGCGAGAGCGGCTCATCGCCCCCCCACCAGCGTACGGAAATCGAGTGGTCGAGGTGCTCATTCCGCTGGGACAGGGGATCGACGCGCGCGCGTGTTCGACACCGGAGGTGCCCTGCCCGAGTTGAGGATTCGGCTACCGTTTCGGCGTTCACTCCACACACAGCGAGGTCCTCGCCCAGGCAAAGCCTCCTCGATTGTCCCTCACCGCCGCCCAGATCAGCGCCGGACCGGCCTGTTCCGCCGAGAGGTAGCTCGTCTCGGGATTGGGTCGAAACCCGGCCTCGATATCATTCACCAAAACCACGTCGGATGTAAAGCTGCCACGGTCAGTGTGATAGTTCACCCACATCGGCTCTGGTGCCCCCTCCCCGCCCAACGCCAGGGGTGCGTCTTGGTCGACGCTTTGGGGATCGACCACCACCGCGACATCGACGGCCGGACAAGACTGACGCAAGTCACCACTGCGACAGCGTGGAATGCGGGGCGCGCCCTTAGGACAAGCGCGCTCGGGATTGGCTTCAACGGGCTCGCATTCTTCGTTGATGCACACCGCGGAGCGAGGTAGCTGCCGACCACTGAGCCGCAATCCGGTAATCTCCGGGATGCGGTTCTGCTGATCTTCGTAAGTATACACAGGGCTGAAACCAGCTACGAAGTCACGCGGGCCCAAGCGAGTTCCGTCTTCATCGTGGCATGAGACTGGAAACGCCCCTCCGCTCGAATCTGGGCGCAACTCTCCTGCGCAGACAGCGAAGAAAACGAAACTCACGGCATACGGTGCCGCATCCGAGACGGCGGATGGCGGTCTGTCGTCGATGATATCGGGGTCGATCTTGGTTTGGAACGTGTCGCTGAATCCGAACGTTATCCCTGCGCGCTGCAGTTGCTCCGCCAACTCGTCCAGCTCTTCCGGTGAAGTAGGATTTTCCAGGATGGCGCCCAAATTAGAAGCGACGTCGGCGAACACAGCCAGACATCCTTGGTAGGTATCGCCCGGCGGGTTATCGCACCCAGCCAACCAGAAGTAAGAGCGTTGCCGCTCGCCTCCTTGCGGTGTTCCAGTATCGTGCACCACCATGCGAAAGGTGACCGTGTCTCCCGGGCGAGCGATGGGTCTGTCCTTTTGCACACCCAACACGCGCAGACCGTCGATCTGCCCCACTGAGTCGAACTCTACGCCGCAGCCAAGCAATGCTGCGGCAGTGAGAAAGCTGCACAGAGCGCGTCTGGCCGAAATTGCTCGCGTTGTAGTTCCCATCAGAACTCTCCTCGCAGTCCCAGGCTGGGCACAATCGGCAGGCCCGTCTGGTAGCTGACCGCGCTGTAGTCGAAGTTGTACTGTAAGCCTTCTACTGCCATGTTGTTGTAGGCATTCCAGACGTCGAGATAGCCGCTGAAGCGCCAATCGACGAACTGCCAGGCCTTTTCGAGCCGGACATCCAACTGGTGAAAAAGCGGGAGTCGCTGGCTGAATGCCTCACCTTGAAGTGGTGCATAAGAGCCGGTATCCGCGTTGTAGAAGGCGGAGAGATTGGGGAAACGCTGTACTGGCGTTGCTAGGTTACCCGACACGACGCGAAAGCGTGCGCCAATCTCCCAACCATCACCCAATTTGTAGCTGCCCAACACGATCAAGTTGTGGGTTTGGTCGAACTGAAACGAATACTCGCGTTCATCCGGCCGATCTCGTCGAGTGCTCTTCGATAAGGTATACGCGATCCAGCCAAAGGTTCTGGCGTCAGCCTTGTACTTGAGTAGCAGCTCCGCTCCGAGCACTCTGCCCGTTCCCTCGTTCGTGTACTGTTCCAGGTACCCAGGCACGACTTGCCGGTCGAGATCCTTCCAGTAACCCTCGACAGACACCTCTACCTGTTCTGTCAGTTCCTGCTCCAGGCCTAGTGTGGCGTGTAAGGCCCGGTTGCTCTGCAACCCAGGCGTCCCGAATACGACGTTCGTCTGTTGGAACTCCGGTGGTTTGTAGAAGTAGCCCAAGCCAGCTTTGAGGGTCGTCTTGCGCACGTCTCCACCTACCTCGTCGGCGTCTGCGGGAGCCCCGCGAAGCAGGTAGCGGCCGTTGATGCGCGGACTGAGGTCGACGTTGCCACTGTCGCGGGAGTAGTCCACTCGAAAGCCCGGAACGAGTTGCAGACGGGCTGACGGCTGCAACTCCGCCTCCGCGTACCAGCCTGGCCTGAAGATGGCGCTCTTCTCTGTGCTTTCCAGCAAAGGTTGAGCGCTCAATGGACCGGACGAAGGCTGGCCAGGCGAGCTTGGCATGGGCGCGCGTACCGAAACCTCATAGGGGGCTGCCCATAGATCAATCCCGGCGTTGATGCGAGCCCCGGCGAGGATATCGAAACCAAATTCCGTTCGCAGCTCCACAGGATAGGTGTCGATTGCAAACGATAGCGGGCCAAGCCCGAAACTAACAACGTCGCGCCCGACGGCCAAGGTACTGTTTAGCTCGACCGAGTTCGTGAGCTGGTGCTGGTAAACGACTTGGCCCCGATAGAACGCAGTGGCGAATTGGACGGTGCCAGAGAAGGCGGCGTCCTGAGCCGATGGATTGTTGAGCAACACCTTCAAGCCGTCGTCACTCCCATAGAACTGAAAGCGCAGCTTCTGCTCCGCGTCGGGCTCATACTCGACGAAGGCTTGATAGTCGTAGTACACGGGCGCTGCGGTCACCCCCGCGCCTGCGGCCTCGAGTGCCGGACCCAACCAAGCGTCCAGCCAACTGCGACGCCCTCCCACGGCAAAGCTCCAGTCTTCGGCTATCGGGCCTTGGAGCAGAATACGCGTATCGATTAAGTCGACCTGGGCGAGGCCATGAAAACAATTCGCCGTATCCTTGGCTGCGGGAAGTGGATTACCGTAGTCGCCGGTACATTGAGTGTTCGGCGAGCGCAGCCCCACGTCGACGACGCCGCCGGTGACTCGGCCGTAGCGAGCGCTGAAGTTGCCGGGGTAGAAGTCGATGCGGTCCAGCAACTCGGTGGGAACGACACTAGACAAGCCTCCGAAGTGGTAAACGATGGGTACGAGGGCGCCATCGAAAAAGATGTTGGTGTCCTGGGGCGACGAACCGCGAACGATGAGCAGTCCCGCCAAACCTGGTGGTCGAGCGATACCAGGCAAGCTTTGAATGGCGCGCAGCGCATCACCGCCCGTACCCGGTACCTTGGTGATTTCTCGCCGTTGCAGTGTGCGTCGGGTCACCTCACGAGGCAGCGCGGCGCCCTCCACGATGACCTCGATTCCTTCGCTGACTTCGCTCAAGCGGTACGTCACCTCGGTCGCCTGGCCCTGCACGACCACCTCAGAAACGCTCAACGCCTGAAAGCCATCTGCCTCAGCCGTGACGCGGTAATCCCCGGGTGGCAATTCACCCGCGTCGAATCGCCCGTCAACGTCGGTGTACACTTCCGTCGGCGTGCCCTCGGCGTTCACTATCTCCAGACGAGCACCTGCCAACGGGACGTCGGGGCCAGCCACCAACACTCGACCCTCGAGTATTCCCAAACGGGCGTCGGCCTCAGCCGCTACCTCACGGGGAGCAGTGTCGCCGCCAGGATCAGCCTGCCGCAGTGAAGGCAATTGAAAGCGATACAGGTAATCGATGGTGGCTGGTATGGCACGACCGTCACGCTGCGTCGGTGTGAAGACGAAACCTTGGACGGCGGCGAGCGCGGCTTCGTCGAAACCCTCGCCGGCAGCCTCGACGACTCGAGCATCGTTCACGCTGCCGTCTGCGCCCACGGTTACCCTCAGCAAAACCTCTGCTTCGAGCCCATTCCGTTGTGCGGCTTCGGGATAAACAGCATCGGGGGCGTATATCAGACGCGGTGGAACGATGACCGGCTGCTGGGCCACGGGGTCTGATTGAGATAGCGCAGACTCAGCTTTCGCCGGCTCAGACGGTACAGGCACAGAAGCTGGGGACGGCGACGCGGGTGTCGACGATTGCGCCAAAGCCCCCAAAGCCCATGTGCCGATCACCGTCGCACAGGCGTTGAGGGAGACCAGACGGTGAAAACGAGCGACCGACGATTCCGTCGTGGATCGAGGCACGAGCTTTGACACCATTGACGCTGCTAGCGCGGCCCGGCTCCCGTTCACAAGCCTTAGCTCGCTACCACTTCTGGGGCCCGTGACGATCGGCCGCTCGGTCGCTGAGTGGCGACGATGCCAGCACTCGGTCGGATGACAGCGCTCGGGCACTCAGCCTTGTCACCGGCCGGCGCAGCCGCTACGTCGCGTCTGCCATGCGGATTGCCACTTGGAACGTGAATTCTCTACGCGCGCGCCTCGACCTCGTTCTGGACTGGCTGAGGCGGGAGGAACCAGACGTGCTATGCATGCAAGAGACGAAGGTTCCCGATAGCGAGTTCCCCACGGATGAGTTTCAACGCTTGGGCTACGGCGTCGTGATGGCGGGACAGAAGTCATACAATGGTGTGGCGATCGCGGCACGAGGGCTGTTGCGCGACGTCCGTGTAGGCTTGGCGACGGAGGGCGCGCGCGACGATAAGCGCGTCATTTCGGCGGTCGTGAAGCGCGTCCACGTGTTCTGTTGCTACGTTCCCAATGGTCGGAGTGTCGACTCTCCCGAGTTCGAATACAAACTGCGTTGGCTCGACCAGTTGCGTACGACGCTCGATACTTGCGCAAACGCCGACAAGCATGTGGTTGTGTGCGGTGACTTCAATGTCGCGCGCGAAGCCGCCGATGTGTTCGACGTCGCTGCCTTCCAAGGCCAAACCCACTTCCATCCGGAGGAGCACGCACGGGTGAACCGCATCCTCGACTTCGGCTTGACCGATGCCTTCCGCTTACACAACCCTCTCCCGCATCAATACAGCTGGTGGGACTACCGCGCCGGGTCGTTTCGACGAAATGAGGGACTGAGGATTGATTACCTTTTTGTCAGCAATAGCTTGAAAGAGCGCTGTACGCGGGCATGGATGGACGTTGCGGAGCGAGAACGCGACAAGCCGTCCGATCACATCCCCGTGGTTGCCGATTTCAGCCCGTGAGACTATCACCTGGCCAGAAGTCACGGCACCAGGGGCAAACTCAGCGCCCTGAGGACGTCGATAGCCTCTAGACTCAAACGCCCTGCACCGAGCCAAAGCGCTACGCTGGGGTCGGCCGCGATGGCCGCTGACACGGAACAAAAGGCTGGCAGGTAAACGATTTCTCGTGCGAGTCCTCCGGCTCGGTGCACGCGCGAAGCAATCTGAAGGGCAGGCGCAAGGTCCGCTCCCCACTGCAATAGCGCGTCGGTGGTTTCCACCCAGCTAGCGCCTTGCCACACCGTTTTCGCCGCCAGATGTCGCCATCCGAGCTCCCGTCGACGATGCCCGTCGAGCAGTCCCGCTTGCAGCTCACAATGGAGGGCGAATCCCTCTTGGATATCGTTACCCTTACGCGATGCACTGGCGAACAACCCCACGCGTTGACGCTGAGCTTTGATACGAGGCCACGCGTGACCGCTTACTTCGTGCTCAACGATGCGCTGAGTAGCGCTGCTCGTGAGTGGTCGCGCGACGCCAATGATGATAGTACGTTCACCCGTGGCGGCCGCTGTCATCAAATGCTCGCTCACCTCGACTCGAAAGGGAAGCTTCTCCGCGCCAACCCGAGCGCGCATGCAGCTCACCAGACTCTCGTGGTCGCTCTCATCATCGCTGAGACTGAATCGAGAAACGGTGGGCTCCGGTACCGCCGAAAGCCACTCGTGCGCCAACACGTCAGCCTGAGCCAGCCAACGAGGCGCTGGCTCGAAGCGGCTGCGCGCCAGGCGGGCGAAGGTTTTCCGACGACCAATCGCTTCCACGACATGGCTTTCCAAGACGAGCTCGCGCACGCGCTCCGTGAACAAAGCGCGCACCTCCGGCGACCCTCGCCATTGTTGCTCCATGGCGCAAAGCACGCGTCGAAGGTCCGAGAGATCGGGCACTGGCTCGTAGGACCAGCGCGGCGCGATCCGGTCACCGCGCATCCAAGCTCGTTCGAGCCGGACCGCCTCCGACTGGGCATTGCGCGGCCGACACCTGCCCAACAGCGCCACCAGACGCTCGGCGCGAATGAGCACCTGGTGCGAGGGCATGAGCAACATCCGGCAGTCATACCCGATCGACACGTTCCACGCAGCTCACGCCATACCCGCGCACGAATGCGGTCGTCGCCCGTGCGCTGGTCTACACAAACTCGCCATAAACAACTGACACCTGTCGCGCGCGCGACTACAGTCGCGCCACGCTAGGTGCGTCCTATCAATGGTTTTGGAGCGCTCATATTGGGTAGCGGTCGGGGTTTCCAGCTACATCGGCCTTGCGGGGTTGCAGAACAGCGGGCTGACTCCCGTGGCGCTCGGCGCCCTCGTGATGGGTCCAGCTCTGCTGTGGGAGGTCTGGAGGCAGACGCGTCGACGCGGGGAGCGCGCACAACTGGCGCTCGAACAAGTGTGGGCGACGCGACTGGCCGTGGCGGCCGCCGTCGGTTGGCTACAAGCTCGAGTCGCGGGTGGACCAAGCCTACTGCTCGAGGTCGCAGCGAGCGTATGTCTGGCGGTCCTTGCAATCGCGGCGCTATTTTGTCTGGCGCGCATTCCGTCTTCCCCAGGGCTCATCGACCCTCCGAAAAGCGCTCGTTCCCTCGACGCGGCGGCATTCGTGGGCAGCCTCTGGGCCGCCGTGCTCGTACTGGCCGTGGCTCGGTTCATCGATACCCACAACCGATGGGCCCTCGACCCCCTGACCCTGGACTACACCAATACGGCTGCGAGTGTCGGCACTCTACTCGTCTTCACGGCCGCGTCTTGGCGTGTAGCAACTACCCGTAAGCTCGAACTCGGGATATCGGACCGGGCTAACGGAGCCCTCGTCCTTTCGCTGTGCAGTTTAGGCGTAGCTATCCCGGCGGCGCTGGTCAACATAGGTCCACCAGACCGCGTACTGCCAGCTGCGGTGGTCGTGGCTGCCTGCTGTGTGGTGTGGACGGCGCTGACTTCGGATCCCTCGAAGATAGCGCGAGCGCTACGAGCGACGCTGGCAATACTGTTCCTGTGCGCGCCCGTAGTCCTGGTGCTGGGTGGTCTAGCCGAAAGTAATCCGGAGCAGAGTCCACTCCTCGTGCTGTTGGCCACGGTTGCTGCCACGGGCATTGGACTTGTGGCTCAAGTGCTGGCGCGCCCACTTGGACCCGCGCGATCACGGTGGTTGCTCGCGGTGGAGCGCGCCAGTCAGGATGTCCTCGTCCCCGAGCCCAACACAGCCATCGTGGCAACGCTGTCGGCACTGAAGACGGCTTTCCGCTCACCCAAAATTTCACCTCAACTATGGCGCGTAAACCCACCGGCTTGCCTGAGTGTAGATGTCGCGGGATACCTTGCGGAGCAACCTGTAAAGGTACCGGCAAAAGTGTACGAGCTGGCGCTGCAAGAACCGGAGCATACGTTGCGCCAGGAAACGCTCGCTGCCCTGCAGGTAAAGCGCGCCGATGTGCGCGGTCTATTGGATTGGTTTAACGTACGCGGCGCGTTCAGCGCTACCGCAATCGTGGAGGGAGAAGACGCCGTTGGCTTTCTACTCATGCCACGGGAGCAACGCAAGGCGCCCCTGTCTTTGGAAGAGGCCAAAGCCCTACACGCTCTGGCTGAACGGTTGAGCGGGGTGTTGGCCGTCACTGCTTCGCTAGCGCGGTCGCGCCAGCAGGAACTCCGGGCAGTACAGGACGCCGAACGGGCTCGTGCGGAAACCGCACGTCTGACTGCCGTCTTGAGTGGTAGCGCCTACCGCCATCAAGTCTTTGCACGACAGTTGGCTCGGCCGGTGCTCTCCACCGCCTACAGCGTCGCCGCGCGCAACGCGGTGGCAGCCCTCGAAAAGTGGCCACCGCCCCCGCAGCCTCACGTGTTGATGTGCCCACCAGGCGTGGATGCCAACCCTTGGGCAGCTGTGGCGCACCTGGCCAATCGACAAGGTGCAGGTCCGTTGTTGCTCCTGGACGGAAGCGAAAGCTCCGCTGCCACGAAAGCGATGTGGCACGCGTCAGAGCACTCACCTGCGGCGCTTACGCACGGTGGAACGCTGTTCATACGGGACGCGGATTTACTACCCCCGGAGCATCAGCAGGTATTGGTTGAAAGCCTCACGAGCAGCGCCGTGCATTCCAACAGCGCCGTGCATTCCAACAGCGCGCCCGGCTCCCAGGAGTCGTCGACGGGTGTTCCGTCATTCCGTGTCGTTTTGAGCTTTCGGCAAGGCCCATCCAACGGCATGCCACCTACGATCATTCCGGCGCTGAACGCCCTGTTGCCAACGTCCGTGCTACGATTGCCTTCGCTGCACGAACGTCCGGAGGATCTGCGAGCACTCGTGCTGGATTGCTTGGGCCGGCAGCGACCAGGCGAAGCCCTGGGCATCGACCGCCACGCTTTGCAAGCGCTGCTCGACTACGAGTGGCCGGGTAACGAGGCTCAGTTGCGCGACGTGTTGGATCGAGCAGCGATGAAGTGCAAGGGCGCTCAGCTGCGTTTGTCAGATTTACAAGCCAGCGGCTTCATCATGCCTTCCACCGCCTCGTCCCCGAGCGAGGCCGTCTCGGCAACACCGGCCTCCGAGTCCGAAACGGACACTGCCCTTCCGCGCAGACGTCGAGCGCGCACCTATAGGGGGCGCTCCCCCGGGTCTTGATACTCGGCTGCAGCACGACCTTTGAGTCTGAACGCGAATCGGGGTACAAACGCCAGACGCATGAGGGCACCCACTCTACGACTGCTGGGCGACTACGCCGTCGAGAGTCAGGTGGGCGAAGGCACGAGCGGTCACGTTTACCGAGCCGTGCACGTGCCAACGGCTCGCCCGGTCGCCCTGAAGGTTCTGAGACTCGTGCCCGACGTGAATCCATCGGATCGGATCGCGGAAGCAGAACTACTTCGCGGCGTGCGTCACCCAGGCATCCTCAGCGTCGAGGATCATGGGTTGCTCGAGGATGGTCGGGCATATCTGGTGATGCCATGGCTCGACGGAGAGGATCTCGCTAAGCGTCAACGCCGTTCACCGCTGTCACCAACGCAGGCACTCCACGTCGTTGCCCGTATCGCGGAGGCTTTGCATGTCGCACACGCAGCTGCCATCGTTCACCGGGACATCAAGCCGGCGAACATTTTCTTGGTTGGCTCAGGGCCCGAGCCACGCACCTTGGGGCAACCCACGTTGATCGATTTTGGGGTGGCGACTCGCCTCGAGCTCACCCCCTTCGCAGAACCAACCATCGCCGGCACTCCCGCATACATGGCGCCCGAGCAGGTGCGGGGCGATTTGCAGGTTGGTCCGGCGGCAGACATCTATGCCTTGGGCGCAACCCTGTACGAGTTGCTCTCCGGGCGTCCGCCGCATGAGGGCCCCACCTTATTGGCAACCCTGGCCAGGCTCGTGACCAGTCCAGCGCCCCATCTTTCGCAAGTCGCGCCGTCGATTCCTCCGGAGGTCGCCGCCTACGTTCACCAAATGCTGGCCCTTGCGCCCGAGGATCGACCCGCAGATGCTCGAGTCGTCGCCCAGACGCTCGATCGCCTAGCGACTCGACTCGCACGCGGCTCGCTGTTCGACAGCGAGCCCCTATCCTCTCGTCTGGGTTCGAGCACCCAGCGCTTGATCACGAGCTTGGTGGCTTCTGGATTTACGGAGCTCGCGTTACGCGATCGGGCGTTGACGAATTTCCGGCAGCACGACGCCGATGTCGTGCCTTTGGGCCTTCATGCGCTGATCGCCCATTTTGGAGTTCGCCGCGCCCGCGGAAGCGAAGCCACGAGTGCCTTGCACCTGGCTCGTCGCACCGCCCGCTTGGGAGTCAGCATCGGCGTGGCATCGGGTCGCGCCATGGTGCCTCCCCTGGAGAGCGCCCAGTCGCTGCAGTTTCTGGGCGACGTGGTGGAACGAGCCACGCTTCTTTCGCGCACTGCGGCGCCTGGCAGCGTCGTATGCGATGCGACGACGGTCGAGTTGGGTCAGCACCGTTATCGATTCAAGAAGGCAGCCGCGGGACACTACATGGTCGAGGCTCGCACGGGCAGTGGCCGTATGCCGGTGGCTTCTCCCTTCGTGGGACGCAACGCCGAATTCCAGGCCATCGTGGAAGCGTATCAGCGTTGCGAGGACCTGTCCGTGGCGACAGTGGTTTCGATTTCCGGAGATCCCGGCATTGGGAAGTCGCGGCTGCAGCGCGAGGTGGTGACGCACTTGCTGGGCGAAGGCGGTGTGCACTACGTGGTTCAGCAACGCAATGACCCTTACGGTCAGAGGAGAGCACTCGGCGCAGCGCTGGACATCATTCGCTCATTGTTGCGCTTGCCCAAAGGGGCCACTCCCGACGTGGTTACCCAAGCCATCAGCAGACACGTCGAATTTTCGGAAAGCGAGCAGCTGACGACGCGTCTCGACGTGCTTACTCAGTTGTTGTGCAACCTGCCCACCGACGGCGACCGCGACGAGTCGCAAGCCATCCGCGATGTACTGTGGCTCTTGATGACGCGACTCGTGCTCAAGAGCTTGGAGCGCGGACCCGTCGTGATCACCAGCGAGGACATCCAATGGGCAGACCCTGAGAGTCTGAGTTGGTTCGAACACTTGCTGTCCCGGGCAAAGGATCACACGCTGCTGATGCTCGTGACCACGCGGTACGAGTTTTGGCGGACCCATCCCGACGCTTTTTCGCGCCACAATCACCTCAAGCTGCAACTCAGCCCAGTCGCAGACGCCTTCGTGCGCAAGATGGTGCGCACCGTGCTTTTGGAAGCAACCGACGGCGCGGTTTCGGACGCGGAAGTCGAGCGCGTCGTGGAACAGGCCGGAGGTTCACCGTTGTTCGCCGAAGAATTGTCTCGCTTGGCGGCGCGCGGCACGAATGTGGCGATCGCGCCCACGCTCGAGGCAGCCATACAAGTCAGCCTCGACTCCTTGGACGAGGACGAAGCGGATGCCCTCGGAAGGCTGAGCGTGCTCGGCGCAACGGTATGGGACGAAGCGCTGGCACATTTGGGCTTGGATGCACCAGAACGCGTGCTCGAAGCGCTCACCGAACGAGAAATTCTCGTGACCCATGATGTCTCACGGTTCTCCGCTCACCGTGAACGACACTTCAAGCACGCCATGGTGCGGGATGTGGCGTACGCTCGCCTGGGACACGTGGAGCGCCGCGAGTTGCATGCCCTGGCCGCTGATTGGTTGGAGCGGGTGGGCGAAGACGCAGCCATCGTTGCCGGCCACTTCGACTTGGCGGAGCTGCCCGAGCGGGCCGCACGCCATTGGACGATCGCGGCGCGTCGTGCTTTGAACGCCAATGCGCTGCAAGACGCGTTGCGAATGGCCGAGCGCGCAGTGACGTTCTCCTCCGAGCCCCAAGAAACGTTCGCCCGCGCCCAGTTGCTCGATGAAATTTGGGCACGTCAGGATGCGCGGGCCAGCGATCGTGAAAGCGCCATCGCCGCCATGGAGGAGACCGTGACGGACGAGGCTTCGCGTGCCTACGCTCGAGGTGCCCGCGCCCGCTACGATGCGGCGCGCGGACAGGGCTTCTACGTGAGTGAACGTCTGCAGCAAGTTCGCGAACAAGCCGAACGATTGGGCTTGTATGACGAAGAAGCGCGCTGCAGTGCTGACCTTGCCACGCGCTTTGCTTTCGCCGGCGAACATGAGAAGGCTGAACGAGAAGTCCGGCGGCTACTCGAGCTGGCGCAACGGCACGCGGGGTTGATGGCGAGTGCCGTCAATGCCTGGCAGGTGCTGGCCATCGTGCGGCAGACTCAGGGCGCGCTGCTGGAGGCGTTGCAAGCGCGGCGCAACGCCGCCGGCGCAGCCCGAGACGCCGAACTGCGCGAGCGCGAGAGCGTGCTCACCAGCAACTTGGGCTTTGCCTTGACCACTCTCGGGGCAAAAGGGGAAGCCTGGGACATGTTGGAGAAAGGCGTCGAGCTCGCCACCGCCATTGGTAGTCAAGGCGCCTTGCGTCATGCCCGCATGCTCATGCTTTGCTGGACGAGCGTGTTCGGTGATGCTCCGCAGGTGAGCGCCCACCTCGAAGAACCGCGCGCTCAGGCCGACGAAGCCGCGGCCGGCATGTGGACCGCCCCTGCCCGCGAAAACCTCGGCATCCTCTACTATCGCGGCGTGGAGTTACTCCGCCAGACTCCTGGACACTGGTCTCACCCGGGACCGGACCAGGGATCGCACCAGCGAAGCCGCGAGCGAGAAGCCAGTCCCGATCGGGCGCGGATCCTGCTGCGTATGAGCGCGCGGGCCTACCGCAACACCAACAACCACGACGTTCTCCCCGTTGCTCTCGGAATGTGGGCGCTGGCCGAACACCTCACGCACAACACCGAGCGGGCTTTGGCCGTGGCCTCCGAAGCGGCGCAGCTGCTGGCTTCAGGCGCGCCCAGCCTGCTCAACGAGACGCCGATCTTTCTGACGCTTCACGACGTCCACACCGAGCTGGGTGACGCCGATAAAGCCCGGGCAGCCATTGCTGCAGGGCTCCCTTTCTTCATGCGCCGGGTCAGGAGTCTCACCGCAAGTCTGTATCAGCATCAGTTCCTGATTGAACTCGATGATAATGCGCGGCTCGTTACGCTGGCGACAGCCTACGGGCTGACTGAACCCTATCCCGAACTCATCGCGGAGCGCATTCGCCCGGCCACGGAATAGTTCCGAAGCGAGCAGACTGCCCACCCCCCGCCACCCACCGTCGCCTATGTTATCACCCGAGCCCGCGTTCGTCATCCGCGCCGCTACCCCAGAGCATGCCGCCGAGCTTTACCGGCTAGCGACGCATCTCGATAGCGTCAATCTTCCGGCCGATGCCGCGGCCGTCGATAACCTTTTACGACAGTCCGAGGCGAGTTTCCGCGGTGACATCGCTGAGCCTGCAGCTCGCCGTTACGTCTTCGTCCTCGAAGAATCGGAGTCACAACGTGTCGTGGGCACTTCATCCATCGTGGCACAGCTCGGGCGCCCCAACGCACCCTATGTTTACTTTTCCGTATCGACGGAGGAAAAGTATTCGCGGGACCTGAAGCTGCACTTCGAGCACGCGGTGCTTCGCCTGGGGTTCTCGTACGACGGCCCCACGGAACTAGCCGGGTTAGTGGTCGACCCCGGATACCGCCTGCATCCAGCTCGGCTCGGTCTCGGCATCTCTTACGCTCGCTTCTTGTATATCGCTGCGCGACGCCACCTGTTCCAAGACGAATTGCTCGCAGAGCTTCTTCCGCCGCTCGAGCCGGACGGCACGAGCCATTTGTGGGACGCCCTGGGCAGGCGCTTTACCAACATGAGCTACCGAGAAGCCGATCGTTTGTCTCACGAGAACAAGGACTTCATTCGAGACCTATTCCCCACCCAAACCGTTTACGCCTGCCTTCTGAGCGAGGAGGCGCAGAGGGTAATCGGTGAAGTCGGCAGCTCGACAAAGGGAGTGGAGAAGATGCTGCGACGGATCGGGTTTCGCTACGACGACCGCGTCGATCCTTTTGACGGAGGGCCGCACTTCGTTGCCGACACCGCCGAGGTAGCTCCCATTCAACGGCATACGGCGCTGCCGGCTCGGGTGGGAGTCGGCGGGTCGACCCTGCTGTTGGCAGCCGCCTTCCGTGATATTCCTCCGTATTTCACCGCTGTCCCCGTTCGTGCTCGAGTGTTGGAGGACGCGATCGAATTGCCGGAAAGGGCGCTTCAGCTGCTTGGAGCCGAGGATGGTGAGCAGGTGCACGCGACACCCCTGCCTTGACGCCGTGCATACGCCACCAACGACCTGCTCGAGTGGCAGGCTGCCGCGTCGGGCGCTGGGCTACACCGTCGCGCGGTGGCGCGGGAGTCCACGTGTCGGCACCACGTTGGATGGATGTTGGACGAAGAAGGTGTTGGGATGGCAGGAGAAGGTGCCTGCAACGTCCAGTACGAGCGTACAGCGGCGGAAGAGGCTCGAGGCTCTAGCCGCGA
>CAZNZA010000009.1:76968-79805 GCA_964577325.1 uncultured Polyangiaceae bacterium
GCAACGTCCAGTACGAGCGTACAGCGGCGGAAGAGGCTCGAGGCTCTAGCCGCGACCTTCCAACAAGCGATAGGCTACGCCTATGGCTGTACGAGTAGCGGATCTCATGGACCAAAGCGGCGTCAAGTTCGGAACCAGCGGTGCCCGCGGGCTAGCCGATAGCATCACTGACCGCATTGCCTTTGCCTATACTCAGGCCTTTCTCACTCACCTTCAACAGCGGTTCGGTCAGCCGCAGAGGAAAGCAGTGGTATTAGGCGGCGACTTGCGCCCTAGCACCCCGCGCATCATGGGCGCCTGCGCCGCGGCCTGCCAAACGAACGGCTGGGACGTGATCTGGGCCGGCGAAGTCCCCTCGCCGGCCGTCGCCCTGCACGGTTTGCTCCTGAACATACCGTCGATCATGGTGACTGGCAGTCACATCCCTGACGACCGCAATGGCATCAAGTTCAATCGAGCCGACGGCGAGATCGACAAGCATGATGAAGCAGGCATCAGGGAGGTACGTCTCGACTTGGACGAGCGCCGCTTCAACCGAGAGGGTGAAGTCGTCGAGAAGGCTCCGCCATTCAAGGTCGAATCAAAAGTGGCGCAGCTCTATGCCCAGCGCTTCGTGGACTTTTTTGGCACGGAAGCACTTCAGGGCAGACGGGTCGGCGTTTACCAACACTCTACCGTCGGGCGCGACCTTCTCACCGATGTTTTGACGCAGCTAGGTGCAGCCGTCACGCCGCTGGGACGCTCAGACGTGTTCATTCCCGTCGATACCGAAGCCGTCCGTGCAGAAGACGTGGAGCTTGCCCACCAATGGTCGAAGCACGGCCAGTTCGATTCGATAGTCAGTGCCGACGGCGACTGTGATCGGCCGCTCGTGGCGGACGAGACGGGAACGTGGCTGCGAGGCGACATCGTGGGCGTGCTGTGTGCTCGTTTCTTGGGTGCCAGCGCTGTGGCTACACCCATCAGCTGCAACACCGTCGTCGAGCGCTGTAATGCGTTTACCAAAGTGGTGCGCACACGCATTGGCTCGCCGTACGTGATCGAACAGATGCAAGCCCTATCCGACGCAGGCTACCAAAAGGTGGTGGGATACGAGGCCAATGGTGGCTTCCTTCAGCACGACAACTTGGAGTATCAGGGGCGCGGGCTGTCACCGCTACCGACCCGCGACGCTCTATTGCCCATCATCGCGTTACTCATCCAAGCTCGCGACACGACCCTCTCACGCCTCGCCGAGTCTCTGCCTCAACGCTTCACCGCAAGCGACCGACTGCAAGCCTTTCCGACCGACCACAGTCGACAGCTCATCGAACGTTTATCGATCCGGGACAACGGCCGCCATACCGAACTCGAAAGCATGTTCTCCGACCTTTGCGGCGACCTGTCCAGCGTCGATCATACGGACGGCCTACGCGCCACGTTTTCGAACGGCGAGATCCTTCACTTGCGCCCATCCGGAAACGCGCCAGAGCTACGTTGCTATGCCGAGGCCGCGTCAAGCGACCGCGCCGCCGAGCTCACTCGGCAAGCCTTGATGCGCGTTGCTCACGCTTAGGTAAGAGCTGAACGAGCTCTCTAGGCGCTCAGCGCTGGTGGCTTGTCGAGCAGCGAGCGAAAAGTCGTTCGTGGTAGTCCCACCGCCCGTGCAGCGGCGCTGATATTTCCGCGGTGAACCGCTACCAGTTCCCGGGCCTTATTCGGCGTTACCACCTCACGCTGAACCTTTCTCACCTCCGTGGGAAGTGCCGCTTCTATGTCTAGAGCAGAAATAGTCCCATGGTGGCTGCGCATCGAGGCTCGGGACAAGACCGACTTCAACTGTCGCACGTTACCAGGCCAGGTGTACCGCATCAATCGGGCGAACGCGTCGTCCGTGAGGCGTTGCGGTCCGAACTCCGGCTCCCCCAGTTCAAGGAGGTGTTGCGCGAGGTCCTTGATGTCGGAACGTCGGCGCCGGAGCGGCTCTACGCGAAGGAAGGCTGTCGAGAGACGATGCAACAGGTCGACGCGGAAACGACCACGCGCGACTCGCTCCTCCAACGAAGCCCACGACGCGGACACGACGCGCACGTCAACGGCCACTTCTCTGTTGGAGCCAAGGGGCCGCACACACTTCGCCTCGAGGGCCCGCAACAACTTGACTTGGATGGCAGGACTGAGATCGGCAACCTCATCCAGAAAGAGCGTACCGCCCGAAGCCAGTTCGAAAGCTCCCTTGCGATCTGCGAGTGCACCGGTAAACGCCCCCTTGCGGTGCCCGAACAGCTCAGCGTCAGCCAGCGACTCGGTCATTGCCCCCGCATTGAGGACGACGAACTCCCCACGCCTACCACTCAAGTCGTGCAGTGCTCGTGCAACGACGTCCTTGCCCGTTCCCGTTTCACCCTGGATCAGTACGGACACGTTGTGCGGTGCAAAGCTGCGAATGTCTCGGTACAGCTCCCGCATCGGAGCGCTAGAACCGATCAAGCCACAAACGGGCGCATCCAACCGTCGCTCCTCAGCCACGCTTCGAACGAGCACGCGAATGTTCCCCACAAGCAACACACTGGCGGCACAAGTCAGAAGAGCCTTTTGCACCCGAACTCCTCCCATCCAGACCCCGCTACTAGATCTCAAGTCGCTCACGCTCAGACCCTGTTTCGACACCTCGAGACAGCAGTGTAGTCCACTGACCGAAGCGTCCTCCACGCGCAACATGGCCTCGCTGCTGCTGCCAATCACCAACCGTTCACCTAACGAAACCAGCTTTCGCTGCCGTTCGCTGCCCGACGCCACCTCTACCACCCAAGCACCGTCCCGTTCGGCCCGCCCCTCGCGCTGGGAGCATGAAGCAA
>CAZNZA010000010.1:0-11353 GCA_964577325.1 uncultured Polyangiaceae bacterium
GCCACCGATGGCGCGAATGCGACTGCTTGTCTTTGGGAAACTCTGGTTGTTGGACGCTTGGCGCTGCTACCGGCCAGTCGCGAAGCTTCGTGCACAAGGTGCTAATCACATCCGGGATGTGATTGACGAACTGCTCACGCGGTAAGCGCGACACGATGGCGAGTCCCGGATCTTTGAGGACCCGCTGGTGCCAGTCGTCGAGGACGACGTCCATGGCATTCGCCAGGTGATCGGCGAAGGCGGCCAACTGCGCTTTAATCCGCTCCGTGTCCTCGTTCATATTCCTCTCATAGCGACCGATCAGGATGAACTCAAGCTGGCTGCCTACAACTCTTTTTTCGCAAGCCCTCACGGTGACCCAGCTGACTCAGGGGTGGCGTTTTGGCACGTCCGAGATGCACAGGGCGGCACCGTACGTCGACTCGGCGCGTCGTGCAAAAGCAGGCTAGCTGCGCTGGCCAGCGTACGGGTGTGACCGTTGATGAAAGGGCAAAACGTCGAGCACGCGCACACGGAGGTCTCGCTCGACACAGGCGTGGACCAAATACGGCCCCGAAGTCGTTATCTTCGCTCCCACCCGTTGCCCCACGTCGGGCGCTACTACAGCCTCCATCAGCCCGAACTCATCTTCGAGCGTGAGATAATCATTCACCCGCCGCACGGGCTGCGGCACCTGACGCCGAGCGGATACAAAGGCGAGCAACTGAATGCGTTTACCCGTCATTGCGCCGATCTCGTTGCTGCCCACGCAGCCGTGAGCTCTAGCCTCTGGGCGCAGTAAGCGCAGAGGATGGTCTGAAAGGTGCATTCCGAGATAGGAAAGCTCTTGCTGCACCCGCACCAGACGCTGATAGGTCGCAGTCAGAGGCACGTTTGCTCCACCGACCTCGGGCTCGTTGCCGGCAGTGGCCCGCGTTCGCTCGCTCGCCACTCGCCTGGCGAGCTCAGCTAGCACTTCTCGACCCTCCCCGCTCGCGCGAGCCAGAGCCGTGGCGCCAGCAAGAGCAGCTTCGACCTGCGCGTGCAGCCACGGATACAGCGTCGCTTCCAGAGGCCAAAGTCCGTCGCAACTGCCGGTCCACAGCAGGGCCCGCAACTCCCGAGCATTCACGGGCACACGCTCCAACCAGTCCGCCAAGTCATGAAATTCGCGGCGCGTTCGCTCTTCGACGATGCGCCGAGCCGTGGCCCGGCGTAGGTGCTTGATGCCCATCAAGCCTGTCTGCACCCCACGCTCTGGGGGGTGCACCGAATCATCACTGGCATTTTGAACCGAATGCCGCAGCTGCGAGCGTTGCACACTCGGCGGGTAAACGCGAACACCCATGCGTTGGAGCTCCGCCGCGAGCGTACGCATCGGGTACGAGCCAGCATAGTGATTGAGGAGGGAACAGGCGAACGCCACTGGCGCATGTGCCTTGTAGTAGGCCATTTGCCAAGCGTGAAAGGCATGACTGAGCGCATGGGCTTTGCTGAACGAATACGCAGCGAAGTGTGACATGTCTCGCCACGCAGCGCTCACCACGCTTGCCTCGAACCCTTCGTTTTTGGCGCGTTTCAGAAGGCGCGCGTACGCGCGTTTCGCCCAGTCGGCGTCGTTCTGATGCAGCACGAGGGCGTGGCGAAAGGCTTCGGCCGCAGTCAGATCGATCCCACTCAGCGTCGCCAACGCTACACTGATGTCCTCTTCATACAGCAACAGTCCGTGTGTCTGTCGCAGTTGCGGCTCGAATACGGGATGCCAGTACTGCGGCGGCTCTTCGCCTCTCGCGCGTCGTTCGAACGCTCGCTTGGCTCGGCTCGATGCTGGACCCGGTCTCACGACAGCCATGGCCGCCACCACGTCAGTAAATTCACGGATCGGCAGGTGTCGAAGTGCGCGGCGTAGCGTCGGAGTTTCCAACTGGTAGCAGCCCAATGTTCGGCCTTCGGCGATGAGCTCGAGCGTGGCAGGGTCCTGTATCCGCTTCGGGTCGAGCTGTGCTTGTTCACCTGCGCTTAGCCACCGTTGCGCTTCGGCGATCTCGTCCAGGCATGAGTTACCCAGCAAATCCAGCTTCACGAAGCCGGCTCGCTGTACCCACTCAGCGACGTACTGACTCACCAGCACGCCCTTGGGCGCACGCTCGAGGGGCAACTGGTCGTCCAGCGGCCGCTCGTCGATGATTACCGCTGCCGGGTGTACTGCCACGTGCCGAGGCTTGCCTCTCATGCGCTCGATGAGTGGGCGCTGCGCGGAAAGCTCTTTGCTGAGCAGCGCCATGGGCAAGCTGGCGTGGCCCGCGTCTAACAGCTCGTCGTCCGGCATGGCCCGCAGAAAGCGCTCGATATGAGCTGGTTCCGCGCCAAGCGCCCCCAGTCCATCGCGGTAAGCCATCCGTCGTTGGTAGGTCTGCAAAGTCGCCACCTGCACCACGCGGCGGGGGCCGAAGCGAGTCCGTATCCAGCTCAACAGCTCTTCTCTTCGTTCACTCGACACATCCAGATCGACGTCCGGAAGCTCTGCACGGCGCAGATGAAGGAAACGCTCGAACAGAAGTTGATGGGCAAGCGGGTCAATCGGTGACGCTCCGGTCAAGTGAACGACGAGCGAGCCCACAGCCGAGCCACGAGCCGCAAGCGCAATCCCCGACCGGCGCGCCCGACCCACGATCGCTTTGATGGCCATGAAGTACGTCGACAGTCCGAGCTTCGCAATCACGTCGAGCTCGTGAGTGAGACGCGCTGAGTAAGCGCTCAACTCCAAGCCGGCACGCAGCCGAGTCAGGCGTCGCTGGCAAAAGCGAGCGAGGCGCCGATCGTCGGCTTTGGCAGTAGTGGGCGAGGCTTTCCTCTCCTCGAGCAAAGGCACACGAGAACCTGCGGCAATGGCCGCCAACTCGCTCAGTAGTGTCGGCTCATGAGCGAAAGCCTGACGCAGGTCGGCAGCGCCGGGCAAGATGCGGGCGGGCGCTTGTGTTGCGTGCAAGCTTGCCACGTGCCGCCGCAAATGCGCCGCACGAAGCAAACGGTGCAAATCCAAGTCCTCCGGGTACAGGAGAGCCGCGTCAGAGTCCGGCACCAGCCTCACCCCAAGACGCCGAGCCTCAGCTTCGAGCTCGGCCTTGCTCAATTCCTCGCCGTACACGCGCAGCGCAAGCACCCGAGTGGCCCCCATCAGCTTCGCCAAGGGCGCTAGTACGGCAGGATCATCACTGGCGGCCAGCAGCCCGTCCTTGACGGCGTGCCTCAGGCTATCTATCGGCGCGCAGGTTGGTGCCGTCGTAGCGCGGCGCGCGCTCGTCACCCGGCACAAGGCGGCGTAGCCGGTCGAGTCCTGGGCGAGCAGCACCACTCGGCCGCTGTTGCTCCCCAGACTCTTGCCCGCTTGCCATCCCGCGCGGAGCTCCACCCCCGTCAGTGGTCGGAGCGTCGTCGTGCGGCAGTGCCAATGCAGCTCGACCTGACCGTACATGTTTTCCACGTCGGTGAGCCACAGACTTTGGTAGCCCTTGGCCGACACGTGCTCGACGAGCTCCGGCACCGATGCCGTTCCCCAACCAAACGAATAGTGGCTCTTGACACGTGCAACAGCGCCCACCCAAGAGAGATAGTGCAGGCGACCTCAAACGCCCGCTCGATGATATGTCCACCAGCGCCGCACCGTATGTTCCCCAGACACGATCCCTACTCAGCCTCAAACGGGCCGCTGCACAATGCCACGGCTGTCCGCTGTGGGAGCTTGGAACGCAAACCGTCTTCGGTGAAGGTCTTCGGCGCGCGCGGCTCATGCTCGTTGGCGAACAGCCCGGCGATAAAGAAGACCTCGCCGGCCGTCCCTTCGTAGGTCCCTCCGGGCGGGTGTTGGACGCCGCGTTGCAACAAGCAAACATCGATCGCAGCGAGGCATACGTCACCAACATCGTGAAGCACTTCAAGTGGGAGCCCAAAGGCAAACGACGTCTGCACCGGACGCCCAATGCGCGCGAGATCGGTGCATGCCTGCCGTGGCTCGAAGCCGAGCTCAATCTCATCCGCCCCCTGGTGCTCGTTTGCTTAGGTGCGACAGCCGCCAAGGCTTTGCTCGGTCCGCAGTTCCGAGTGAGCGCGGACCGAGGAAAGTTCATCGAAAGCGGGTGGGCAAGGTACGTTCTGGCGACAGTGCATCCGTCGTCCATCCTCCGCTCGCCGAATGAGGCGACGCGCGGCGAGGAGATGCAACGCTTCGTGGCAGATCTGGCGCCCGTCAGACCGGTGTTGGCGGCATGACAATCCCCCGCAAAGGCATAGCACAACGAGGCGAGACATGACTTCTCGCCGTTACCCGATCGGAGCCGAAGTGCTAGCAGGAGGCACTCACTTCCGTGTGTGGGCGCCGCAGTGCAAACGCGTGGCCGTCGTGGAGATGGACGGGCAAGGCCAAGACACGGGACGCCCGGTGGTCCTCGACCGCGAACCTGGAGGATACCACTCCGGTTTAGGCTCGGGCTTCGGTGACGGTTCCTGGTATGGCTTTCGCCTCGACGGTCAAGACAAGATTTACCCCGATCCCGCCTCACGGTTTCAACCCTGGGGACCTCACGCTGCCTCCCAAGTCGTCGACGCCAAGAAGTACTCTTGGAAGGACGGGTCATTTCCAGGCGTGCCCGAACGCGGACGCGTTCTGTATGAAATGCACATCGGGACGTTCACTCCGGAGGGAACGTATGCCGCCGCTGCCCGTGAACTCGAAGAGCTCAGTCGCTTGGGGATAACGACGTTGGAACTCATGCCCCTAGCGGAGTTCCCGGGCCGCTTCGGATGGGGCTACGACGGCGTGGATCTGTGGGCTCCGAGTCACTTGTATGGCACTCCCGACGAGCTGCGGCACTTCATCGACAGCGCCCATCAGCACGGCTTGTCGGTGCTCCTCGACGTGGTGTACAACCACTTGGGCCCTGACGGTAATTATCTGAAGTGCTTTTCAAAGGACTACTTCACGGATCGCTACAAAAACGAGTGGGGCGAACCGCTCAACTTCGACGGCAAGCACAGCGGTCCCGTGCGAGAGTTCTTCATCAACAATGCCCGGTACTGGATTGAGGAATATCACTTCGACGGCTTACGGCTCGACGCCACCCAAAGCATGTTCGACGCTTCCGAGCGCCACATCGTGGCGGACGTTGTCGCCGCCACCCGGGAAGCCGGGCGCGCACACCGTCGCCGGGTCTTCGTCGTGGCGGAGAACGAACCTCAGCACGCGCGCTTGGTACGTCCAGTCGCCGAAGGCGGCTACGGCGGAGACGCGCTTTGGAACGACGACTTCCACCATACTGCGCGAGTGGCGTTGACGGGTCGTCGGGAAGCCTACTATCAAGACTATCGCGGCACGCCTCAGGAGTTGATCTCCGCCATCAAACGTGGCTACTTGTATCAAGGTCAGTACTATTCGTGGCAGCAGCAAACGAGGGGCCGTTCAGCCCTGGATCTCGAGGCTCGCCACTTCATCACCTACCTTCAGAATCATGACCAAGTCGCCAACAGCTTGGATGGGGCGCGCTGCGATCGTCTGACGAGCCCCGCGCTGTTGCGTGCCTTGACTTCACTGTGGCTGCTGGCCCCACCGACGCCGATGCTGTTTCAGGGGCAAGAATTCGCCGCGTCGGCGCCATTTCTGTATTTTGCAGATCACACGGCTGAGCTCGCTTCGCTGGTGGACCGCGGGCGTGCGGAGTTTCTAGCGCAGTTTCCGTCGGTGGCCGCTGCGGTAGAACGAGTACAACTCGCTCCTGCCGCCGCTAGCGCTACCTTCGAGCGCTGCAAGCTCGATCTCTCTGAACGCACGAAGCATCAGGCGTGGTACGACCTGCATCGCGATCTGTTGGCACTACGCAAGGCAGATGTCGCATTCGGTCAAGAACGCAGTGATCGCATCGAAGGGGCGGTATTGAGCGAAAAGGCGTTCGTGCTGCGTGTTTTTTGTGATGCTGGCGACCGACTGGTACTAGTAAACTTTGGGCCAGACCTCGAGCTTTCGCCTTGCCCTGAGCCCCTCCTTGCACCACCGCCTGACATGCGCTGGCAGCTGATCCTGTCGAGCGAGGATCCGAAGTACGGTGGGCAGGGATTTGGATTGCCGAATGGCGAGGGTCAGTGGCAGGCTACGGCCCAATCGACCACCGTCTTCTCCGCCGTGCCCCAAGTTCGCGGGCGCGGCGGGGCCGAGACTGAACGCGTAGATTCCTCGGGGGACTCGACATGACAGCCACAACTTCACAACACCTTTGGTGGCAGCGCGGCATCATCTACCACATCTATCCCCGTTCCTTCGCGGACCACGACGGCGATGGCGTGGGTGACGTGCGGGGCATCTGCTCGAAACTGGACTACCTGGTATGGCTGGGGGTGGACGCCGTCTGGCTCTCTCCCATCTATCCCTCGCCGATGGCAGACTTCGGCTACGATGTCTCCGACTACACGGGTGTGCATCCGCTTTTCGGCACCATGGAGGACGTCGATGCCTTGATCGCCCAGGCACACGCCCGGGGCTTACGCGTGATCTTCGACTTCGTCCCGAACCACACCTCAGACCAGCACCCGTGGTTTCTGGAGTCCAAAGCGTCGCGTGATAATCCGAAGCGCGACTGGTACCTCTGGCACGACGCCAAGCCGGACGGCTCCCCTCCCAACAATTGGCTCAGCGTGTTTGGTGGCAGTGCGTGGCAATGGGATGAAGCGACCGGGCAATACTACTACCATGCCTTTCTCAAGGAGCAGCCGGATCTCAACTGGCGCAACTGCGAGGTGCGCGAAGCGATGTATGCGGCCATGCGCTTCTGGCTCGACAAGGGAGTCGACGGGTTTCGCATGGACGTGCTCTGGCATCTGATCAAAGACGCACAGTGGCGCGACAACCCAGCCAATCCCGACTACACGCCAAATAGGGACGTGCCTTACGATTCGCTCTTGGCCACCTTCTCCACCGATCAACCCGAGGTGCACGAGATCGTGCGTGAGATGCGGGCACTCGTGGACGAGTATGAGGAACGGCTGCTCATCGGCGAAATATACCTCCCTATCCGCCGCTTGGTCACTTACTACGGTGCCGACGCCAATGGCGCCCACCTTCCCTTCAACTTTCAGCTCATTCAACTACCGTGGGATGCGCGACAGATTGGCGCGGCAATCAGCGAATATGAAGGCGCGCTGCCACCAAAAGCCTGGCCGAACTGGGTACTGGGCAATCACGACCAGCCCCGCATTGCCAGCAAGGTGGGTTTGGCTCAAGCGCGGGTTGCTGCGCTGTTGTTGCTGACCTTGAGAGGAACACCGACTTGCTACTACGGTGACGAGATCAGCATGCGAGACTCGGTCATAGCGCCTGAGGATTACCAAGATCCGCAGGGCAAAAGCATCGGAGTCAGCCGCGATCCGTCGCGCACCCCCATGCAGTGGTCGCCTGAGTCGGGCGCTGGGTTCACGACAGCTCAACCCTGGCTGCCGATATCGTTCGATCACCGCTCGCGCAACGTTGAGCGGCAGCAAAAGAATCCGAATTCGCTACTAAATCTCTATCACCGTCTCATTCAGCTGAGACGCTCAGAGCCGGCGCTCAGCGTTGGCAGCTATACGCCTGTAGTGACGGACTGCCCGGATCTACTGGCCTACGTGCGTGAGGCGGAGGGCACCCGCTTCCTGGTGGTCCTCAATCTGGGGCACCGTCCCGGACAGTTGACGATCGACGAGCTGGGCTCGGGCACGGTAGTCGTGGCAAGCGACCGCGAACGTGAGGGCCAAAACGTCAGCCATCGGGTTGCCATGCTGGGCGACGACGGCGTCGTCATTCGGCTGAAGAACGGCTAAGTGCTCGTCGCCAATCAACGCCCGTATCGAACATAGCTCTCCGCGAGCAAACACGAGCCGCACCATGAGCACGACTCAAAGCAGAAACCGTCTTATCTGGTTTCTCCAAACCACGACCGGCCTGTTGTTACTTTGGCTTGCGCTCAATGGGTGGAATGGTGCTTGGGCGGGGCTCGTGTTTGCCCTCCTCGGCGCCAGCGCCGGGGCGTGGCTGGTGCCGATTCAGGTGTATCCCTGGAGGCCTATTCGCCTGGCGTTTTTTTTCCTGTACTTTCTCCGGGCGTCCTTTCGCGGAGGCACAGACGTCGCGCTGCGGGCGCTGTCTCGTCGCCTCGCGATCGACCCACAGTTGGTACAGGTTCGCCTGTCGCTCCCGAGCGGCCTCCCGCAAACGATGATGGTGCTGACGGCGAATCTGATCCCCGGCAGCCTGAGCGTAGAGCTGTCGAATGGAGTCCTACAGGCACACGTTCTTGTGCCTCGTGCAGCCGAGGGCTTAGCGGAGCTGGAGCGTCAGATCGGCCGCCTGTTCTCCTCCACTATCCATGAGGTACCGAACGATGAATGACGTGCTGTTGCTGGCCATCGTGTTCCTACTCATGAACCTAGCAGCGGGCTTGGTCAGAGTAGCTCGCGGTCCGACAGCGTCGGACCGCATGCTTGCTACGCTGCTTTTCGGTAGTACGAGCGTCGCCGTACTCCTGCTTTTGGCCGATTGGTTGGGCGAGCCGGCGGTCTACGACGTGGCTCTGCTGTTTGTGCTCTTGGCCGCTGTGTTGAGCGTGGCGTTCGTGGCTTTGAGCCCAGCTCAGAGAGCACCCAAGTGACTGGGTCGCAGTGGCTTTCCACAGCCTTGCTGAGCGCTGGCTGCGCGTTCTACTTGGCAGGCACGGTGGGTATGCTGCGTTTTCCCGACACGCTGAGTCGGCTGCATGCGCTGACGAAAGCCGACAACGTAGGGCTGTTCCTCGTGTGCTTGTCGTTAGCGGTGAGGACCCCGTCCCTGCGCCTCGTCGTCCTGCTGGGACTGGTATGGGGTTTTGGTCTGCTCGCCGCTAGCGTTTCGGCGCACCTCATCGCTCGCCATTCCAAGGCTTCCGGAGGTCAGTAGGTGCTCATCGCGGTGGACGTGCTTCTCGTGCTGGGCCTGCTATGGCTTTCGTGGCAGGTCGTGTCGCGGGAGCACCTGTTCCGCTCCCTCATCATGTTCGTCATATTCGGTCTGCTGATGGCCGTGGTTTGGGCGCGCCTCGGTTCTCCCGATCTGGCGTTGGCGGAAGCTGCGGTGGGCGCTGGAGTCATGGGTGCCATGCTGATGCTTACCTACCGACGACTCGAGCACATGCAGCCGACGCAGCCGCGCTGTGAGCCTCAGGAGCGCGGCTCATTGGTCGCCGTTGCCGTCGCTGTGTTGTCTGGGCTGTTGATGCTAGCTGTGGGATTGACGCTGTTCGACGCCCCCTCGACCCCTGCAGCGGCGGGTGAAGGCTCGCTGCGAGAGTCAGCTCAGTCCAGCATCGGCAATCCGGTAACCGCAGTTTTGCTGTTGTTCCGCGGCTACGATACCCTACTCGAGATCTTGGTTCTATTGGTGGCCTGGGTCGGCGCAGCCAGCGTTGGCTCGGCGCCTACGTCTGGCCAGCAGCCGACGCCCGGTCCAACTCCGCTGCTCAACGCGTTGCTTGCGGTCGTGGTGCCGGGTTCAGTATTAGTAGGCGGTTACCTGATGCACGCCGGCGGTCAGGCGCCCGGAGGAGCTTTCCAAGCTGGGGCCGTGCTCGCAGCCGCAGGCGTTCTGCTCGCGCTTTGCGGACGATTGCGGCCGCAATCGTACCCGCCTTTGAAGCAACGAGTAGCGCTCGTGCTCGGCCCGTTGGTGTTCACCGTGCTAGCGCTGAGTGGGCTCATGACCGATCACCCGCTGATGGCCTTGCCCAGCGGCTGGGCCGTGTACGTCGTCGAAGCTGCGCTCACGGTTTCAATTGCCACGTGTTTGTTGCTGCTATTTCTCGGCGCCCGTGGCGTGAGAAGGAGCCCGCGGTGACGTCCTCCACGCTGCTCTACCTCGTGGCAGCCGCCGGTCTGTTCGGCATGGGCCTATACGGCTTGCTGGTCTCTAGCCACGCTCTGCGCAAGATCTTGGCACTCAACGTCATGGGCACCGGAGTGTTCCTTCTACTCGTAACCATTGGTCAACGCGGCAGCACGCTGGACCCAGTGCTGCAAGCCATGGTTCTGACGGGGATAGTGATCGCGCTTTCCGCGACGGCTATTGGCGTGGCCCTGGTACTCGCGTCGTACCAGCGCTCGGGACGCGTGGATTTGGAGGCCCCGCCGGACGAAAGCCCCGAGTCATGACGGCCGCTTTGATCCCCGTTTTGGTGTTCCTGCCGCTTGCGGGGGCGCTGCTCGTCATCCTCTCACCAGTAGCGTGGGCGCGAGCCATCACGCTGGCAACGTGGGGCGGCGTAGGGACGGTGCTCTACCAACTCACCGCTCTCGTGGCTCGGGATGGTCCCCAACACTACGCGCTAGGGGCCTTGGCAGCCCCGGTAGGCATACGTTTACACGTCGATGGTTTCGCTGTTGCCCTCTTGTGGCTCGTGCTGGTCGTCATGGGTGCGGCGAGCACCCATGCTTGCGCGAGCATCGGCGCCAAGCCCGGCACCCGCTACTTCTGGGCCGCATGGCTAACCCTGGCGACGGGCCTTCATGCGCTGCTGGTGACGGGTGACCTATTCAACCTGTACGTGGGGCTGGAACTCGTCACCCTTTCCGCCGTTGCGCTGGTGGCGAGCGGGGGCACAAACGCCGCTCTGCGAGCCGCCCTACGCTACCTGCTGCTCGGCATGTTTGCATCCCTGCTCTATCTGCTCGGAGTAGCCCTGGTGTATGCGACGGCGGGAACGCTCGATCTGATGCAAGTCAGACAGCTCGCGCTCGACGGAGCACTCCCCCCCTCCTCGGCGACGGCCGCCTCAGCACTGATGACTGGTGGGCTCTTGATCAAAGCGGCCATGTTTCCCCTGCACGGATGGCTGCCTGAAGCACACGCCAGTGCACCTGGACCCGTCAGCGCCGCGTTGTCGGCTCTGGTGGTCAAGGCTGCCGTGTACTTGCTATACCGCCTTTGGTTCGAGGTTCTGCCTCCTCCACCACTGGCGGCCGCAGGCACACTGCTCGCCACCATGGGTGCCGCAGGCATCATATTTGGGTCCGTCATGGCACTCAAACAGGAAAGGCTGAAGCGCCTCGTCGCCTACTCCACAGTAGCGCAGCTCGGTTACCTTTTGCTGCCGTTTGATCTGCCTTTGGCCGTAGCCTGGCATGGTGCCGTGAGTCACATGCTGGCACACGGTGTGGCCAAGGCCGCGATGTTCTTGGCAGCGGCAAACTTGAAGCAGGGTCTAGGCGGTGATGAGCTCTCCCGCCTCCCAGGGGCCGACCGCAGAATGCCGGTGAGCGTATTTGCTTTTGGCTTGGCAGGTGTGAGTCTGATGGGGCTACCGCCGAGCGGCGGCTTCCTGGCTAA
>CAZNZA010000010.1:11453-13048 GCA_964577325.1 uncultured Polyangiaceae bacterium
GTGCTTGCTATACGAGCGGTGCGCCAAGGAGCGGTGTTTCTCTGGCGGATGCCTCTGTTGCCAGAATTGGACTTGGTGTTGCGCCTGGACGCGCTGAGTCTCCTGTTCTCGACGTTGTCAGCGACATTGTGGCTCGTCACCACCGTGTACGCCATAGGGTACCTGGAGCGGAGCGCCCAGCGTGCAAGGTTCTTTGGCTTTTTCAGCCTGTGCGTTGCCAGCACCATGGGTATCACTACTGCCGGCAATTTGTTTACGTTCTTCGTCTTCTACGAGATGCTCACCCTGGCAACCTGGCCTCTCGTCGTACACCGCGGAACGTCGGATTCGATAGCGGGTGGCAGAACGTACCTGGCGTATACCTTGTTGGGAAGCTCTCTGTTCTTGGCAGGATTGGTCTGGCTCCACACGTTGACGGGTGCCCGTGAGTTCATCTCCAGCGGCCTCGTGCTGGGAGATCTGCCGGCCAATCCCGTCGCTCACCGCTTGATCTTCCTGCTCTTGGTGTCGGGGTTGGGCGTGAAGGCCGCACTCGTCCCGCTGCATGGGTGGCTACCTCGTGCCATGGTCGCCCCAGCACCGGTGAGTGCGTTACTACATGCCGTTGCGGTCGTCAAAGCGGGTGCTTTTGGCATCGTCAGGGTCGTTTACGACGTCTTCGGCTCCGACTACGTCCACGCCCTCGGTATGGCAGACGTGCTCGCAGCTTGGGCGGCGACAACCATCATCTACGGCTCGGTACTCGCCTTACGGCAAGACGACCTCAAGAAACGTTTGGCCTATTCGACGGTGAGCCAAGTCTCTTACATCGCCCTAGGCACAGCCCTTGCTGGGCCGATCGGCACAATTGGTGGCTTGGTGCACCTCGTGCACCAAGGACTGCTCAAGATCACGCTATTCTTCTGTGCCGGCAACTACGCTGAAATGCTGGGCGTAAAGAAGATTGAACAGCTCGAAGGTGTAGGGCGACGCATGCCGTGGACGAGCAGCGCGTTCACATTGGGCGCGCTGGGAATGATCGGGCTTCCACCCATGGCTGGTTTCATCAGCAAGTGGTACTTGGGAGTGGGCGCGCTTGCGGCGGGGCAAAACTGGGCGGTAGGAGTACTCATAGCGAGCACTCTACTGAACGCGGCGTACTTCCTTCCGCTGTTGCAACGCATCTGGTTTGCCCCCCCTCCCGCCAATTATCCAGAAGACACGAAGATGAGCCGTTCAACCCAACTGGCGTTGGTTGGACCGCCCGTGGTCACGGCTCTACTCTCGCTTCTCGCGGGTTTGTTGGCGGGGTTTGAGCTCAGCCCGCTGGGTTGGGTGAAGACGGTCGTTGCGGAGCGCTACGAATGAACATTCTATTGGTAGTGGCGGTGTGTTTACCTCTGCTCTTCGTGTTTGGCGCGCACCAGGTCTGGTCTCGTCGCGTTGGCTTTATCGTCGCTCCGCTTCCTCTCGGCATCGTGGCGCTCGTGCCAGAAGCTGGGGTTGCACTGCCACGACTGCTCACCGGGGCGAGCATCGCCGTCGACCCACTCAATCGCCCTCTGCTGTTGCTCGCGGCCGTGGGCTGGTGTTTGGCGGGCTGGTTTGCAAGTGCG
>CAZNZA010000010.1:13148-15161 GCA_964577325.1 uncultured Polyangiaceae bacterium
CCTTCACCCAGTTGGCAACGCACGCTCGCCCAGGCGAAGTGTCTGTGCTGCTCGTGTTGGGCTTTGCGGTCAAACTAGGGATCGTGCCGTTGCACGTGTGGCTGCCGTTGGCCCATCCAGTTGCGCCCTCCCCTGCCAGCGCCGTGTTGAGCGGCTTGCTCGTCAAGGCCGGGCTACTCGGAATGCTGCGCTTCGTGCCGCCTCAAAGCTTGGACGCCGCGCTTTGGTTGAGCGTCGGCTTCTTTACCGCCGCCTACGGGGTGCTGGCGGGATTGCTTCAGTCGCGTTTGAAGACGGTTCTGGCCTATTCCACGGTGAGCCAGATGGGTCTGGCTTTGGCGGCATTTGCTGCCGTGCAGGTGCAAGCCTCGGTGATGGTCGTGGGAGTCTTCGCTCTACATCATGGCCTAAACAAGATCGCTCTTTTCTTGGGCAGCAGTCACCGTTGGCCGACGGGGTTGCATCGGGTGTGGTTTGTCTTACCTGCGGCGGCTCTGGCCGGACTACCCTTCACGTCCGGCATGCTGGCCAAGACGTCGCTCAAAGGCGCGATGCATACCGGAGGCTTAGACGCAGGGCACGTCGCATTGACCGCAAGTTCCGTCACCACCACTGTTTTGCTCATGCATGCCCTACGGCTGGCACGTGAACAGTCTCACGGCCGCGCTAGCCCCCACCCCGCCTGGATTTGCGCGTCCTTGTCCGGATTTGCCCTACCATGGTCTTGGGCCGTGCTCAACGACTGGTTCACGTGGGATGCAACGGCAGCGTGGGACGCCTTGTGGCCGGTGGCGCTCGGCGTCGCGATCTACGGTTTCGGGCGCCGTCACCTGGCGCATCGACCGCTGCGCTTGCCTGAAGGTGACCTGGTCGTCGTTGCCGAACGTTTGGCGGAAGGCTTCTTGCGTCTCCGGGAGCGCCTGCCAACCCTCGCCGTTGGGTTCGGCGAACGTTATCTTGAAAGAGTTACTAGCCCCAGCGGGACCCGCACGCTAGAGCGCGCGTTCGCGAGCACTAGCATATTGGGCGTGCTGGTCTTGTGCCTCATGCTGGGGCTTTGGCTGGCGCGATGACCTTCTAAGGAGCGCGCAATATGCGCACGGCAGTCGGCTGGGCGAAACCGCTCAGCGAGACCTCGCGCCGCTCCAGGTCCGCACCCGCTTCGTCCGCAGCAAGGCAGGCCGCCTCCGTCACCATCACCTCCCCGGGCCGCGCCAGCGCGCACAACCGCGCAGCACGATTCACCTCCGGCCCCCAAACACGAACATCGCAGATCCCCTCCTCGGCCCCGCGCACCGTGCCCACGTACACTTCAGCCGTGTGCAACGATGTACCAAACGACAGCGAGTGAGGAAGTGAGCCGCGGCTGACGTGTACGAGTTCGCGCACCGCCTGCCACGCTTTGCGCGCAGCCACGCGCTCCCGCTGGGCGACGCTCTTGGCGTCGGGATCACTGGCCCCCGAAAAGCCTGGCGGATACATGGCGAATACCTCGTCGCCGACGATGTCCATCAGAAAGCCATCAGTTTGGACGAACACACCCGTGGTGGATGCGTAGAAGCCGTTCAGCAAGTGAACGTATTGCTTGAGCTCCAGTTCCTCCGCGAGCCGCGTCGAGTCGCGCACGTCAGCGAACACCATCGACAGCCGCACCTTGGCTCCGCCAGGGTTGGAGCGAATGAAGTCGTCGCACAGACTGCAGTAGCGGGGGTTCCGGTTCGAGGGCGCGGGAACGTTGCCGTGGGTATCGGACGAGCCGCCGAACGGGGCTAGACAAAGCTTGCAGCGCGGTGCCCGTCCCTGGGAGCGGAAGGCTGTCTGCTTGTCCACGAGCAGGGGGTGCCCCTCTGCAAACAGGGTATACCAAAGCTGTTCGTTGAATGGTTCGGGAGCACTTGCTGAAGTCATGAGCACTGTCTTGGCTAGCTAAAGATGCCGCTTGCTTACTGCACTTTTCGAAGCACAGCGCTGGATAAAAGCGCAGCGTTGGATAAAAGCGTAGCGCCGGATAAA
>CAZNZA010000010.1:15261-22636 GCA_964577325.1 uncultured Polyangiaceae bacterium
CGCCGCTCTAGCAGCGCTCCGTCGAAAACTGTGCCTCGCTTGCAATGACGCTCAGTATCGTCTCGCGCAGCGCATCGATGATGCGGGGAATGAAGTTCCCGTCAGCGGTATCGGTGAGCCACGGGTTCATCGTCGTAGACAACAGAAACTCCACCGGATGTCGATTGCCGTCTTCAACGCCTAAGCGACGCTGGAAGAAGCTGACGAAATCTTCTCCGTATACGGCTGGATCGAAGCTCGAAGCCGTCACGAAAAGCGGGGTCTCCGGCGGTCCAGGAGCGCGGGAGCCCAAACTCAACCGCTCGAAGATTTTCCGATTGAAGCGGTTTACGAGGCACGGATCCTGATTGGGGACTCCGTCGCGGACTAAGTTGAAGGCGTAGCTGACGATGATCTGGTCCGAGCCAAGCGAAGTGAACCACTCCTTCAGCGCTGCGTCGGCCTCGAGCATGTGCAACAACTCTTCATTGGTCCTGCCGACCACCAACGAGCGGATCTTGTGCAGCTCCTGCTCTACGTCCTTGGGTGTTGCCTTGGCGTTTCGCTCCGATGGCAGGCGCTGAAAAAGCACTATTTTGAAAGGGTCGTCGGGACGCACCATCGTGATGAGCTCGCAGTACAGCCGCTTGCTGTTCCACAGGCAGCGGCCAAGGATGCGCCCGTATCCGCTTTGGTCCGTCGGAATGACCCGATGACTCAAATAAACGGCCGCCGCGGCAGCCCCCGGCTTCGAGCCTTCGATGCCGAACACTCCTACAGTTGGGTCTACTCCGCCATGGTAAACGATCGGTGCCGTGAAGGCGACGAGGTGCCGCATGGCCGAGTTGCGATAACACAGCCCCCCGGCAGGGTACGGAATGTATCCAGCCTTGTGCGGATCTACGGTGATCGAATCGGAGCGCCCGAGCGCGGCATACTGCTCGAGCACGTACTTGCTCAGCACGAGTTCCGGACCGTAGAAGACTTGATGCGCATGGTCGGCGACCATGGCCTCCGACCGCTCGTCGGGCTCGCCAAGTGGTGAACCCGACGTGACTTCAGGAGTCGGGCGTGTCATCGACGCGAAGTAGCCACCCCATGCAGCATCGACGTGGATCCAGAAGTCCATACCTAGCTGGCGGTACTCGTCGCGCAGCGCGAGCACCCCTTGCAAGGGATCGACCGCGCTTTCCTCGGTCGTGCCTAGCACGACCACCAGCATCAACACGGGACGCCTTTGTCTGAGACAGCTGTCCAAAGCCAGACGTAGCGCCTTGAGATCCAAGCGTGCGTCCAAGTCAACCTGCACCTGCAACGTGCTTCCGCGCCCCAAACCCAAGAGCGCCGCTGCTTTGGGCCACGAGTAGTGCGCAGTAGCTGGACATACCACCACCGGATCCTGTGCGTCCGGAGCGAAGTCCCGATGAAACGCCAGAAGGCCCGCCTCCTGCACGGTGTATGGCAACAGCAAGGCGTCTAAATCGACGTTATCCTTTAGCGGGTATTCTTCCTTCAAACGACGCCGCAGGTCGAGTACCTCGTCCACCTGAAGATTCAACAGCTGCCAACTGTCGAGTTCTATCAATACCCGCCGCTCCCCCGTGGGCAGCATCACCGTCAGTCCTCGAGCGGGTTTTAGTACTTCCACGCGCGTGAGTGCCGCGGCCAAACCCAGCGCGTAGTACTTGGCGTTGCGGGCCGCCCACAATGCCTCGGAGTTGGCCACGCTGCCATCACACGTGATGTGGCCCCACGCCGTCATCGCGTCCGTTGGCTGATACTGCCCGGTGCGTTCATCGCGGGGAGGCACGAAGTAGCCGAGCATGCGGCATAGCTCATCGCCCACGATCATCTCCAACCACGTCGTGACAGGAGAGGCCTCCGCCGCGACGTTATTCTGGTTGAAAAGCATGGCCGCGAAGTACGCCGCCACCGACGGTAGGGTAACATCCCACAGCATGTGCCCCTGATAGCGGTAGCTATAGAAGGGGACCGAACCCTCCAACTCCCCAAGCAACGCAGCAAACTGCCTCTTCAAGTGTTCGACGGACTCGACGTAGGCAGGACTCTCCTTCCTTGCTTCGGTGAGCCAAACCGGATCGTCGGGCTGGAACTTCTGGCGTGCTTTTGCATGCCAGTCCACCGCCTGGTGCACCAGTTCCTCGAGCAGGGGTGCGTTTTCCGCCTTCGGCCCCAGAAACCACGCGCCAAGGGCAGCGCTGCCCCTGGCCGTGGACGATAAGCGCGCCAGCCGCCCCTCAGCAACGGCCTGCTTCTGTATCCGTTGTGCGAGTCTCTGCTTCGGCAACGGTGAATCGGAACCCATACGTCGTCTACTCCGGGAAATCGTCTTGCAAACGCTGACTCGATGCTAGTTGAGCCGCTCCGCTCTCATTGAGTCGACCAACAAACCTCAGTGGTGTCCAGGAGCACCTGGCTCTAACCCACACGGAGCCCAAGGCTCGTTCTGGTTCGTACGGTTGAAAGGCCACGTGCCGAAGAACACCGTTCGCTCGATGTGAATCGGACGCTTCGGTCCAAAACCGGCGTATTGCACCGTGCCTCGGCCGTCGGAGAGAGGGTTCGACTCGTGCATGGCTTCCCGGCATGCATCGCCGCCTGGAACGGCAGGAATTTGTGGAAAGTTTACGGGCACTCCGGCCTCGAGTAGCGGCTTGGGCAACCAATCGGGAGCCGACCTGAGGGAAGCGACGTGGTCGTAGTCCGGCTGTTTGACGGGACAATGATTGATGTGTGCTTCGTCGCCCTCCCCGAAAAGCACATAGCTCGTCGTGCGCGGATAGTCCGCGTTGAAGTCGAGCCGCCTGAAGTACACGACGCGGTCGATGTTCACTTTGAATGGCTGCGCCAGGACCGGCTTGTCATTGGCCCACGGCCAGTGTTCGCTGCCCTGGTTTGTCGGCCAGCCACGCCAAATGTTTGCTTGATAGCTCGTACAAGCCCCGCGCTGTACGTTCGGCAACGCGATCAAGTCAGACTCCAAGTTACCAACGACATACCAGTCGTGAGGATGTTGGCGGCGATCGCTGAGGAATTCCCTCTTCGAAGCCTCCGGAAGTGTCACCCGCAGCACGACCTGATAGCGGTGGCAGTCCATCCATGTGTTGATCATGTGGACGAGAAAGAAGGTTTGGCTACCAACGATGAAGAAGGCGTGCTGATTGGACATCATCGGGACGAGGGCTTGCGGCGCGCCCTGACCCGGATCGTGCGACATGGACATGTGTTTACTCCTTACTTGCCTAGTTGCCTTAGATAATCACAAGGCGCAACACAAGAACACACTTCGCCAAAAAATATGTCGCACCCATAGCACATTCAGCGCCACAGGCGAGCGACGACACGTAACCCACATCCGTTTACATATAACCGTCATTCTGGCCCCCGCGGCCCTGGCGAATGTATCTCAACCAACTGAAAACACCTACGTGATTGGTCTAGCCAGGCTATGCTACGCGCAACGGCCCCCTGGGCAGAAGCTACTACGAACCGGCACTAGTGGCGCCAGCGCCGGGCGAGTTTGTTCACTTATACCGTCTACACCAAAACGACTATTGGCGCTCGTCACCACCAGCTCGACCTTCCGGCGTTCAGCGCAGCGCGCCGCCGGGTGGCCCGAGCCAACGCCGACGCAGGCGCGGTTGGAGCTTCCCCCTGAGCGTTCCGTTGTGGACCACTCGTGCCGGCGCCTCGTTTCCTACCGGTCGCTGCCCAACGGTCTGAGAAATCGTACGCGCTTCATAAATGGGCGAGGTTGCCGCCACAGTCTGGGCAACCACAGCGAAAGGTCCCGTACGATGAAGCAGTTTATACTTGGTAGCGCAATGGTTCTTGCCTCTGCCTGCGGCAGCAATGACGGCGTTGGTACGCCTTACGCACCCGGGGACGTGACCTTGATCGGCGACGGCCTCGGCGTGCAGACCATGCACTTGACCGCGTGTGGGTCCGAATGCGACCTGGTCCGAGAAAAATGCGGACCCGACGCAGCAGCAGACGTCGTCCTGAATGCCGACGGACACGCGGTCGACGTGCTTTGCTTCGAGCAAGATGTCGACGTCGAGTATGTCAACATCGACAGTGTGGCCTCGGCAACGGCCGGCAACAAGACAGTGTTGGTGTTGGACGGCGCGCCCGATGGGCTAGACGTCGAGGGTGACGTGACCATCAGCGGCAACAACGCGGTGGTGTACGGCGAAGATCCCGATGTATCCGTCATCGGCGGCACCCTGCAGATTAAAAAGAACAACGCGACCGTGCGCGGTGTTCGCATCGGGGGAGACGTGACGATCACCAAGAACAACACGCGAATGTCGTTCTGCGTCATCGAAGGCGATCTCACCATTACCGGCAACAATACGACGCTTGCCGAGTGTGAGGTGCACGGCACCGTCACCATTCTGGGCGTCAACACGGTACTGGTCCGCAACACCTGGGCTCAGGCGAAGGTGATAGCCGGCAAAAACCTCACCTGTCACGACAACACCGGGTTACGAGCAAGCAGCGATGCGAGCTCGGGCGACGTCGCGGAGGTCGAATGCGTCGACGCTGAGGGTCCCCCTGCGCCGCAATCCGATCCAACTTTGGACGCGGGCGGCTAAGACGATCTCGCTGCGTTTCTCACCCGGCGCTCAGGCCACGGGTGAGAAACGCGCCGAGCGTGCTCAACCAGAACGGGACTAGAACGACATTCAGTACCGCTCGCGGCCCTGCGCCTCGGCCTCGATGACCGCCAGCAAATGTTCGACGTTGACCGGCTTGATCAAGTGCTCGTCGAAGCCTGCCGCCTTACTGCGCATCCTATCACCCACTTGACCGTATCCGGTAAGCGCGATGAACCGACAGTTGGCGCAACTCGGTAGTTCACGCAACCGCGTGGCCAGCTCATAACCATCCATGACTGGCATACCGATGTCCAAGATGGCCACGTCAGGCGCGAATGTGGCCGCGACTTCGAGCGCCTTCAGCACGTCCGTGGCTTGGGCCACTTGGTGTCCGACCGCTTCGAGCGCGACCTGAAGCATCTCTATGGCGTCGACATTGTCGTCCACGAGAAGCACCCGCCGGGAGACGGTGAGGTTGAGTGGCTGGTTGCTTTCCGTTTGCATCCTCAGCTCGCCACTGGCGACGACGGGCAGACGCACCGTGAACTCGCTCCCCTTACCAGGTCCCTGACTGTGGGCCGAGACGCTCCCGCCGTGCAGGGAGACCAGGTTCTTTACCAACGCCAAGCCTATCCCTAGTCCGCCCTGGGCGCGGTCGGAAGAGCGTGCCCCCTGCTCAAACAAGTTGAACACGCCCTGCAGCATTTCGGGCGCAATACCAACACCGTTGTCTGTTACCCGCAGCACCAGCTGCCCGTTCTCCTCGTGACAACGCACCGTAACTAGGCCTCCTGGTGGCGTATATCGCGCTGAGTTGGTCAACAGGTTGCTCACCACCTGGGAAAGGCGCCCTCGGTCCCCGAAACAGAAGAAGCGCTCGGGCTCTAGCTCTAGCACCAAGCGGTGCTGGCCCCGTTCGATCTCGTAGCTCGCCGTTTCTGCCGCGTCCGTGACGACGTCATGCAGATCCACCACGGTGCGCCGCAACTCCACTTTTCCGCGAGCGATCTTCGCCACGTCCAGCAGATCGTCCACCAATCGGATCAGATGCTTCGCCTGCCGTTGGATGATTTCCTGTTCCCGCGTGGCCTGTCCGCCCGAGCGCAGCCTCATCAACTCCAAGGCGGTGAGAATGGGTGAAAGGGGGTTGCGCAGCTCATGGCCTAGCATCGCCAGAAACTCGTCTTTCGCACGGCTGGCCTGTTCCAGCTCGCGCAGCAGCCGCTCGCGTTCCGCGTGCGCTTTCTCCATGACCAATCGGGCGACAACCTGCTCCGTCACCTCTACAGCGACCGCCATCATGCCGTACACTTGGCCGCTCGAGTTGCGCACCGGTTCCAGGTTGAACTTGTAATAGCAGCGCTCGAGCTTACCCCCGCCCTTGTCGATCATTGTCTCGAGTTCGTTGGTCGCGTAGGGCTCGCCGGTCAGGTACACATGATCCAAGAGCGCGGGCAGGTCAGTGTCAGCGACCTCGGGGAAGGCTTCTATGTAGCGTTTACCTACCAGGTCGGGCTTGTTCAACATCTGCCGGTATAGGGGGTTTGCCAGCTCGAAGACGTGGTTTGGACCGACGAGGAAGGCTGTTGCTACCGGGGCATGCTCAAGCAGGTTCTTGCGTTCGATTTCTACACTCGACCGGCGAGCGCCTTCCGATACGCGCGAATGATCGGCCCGCAGCTGTGCGGCGATCTGTTCGAAGAAGCGGCGGTAGCGGGCATCTTTGGCGAGTCGTGGGCTAACTCCTAGAACCACGAGCGAATGCTCTTGGTCGGAAGACCCGAAGGGGGCAATGTAAACCTGGGTTACTGGGTACTGCGCCAGCTCGGGAGCCATGACCTGGATGGGGATCTGAAGCGTGGTGAAGCCCTCCCCAAGGCGAGTGCCACCTGGGGACTGCGGCATGGGACTGGGAAGCGGCCCGTGGCGGAGGGCAACGTCCAGAACGTTGACGCTGGCGTCGGTCAATCCGACGCAACCCGTGATCGCCCATGCACCCTGCTCTTGCCCCTCCGTTCGCTCGACGAACGCGGCAAAGGGGATGTCGAGGGGGGACTGACCCAGCACCTCGAGCGCCTCGGATTCCAGTGCAATATGGTCCTTAGCCTGGGATGTGCGTGAGACTAACGCGTACAGCAGGGTGCTGCGGCGCTCTGCCAACACACGAGTCGTCGTTTCGGTGCAGGTAACGAGCACTCCTTTGACGGTCCCCGTTTCGTCGAACACCGGGGAATAGGCGTACGTCCAATACACATCCTCGATCTGGCCGTGGCGGTATATGGGCACCAAGGCGTCCTCGTCCCAGGTGCCTTGCCCCTGGGCTATCACGACCTCGATTTGAGGCCCGATGATAGGCCAGATCTCCCCCCAACACTCCCGACCGCGTTGACCCATCGCACGTGGGTGCTTGCCTTGATTGAAGCTTGGAAGGTACGCGTCGTTGTAAAGCTGGATGAGTTCTTCTCCCCACCACAGAAACATCGGCTGCCGAGCGCGCAGGATGGTCGCGACGGTGGTTTTGAGCATCGATGGCCAGGTGTCGGGAGAACCGAGCGGCGTGCTACTCCAATCGATAGCTCGTGCGACAGCCCCGGACTCTCCCCCTGCCTGGAGAAACCAGGGGGCACCCGGCGCCGCCGTCGACTCGCTCATGGAGAGACCTTCCGCTCGAGACGAGGGGCCAGAACAGTGCGGAGGGGGACAAAACCAACGGACGGGATCACGCCTGCGACCATAGCGCGTCACACGGCCAATGTGACAGGCGCTTTTGGCTA
>CAZNZA010000010.1:22736-26072 GCA_964577325.1 uncultured Polyangiaceae bacterium
GTGTCCAACTCAGTGGTGTCCAACCCACCAGTGTCCGTGCCCCACGTGTCCGTGCCCCACGTATCAGTGGTGGTCGTCACGTCGGTCGTGTCAGCCATGTCGCCGTCGCGTTCACACGCTGCCGACGCTAGCAATATCGCCCCTGCGGCGACCGTGATGATTGATGATTTCATGTGAGGTCCTCCTGTTCTTTATGTGTGTGCGTAATGTATATGCGTGAGGCGAGTCCCGAGCCTCACTTCGTCCGGTGCGAACTAAGCAACCGGCGTGCCGATGCTCGATGCCGGCTCGACACTGCCGCGTGGAGGCAGGCGAAGCGTCACTCGGCGCATTTGCAGCCTTCGAGACTTCAGCCGCGCCTAGAGCTAGTAGCGCGTAGCCACCACATTGTGGCGGCGTTGTGGAGCGAACGCGGGCCTACGGAATGGCCGTAAGACGTACGGATGATGGGCGCCAACGCTCTTGATCTTGCTCCAAGGCTTCAATTGCGTTAACGCGGCAATCGTTATCTGGTGAGGCCAGATGCCTCATCGCCGAGGAATGCATTGTATGACCCACCGATTTCGCCGTTCGACTTCAGCCGTTTCACCCGCTCCCTGCGACCCTCGTAGCCCTATTAGAGGCCGGCAGCGACGGGGTCTGGTTGCGTTGATTTCGAGCGTACTGGGTTTGACGGGGTGCATCGGCGTGTACGGAATGTCCAAGGGCAGCGGCAGCGCGAACGACACCTCTGGCGCCGCGCGTGATGCCGACAAGAACTGGGCCGTGGAGGGCAATCCGCTCGTGGAAACGCAAGGCGCGTTCTTCACCGGAACGTATCGCAACGTGTTCGTCGAGCTCGGCAAGGATCCGGCGCAGGTCGAGCAAAAGCTAGACAGCGCCTACACCACGTATTTTTCCGCCACCGACGAGAACCGCTTGTACTACGAATTTTCGGCGGATGAAGCCTACGTCAAGGACATCGCTCACGACGACATCCGAAGCGAGGGTCAATCTTACGCCATGATGATCGCGCTGCAGCGTGGCGACAAGGTAACGTTCGACAAGCTGTGGAAGTTCGCGCATGCCCGCATGCGCGTCAAGGATCCGAAACACCCCAACTACCGCGGATACGCGTGGGCACTCAGTACCGACGGTGAGATGTGCGACGAGAACTCTGCCCCCGACGGTGAGGAATACTTCGCTATGGCGTTGTACTTCGCACATCACCGTTGGGGCAGCTCGAGCGCCGATCAATCTCACGCCAACTACAAGTACTGGGCGGACGATCTGGTCGACATGATGAAGAACCGGCCTTCGATCAGTGGTCCGAGGGCCAGGCGCATCGTCACCAGTGACGGGTCAGCGTGCGTGGGCAAGAAGATCGTCGATCACGTTACGTCGGTGCCGCTGTTCGACGCCGAACAGAAGCAAATACGCTTCAACGCCACGCAGGATGAAGACTGGACCGACCCGTCTTACCACTTGCCTGCTTTCTACAACCTGTTCGCGCTGTGGGGCCCGACTGCGGATGCCGAATTCTGGAATAGCGCTGCCGCCACTAGTCGCAGCTTCCTTACTCGAGCCATGCATCCCGACACGGGCCTTACCGCGGAATACACGAACTACGACGGGACGCCGCATCGAGTATCGTGGAACAGCAACAGTGGCCGGTTTGCCTATGACTCCTGGCGCGTCGGCGGCAACGTCGGCATGGATTGGGCGTGGATGATGCAACCCGACGCGGAGCCGCTGCGCGCGCGAGCCGACACGCTGATCTCGTTCTTCCACGGCCAAGGCGTGAGCGATTACCTGTCTATCTTCGAGGTCGATGGGACCAAGGAAACAGGGCACCATTCGCCAGGGCTCGTGGCCATGAACGCCGTGGCTACCTTGGCCACGACGGAGGCCGTTTCCGAACAGTCCAAAGCTGTCATCGAAGATCTCTGGAACACCGCGCTGCCGACCGGCAAGTACCGCTACTATGACGGCCTCCTGTATACGTTCGCCTTGCTACATCTGAGCGGGCAGTACCGAATCTACGCGCCCGAAGCGTCGCCCGTCGCAGACCAAGCACCGACGCCTGACGCCTCCGCGCCAGAGGTCTCGCCTCAGTCGGAAAAGACGGAGCTTTGATGGCGTTGAAACGCACGCATGCGAGCTACGAGGTCGCGCTTGTGGCTTCCTTCGATGGCCGCCGCGTGCGCTTCCAGCGGGTCGGCAACCAGATCGAAGTGTAGCAATTGGTCGCTTGCCGGTTCGTAGATGAACTTGTTCGGGTACTCCAGCAAGCCAAGCGCCACGTCGTCGAAAAAAGTGCTCAGGTACATGGGCAAGGGTCGCTCGCTCCGGAGCATGCTCACGCCTTGTACCGGCGTGGGGTCGCCATCTAGGCCGAAGAGGTCGAGTATGGTGGGTGCTACATCAATCTGACGACCGACGAGTGTCTCATGATGCTGCAAGCGGCCATCCAGTGACCAATAGATGGCAGGCACTGCCACTTCCTCGTCGTAAATCGAACTATTGTGCGCGAACACGCCGTGCTCACCGAATGCCTCGCCATGGTCACCGACAAAGACGAACAACGTATCCTCGGCCAAGCCGTGTTCAATGAACTGCTCGAGCATTTCACCCAAGTCTTTATCGGTAACCGACAACGCTTTACGATAGGCGTGATAACTTGCCCCCTCACCTTTGGGTTTACCGGGATACTCATAAGGATAGTGGGCGCCGAAGGGCAAGAGCGCCACCACGAAGCGCTCAGGCCCGGCTTTCAAGCGTTGAGCCGTCGCGCGATACAACTGTGAGTCTCCGCCTCCGAAGCTCGAGGTTGCCTGTACCGTTTCCCCGGGTAGCAAGAGGTCCTTCAACTCGTACCGGTGCTCGAAACCAAAAGCCTTGAGCAAACCTCCGGTATTCTCGAACGCCAGATGCATCGACGTAAAGGCAGATGTCTGGGCACCGAGCTCGTCTCGCAGTGAGTGTACGAAACTATCATGATGCAGCTTCATCGACTCCCGCATCTCGATGCCGGGGTAAGGGTATCTTCCGGCGAGCAAAGCGAAGTAGGCTTTGGACGAATGCGGAACGGGGACGTACGTCTGCGCTACTAGCCCCTCACGAGCCAAACGGTGAAGCGTGGGGTACGCGTCTCGCTCGAGGCCCTGCTGTGCGTCTCGCCAACGAAAAGACTCCAGTACGACCAGCACCAAGCGTTGGAAAGGCTGTGCATCCACGGCCACGCGCCGAGGCGCCGTCAGTGTTGCGCTATACGGGACGGGGACCTGCTCAAAAGGAGCTTGCGCGCCGGCAATCGCGGCGTCTGGTTCGGGGCGTAGCAGCTCGACCAATGGCCGA
>CAZNZA010000010.1:26172-27298 GCA_964577325.1 uncultured Polyangiaceae bacterium
TTGAAAAACAGCTCTAGGCCGGATCCCAGATCGCTGCGGTTTTCCCACGCGTACAGGACGAGTTTCAGGTCGAGCGGACGCAACCACAGCTGGCGCGCACGCACGTCTATCAACAGCAGCGCTAGCAGCCCTGTCGAGAGCGCGGCCGCGGCCACCGCGCGAAGCGGCGTTCCGTTACTCAACCACCAGCGGAAGAGCACAAAGAGTGCACCCGCTAGCAGCGCGTCTTGAATGAGGACGGCCCAAAGTTCCGCGGGGCGCAGCTCGATCCACAGCTGAGAGTAAAAGTCGACCAGCAGCAGCTTCGGCAACAGATACGTGGTGACAATCAGCACCAACAGCAGGCTGGACCATCCGCTGGTGGGACGATGACCAAATGGGCTCGTGCGACGATTCTCAATCCGAATTCGCCGTCTTTCGGATAATCGTCTCGCCCACATCCAGCCACGCATGCCGTCCATGTGGTGTCGCACCAGCGCGTGTCACGGCAATATTCCAAATTAGAGTCGCAATGCAAACGTCACGGTGACAAGCAACGGTGCGACAGCCAAAACATCTGGGCCATTGACTACAATTGCGCTCCACCCGTGGCACAAGCGTGCCTCGCCGTTGGCATCCGTCTCACCGTCCCTCCTCGTCGGGCAGAACGTGTCTCCTCGCACGGGGCCTCCGCTCGGGCTATGCCCTACGCTCCGGCAGCTCGCTACGGCCTGCGGCCGTTACGCTCGCTCCCAGCGCGGTTCCGCACCTCCTGAGCGGCGAGCAAACGTGCAGTGGACGCCGAGGCGCGTACTGGCGTATCCTGCTGCTCATGCTCCTTTCCAGGTTGGGGACCTGCCGTATTTCGTGGCAGCAGCGCGTGGCGTGCTTCGCAGCCGTTGCCGCAAGTGCATGCTCGAGCGGCCGGCCCACAGCCGAAGAAGCGCCCTCTGGTGAGACGTCGGGCAGCGCTGCTGCCACACTGCCACAGCCGTCGGCGGTGGCTGAACCCTCCACGGCGGCCACTGCCGGAGAAACTCCGGTGGCACCGGAGGGCAGCACTGCCACCGCCCCCGAGGCTATTCCGTCAGCGATCGCCGCTGACCCCTCTTTGCCGGGTAGCACCACGGCGCCTGACAACACCACG
>CAZNZA010000010.1:27398-79610 GCA_964577325.1 uncultured Polyangiaceae bacterium
CACCACGGCGCCTGACAACACCACGCCGCCTGACAACACCACGGCGCCTGACAACACGACGCCGCCTAACAACACCACGCGGCCTGACAACACCACGCCGCCTGAAGACACAGCACCTGGTCCGGGCAGCGCTGAGTCCGTGTTCCCTCCCACCGTCACGCGACCTCGCATCATGATCGTGGGCGACTCCATTTCTGCCGGGCCCGGATGCTACAAGAAGTACCTCGATCGCCATCTCCAGGACGCACAGATCACGAACTATGAGTTCGTCGGCGAGTACACCGATGACTGCGGCGGCAACATCCGTCACAGTGCCGTCAGTTGTACGACTAGTGGCCAATACACTCAGGCCACTTTCAGCGTACCCAACTGCTTTGGCGATGAGATGTTTCCGGGTATGTCGACCCTCGTTGCCTCCCACGATCCGGACCTCATCATGCTCCAGCTCGGCGTGAACGATATCTGGAATGGTGACGCACCGATTGAACCGATCTTGGCTAACTACGAAACGATGATTCAACAGGGCCGAGCCCACAATCCGAACATGGTGTTTGTCGTGGCTCAAATTCACCGCGTCATTACCGACAATTGCGCCAAGACAGCGAGTACTGCCAACGCCGAGCGGTTGGTCATGGCCATCCCGCCGTGGGCAGAAGGCGTGAGTACCCCAGACTCTCCGGTGTTCACGGCCGATCTGTGGACGAACTCCGATCCCTCTGAAGCCGACGACTGCGTGCATCCCAACGACGCCGGCGCGCAGCGTATGGCGTTGGATTGGTTCACCGCGCTACGGCCTCTTTTGGAGTAGGCGAATCGCCATGAGCCGTGCCGAACCACCACCCGAGCGCCACCAAGAGTGGGTGGTTGGCATCCGCGCCATCGCGAGCGTTGCCGTCGTAGGCTATCACGTCGCTTCTAGTCTGGTATGGGACTCGCCGTGGCTTTCCGAGCGCCCGCAGTGGTGGTTCACGGGCGCTTTTTTCGAGGCGTTGACCACGGGGGGCGTTCCGCTATTTACGATGGTCAGTGGCGCACTGCTGCTGAACCCGAAGACTACCTCGACGCTTCAGCAGTTCCTGCGCAAACGATTCATGCGCATTCTTCCGCCCTACGTCGTTTGGTGTGCCGTCTATGCAGTTTGGAAAACGCGCAGTGACGATGTCGACTTCACCTGGGACGGCTTACTCAGCGACATCGTGTTAGGGAACGCCTACTACCACCTCTGGTTCCTTCCCATGTTGCTGGGGCTGTATCTACTGACTCCGCTGCTGAAGGTAGCCATGACACACGGCACCAAGCCGACCCTGTGGTTCTCAGCCGCCGTTTTGACGGCCTGGTTTGTCGTACTTCCCGCCGTGTACGTCGCTCTAGGCTGGCAGGAAGCGACAGCCTCAGGGTATGCGGGTTACGGACTCTACTTCTTTCTGGGCCACCTCTTGGCGACGCTACCCAAGAGCAAGACCATCCTCCTAAGCAGCGTCGTTGTGTGGGGTGCGGGTGTAGCACTCGTCGTCCTACGAACCTATACCCATGCCTTGGAACAAGGGGGCGTTCTATCGGAGGAGCTGGGTGACCATAATTTTTATCCCGAAGTATTCGCCCTAGCGGTGGCGGCTTTCCTGGTCTTGCGCATCATGGACTGGCCCGCACTGCTCAGAGTCCCGCTGCTTGCCGCACCGATCCGTGCCGCATCTTCCAGCAGCTTCACGATATACTTGGCACACCCGTTGTTGCTCGAGGCGCACGGATACGTGCCCGCTCTCATCCTCCTAACCCCAGACTGGACGCATCCGGCACTAGCCGTTCCGCTCGCCGTGGTGCTCATCACCTCGTTGTGCATAGCGTTTCGCTCTGCCGTGACGCTGCCCCCCCTCCCTCACTCGAGACCGCTACAGCGCGCTCTCGCTCCGTAGCTCGTCATTTCCGGTCCAGCTGTCCACTTTGCTCCCAATGGTGCGCTGCTTCGTCACCAATCATAGCGTCAGGAGCACGACGCTCAGAGTGTGGGCCGCGGAGATGGACAGACCGATGGCCTTGAGTCGTTTCGCAGACGGACACCACCAGAGCACGCCGACACAGTACAGGGTGGTAACCGCCAAAGCGGCTGCCTTGTACGGGTGGCCACCAGCCAAATACCAAATCGTTGCAGCTGCAGAAAGTAGGCACGCACTCCACCTCGTCCAAGCTGCAGTTGAAAAGCGCTTTCGCGCCCGTTGCAGGACTGAGACGACCAGCAGTCCGCCGGCAGTGAACGCTGCAGCCAAGCCCACGGCGACCAACAGTGTCTGTCCCATCTCGGCCCCACCCACCAGAGCGATGGGGGCTGGTACGAGCCCTAGCAGTACCGTCGAGGCCAGCTGAAGCGCCGGATTTTTGCGGATGCGGCGCCCGATGACCACCGCGCCTGCTACCAGAGCCAGCGCGATACCAAGCGCTGTGGCCAGGCCCACCCAACTCGGTTGCAGCAACAGCCCTGCCGCCAATGCTAGCACCATCATCACCCAAAACCCATGTTCACGCGGCGCACGCGCGGTGGCAGTCATTGACGGCTCCCGCTGTCCGCCCGGGGAGTAAGCCAAATCGGCATTCCAAACCACAGCAGAAGACAAAAAGCCAACGCCCATAGGCTTCCACTCACGAGCCACCACGTTTCCGCCTGCGCGTCGAATAGCATCGGGAACAGGGCCCGAACCACTGCTGCCGCGACCACAAACGCAAACGAGATACTCATGTAGCGAGGCACGGCGAGTTGGCGCCCGGAGTGGCCCAGAGAAACTCGTGCCATCATACCCAACGTCAGCGCACCTATACCGCCGACGGTGAACAGATGCAGGGCCGACGTTTGCGCCACATAGCCGCCCAACACGAGTCCTTCCAGGACGAAGGAACCCGCAGTCGCCGCGTACCCCGCGTGTAGGATCCACAACAACGGTTGCTTGGCCTTGTGACTCCCCCAGGTCGTCATCCGCGCCAGGTGCAGCGCGCCAGCTAGCATCCAAAGCCCTCGTAGGAGATCCTGTCCCAGTGATAGCGCTTCAGCGAGCACCGCCACGAAAAATGCTGCAAGCGATGCCCGGTCGAGCCAGAGGACATGGCGTATGGTCAGATCTCCCGTCGCGTTACGTGTGAACATCGGGAGGACGCGGCCAGCCACGATCACGATGATCGCCGCTACGCCGCGCAAGGCTAGGCGTTGCCCAGTTCCGGCCTCCGGAGTCATCGAGGTCGACCAGCCATGCATGGCTAGTTGTTCGGCGTGCATCAGCGCGTTGGCAACCGTCAGCAGTCCCAACAGCAGAATCAATCCGTAGTTGCGACGACTTCGAGCCGCGATGAGAACTCGCGACAGCACCACTAGCAGCGCGGGCAAGAACGCCAGATCGACCGCGGCAACGACGGACGGCGACAGTGGCAAGAGCGGAGCCAGTCTTCCAGCAAGCCACAACACCGAAAGCGCAAGCAGTAGCCAACCGGTCGCCGTGGGCAACTGGGCCCAATTGCTAGCCGCTGTTAATAAAAAGCCGGCAATCACGGCAACGGTGAAGCCGAATATCATCTCGTGGGCGTGCCACATCGTTCCAGCCCAATACGGCGACACATTTCCGTACTCCAGGACCCAAAGCCAAAGCGGCACGAGCACCACAGCGGACATCGTCGCGAGGAGGAAGAAGGGCCGGAATCCGATTGCAAGAATGGGTGCGACAGTGTCGTCTTCCAACCGCGGCGTGCGCTTCTGTTTCAACAACTCTGTGGACGAGAGGGTGCTCACAGTAACAGGACATTCAACCTGCATGCCAAGTCTGCAGCCAGCGTCACCTCGATGCGCCGGAAGAAAGTGCTGAATGCTGCAAGCTCCTGCCACTGATGCCGCAAGATTCGCGCACCGCCCCGTCTAGCCAGCGAACTTTGCGCGCGTGCTCCTGTACGCCACCAGTCCAATTCGCTCCTTTTTCCCATGACGACGAGCGCGGTCGCCTTTCCCCAGTGCGACCAATCGCGACTACCGTTGCGGGGTCGGGGGCGCACCATACAACGGCATGACCGTAGGTACGATACCAGGACCCGCCTCTTTGCCGGGACGCGTCAACCCTCCATCGTCATTGACGCCCCCGTCCTCGGCCACGCTTCCGCCGTCTAACCCGCCACCGTCGGAGCCACCGTCGGAGCCACCGTCGGAGCCACCGTCGGAGTCACTACCGGAGTCGGCCCAGTTGGTGTCGTTAGTATCCGCCGTATCGTCGTGCGTGTAGTCCGGCGGGGGAACTGGTGCGCCATACTCTGGTTGCGCCATTGGCTCGGACGACGAAGCCGTAGGTTCAGACGAGTCCGTAGGTTCGGACGAGCCGCCGGGCTCTGTCGAGGTCGAGGGCGCGGGCGCTCCGCCGTCGGGCGGACTCACGGGCGCGCCGTAGATCGGAACGAAGTTGTCGTCGGTATCGTTGCCGCCATCACCGGAATCTGCCCCGCAGGCACTCACGGTAACGCTGGCGCTGAGCGCAAAGACTGCGGCTCGCTTCAGGCCCTGGGGCGCGAATTGAGCGCTCCGTCGAAGGTCGCGAACGGCTGAATTCGTGGAATTGCAGAAGGGGCATACCGCGTCCGTGAGACGGACATGGCGCTGACACACGAGACAAGGAGCGAGGCGCGACATGCTTCAGGACCTTTCGGGCAAGGCGAGGGTGGCGTCCAAAGACCGTAGCACGACGACCGTTCAACGTCTTTCCGCCGCGCCCTTGCCGCATGGTCATTCTCACGAGGGCGAGTGACAGCAAGTGAGACTTCGAGCAGCCCGCATTGCTGCACTCGGAAAGGAAAGGAAAACGTGCAGCACTGAGCTGTGATCAATCTGGGCCGCAGAGCGATGAAACGATGCGAATTGTCACCGAGCTCGTCACCCCAGCGTCTTTTTGATCAACGACAGAGCCATAGGAGGTGCCTTGGTTCGAACTGAAACGCTGCCGACCCAGACTAAGCCCTGCCGCGCGTCACGTTGATCGGCATCCCTTGCGAGCAAGGCGGTTTGTATCAATGTGGCAAACAGCAGTTTCACATTGCTGCGCGAAAAGACCAAAAGCGCGACGTCGGCAACGAGGGTACTTATGCAAGCTAGGTGGGTGCCGTACTGCACACCAGCGCTCGCACATCACCCCTTCGCAGCGCCCAATGTAGTCCCTCGACAACGATCCTCACCCCGACATGGCGCAACCTTTTCTCAATCCCGCAGACCTTCAACCCGCACCGGAAAATAGAACTGCCCGGGATACGTACGCCGCCCCTCACAGTGAGGCTGCACCTCAAAGTGAAGCAGCACCCGGTTGGTCGCTACGACCCGTGGCGCGCTCCCTCGTGGTACCCGCGGGCACGCGCCGCGGCACCCTGCCCAGCGCGTTCCCTAGTCCCCTGGTTTCAGCTTCGGACGCGTTCGTGGCTGCGCTCGTGGAACTGGGGGTCGAACACGCCTTCGGCGTGTTCGGCGGAGGCATCGCTCCGTTTTGTGCGGCGCTGTCAAGAAGCCCCATCCGGTTGATGCATTGTCGCAGCGAAACGGGTGCCGCATTCGCCGCCATCGAATCATCGCTAGCGAGCGGGAAGTTGGCGGTGGTGGTGGCCACTACTGGTCCAGGTTTGACCAGTTTGGTCACCGGCATGGCCGCCGCCCGCAGCGAGGGTGCCCACGTCCTGTTCGTCAGTGGCGCCACGAGTGCGTCACAACGGGGGCGCAATGCCTTTCAGGAGACGAGCCAGCAGCTGGGACTGGGTGCTTTGTTGCAGCCAGGGCCGCTGCTGCACCACGCTCAGGTGCTCGAGCATTCCGCAGAAATAGCCCCCCTGTGCTCGCGCTTAGTAAACGGCGTGGCCGATCGCACGGGATTCGTGGCCCACGTAAGCATGCCGCTTTGTGTTCAAACGTCTGAGCTCGAGCCGGTTTCGGTGCGGGTGTCTCGCATCGAGGAGGGCGCTCCCAGCTCGAACGCGTCTGACCACTGCTACGACCTCTTGCGCTCTGGTCGTTTCGTGATTTGGGCTGGCTTTGGTGCCCGTCACGCCGCACAAGAGGTGCGCGAGCTGGCGGAACGCAGCGGTGCACCTGTGATGTGCTCGCCCCGCGCCAAGGGTGTGATGCCCGAGTCTCATCCCCTGTACCTGGGGGTAACCGGTCTGGGAGGTCACGGCTCGGTCGAGGAGTATCTCGAAAGCGCGGCTGTCGACCGCGTTCTGGTATTGGGCTCCAAGCTGGGCGAAATGACCTCATTTTGGTCACCGACCTTTGCCCCTACCGACGGCTTCGTGCACGTCGACTTGGACCCGTCGGCATTCGGCTCCGCATATCCCGAAGCAGCAACGCTCGGCGTGCAGGCGGACGTCGGTGAGTTTCTGCGCGCGCTCCTGGCGCGGTGGCCCGAACAACCACGGGCTTGGCCACAGCTGCCGGCTCGCGCCCTGGGAGTGAGCAGAACGCGTCCCGGAGCGTTCGTGCGTTACAGCGCTCTGATGCGCGAAATCCAACACTGTGTGGTCGAAGGCAGTGAGGCCATCGTTCTGACCGAAGCGGGCAACTCGTTCATGTTGGGTAGCCACTACCTGTCGTTCGAGCAACCCGGCCGGTACCGCGTGAGCACTCGGTTCGGCTCGATGGGGCAAGCTTCCGCCGGCGTATTGGGTGCCGCCAGCGCCCATGGCAAAGCCGTAGCTCTGGCGGGAGATGGCTCGTTGTTGATGTTCAACGAGCTCAATACCGCTGCCAAGTACGGCATCCCCGCCGTCTGGGTCGTGCTCAACGACGCCCGCTACGGCATGATCGAAGACGGAATGCAGTCGATCGGCTGGACGCCCTTCGAAACAGATTTCCCGCGCGCCGACTTTGCTGCCATCGCCCAAGGCTTGGGTGTGCCCGCCGTTACTGTTACCCACGAGCGAGAGCTGCGAGCTGCATTGACCACAGCGTTGCGAGCTAAAGGCCCGTACCTGATCGATGTGTGGATCAATACCGACGAACCTGCGCCCAGCAATCGTCGAAACCGGAGCCTGATGAAGCAGGGTGTCAACGGAGAGCCTCAGTCGTGACGACCAAAGAACGCGGAGCTCGTTTCGAAGGCCCGCTGGAAACAGGCACGTTCCCTGAGAAACTCCGTGCCCGCGTCGTCACTCCTGGCGAATCGCCTCGCGTACACGGTTATGACGTGGAAGGCGACCTGGCTCGGCACTACGACTTCGTCAGCATCATCTTTCTCTATCTCACCGGGGAGCTTCCTTCCCCGATCGCTAGTGCGGCCGCCCAGGTGGCCCTGATCTTCGCTTCTCCCGTTTCGGTAGCGCACGCCTCCGTTCACTCAGCGGTGCTATCTCGACTGTGTGGAGGGACATCGAGTTCCTTGGTCGGCGCTTCCGCGGTTGGTCTCGCGGAGCAAGCTCGTCATGAACTGGAGCCTTACGCTGACTTGCTCGAGTGGTTGGCGCATCCGACGCGAAACTATCCAGAGGTCCATCAAGCCACCTCCGACACCGAGCGAGAGGGGGCTCAACGCCTCCTCGAGGCGCTGCCGTCGGGTTATCAGTTGCCAATCATGGGCCAAAACCCCACACGCTGGGCCCTGATCTTGGCCATCTTTCGCGACGCGGGCCTGCGTCGAAGAGAGCAGTTCGAAGCCGTGATTGCTCTGGTTCGCATGCCGAGCGCGCTTTCAGAGGCGTTCGCCGAACGTCCCACCAACTTTGCCCGCTACCCGATCAACCTCCCACCAATCATCTACCGTGACCCTCGAGACTGACCCTCCCCCTCCACAACGCGAGCTAGCCACGCTCTCTCCTATCCACACTCACCTCGCCCATTGGGGGTGGGACGAGCATCAGTACTTCGGGCATCGTGTGTTCGGCGAACTGTTGGGCTCGGAGTCACTCACAGGACTGACGGCATTGAGTGTCTTGGGGCGACGCCTGGAGCCCGAAGCGCTCGCGGTCTTGGATGACATAGCCGTGGCGCTGACTTTGGCTGACCCTCGGATCTGGCCGCTCAAGCTTGCCCGCACGCTCAGTAGTTATGGCGGAAGCATAGCCGGCATGGCGGGCTCTCTTCTGGTTCAGAGCGACGCTAGGATTGGTCCTTGGACTGGACAAAAGTCAGCCGAGCTCCTAACGGAGTGGCATTCTAGAGTGACCACGACCTCAGCTACCTTGGAAGAAGTGGTTCAAGAGTATTTATCGTCTCACCGCTTCGTATGGGGCTTTGGCACTCCATTTCGTGAAAAGGACGAGCGCTTGGTGGCGTTCACTAGCCGCATTCAAGCCGGCGGTCGTGATGCTCTGCCCTTTTGGAAGATTTTTTCTTCTGCTAGCGTGATTGTTCAACGCGAGAGAGGTGCAGCGCCAAACATGGGAATGGGCGTAGCCGCGGCGTTGCTCGACATCGGAGTGCGAGCAGACCAAGCAGGAGCCCTGTCAGCGGCTTTGATGTCACACATGTTTCTGGCAAATGCCATCGAAGGGTCGCAATTGTCGTGCGAAACCCTTCGGTGTTTACCTGAAGAGACCGTTCAATACACCGGACGAGCGCCACGGCTCAGTCCCGCGGCCAGCGGCGGGTGACACTTCCTGCGGCATTGCCGGACATTGCCCTCCAGAATCGATCTGTTGGCGCCGCGTGCTCTCAGGTTCCATTCCTGCGAGCCGCTCTGGCTCGTACCAGCTCGAAGTGGTACGACAGAGTTCATCATGGCTTGCCAGATAGTGAAAACGAAGGGAGCTGTGTTCTCGGTTTGGGGGAAGCCAGAGGTCGCAGACATGGACCAACTACTTTCCGCGGTGGAATCCGCCGCGCGCGAGACGGGAGGACCAGTCGTGTACGTCACCCGCGTGCCTGCGGGGTCACCGGCGCCTGAAGGCGCCGCCAAGCAACGATTGGATAAGCTTCTTCCGAGGTTGCTGGCGCACTGCTCCTCCTATCACGTGGTTATCGAAGGCGAGGGATTCGTCGCCGCCTTCAAACGCGGCGTGCTGACGAACCTCCTCCAACCCTTCTGGCGCAAACGGATGTTCTTCGTCCACGCTCGCTGCTCGGACATCAAGAACAAGCTACTGCCTCACGAGAAGCAGGCGGTGGAGACGGTGCTCTACCTTGCCGAGGACAACGGCTTGGTTGCCGGCTCCCTCCTGCCTCACCAGCAAGCTTCGCTGAAGACGCGTTATACGTAAGCGAGAGATTAACGCATCTGCCAGCCGTCGCCGCGCCGCGTCGCGGCTGAAACGAAGCGGGCCAGGACGCCCTGGCGGGATCCCGGGTCCATCCTGGAACTCCTTCACGCGTCGATATTTACTATGCGCCTGGATAAGCCCGGGAGGAAGTCTGTGGCCAAGTCGCGCAGGTTGGGCTTCCTGTTGTCGGCACACAAGTTTTGTTCACAAAAACCAGGTGCAGCCGGGAATGGAGCTCCAGTTGTTGGTAGTCTAGCCACGTACCTTGGGCTTCGCCCGCCACTCCAGTATTCGCCATGCAACCCATGACCACCGCTTTGCGCTTCGTTGCCCTCTCCAGTCTCTCCCTCGGCCTGTCCGTCTTCGGTTGTAGCGCCGGCGGCGTCGACGAAGTCCCTCCGGGCGATCGTCCAACCAAACCGAGTGGCAGCGATGACACCGGTGATGGTGACGGCGACGGTGATGGTGACGGCAGCGGTGGCGGTGCTAGCGGCGGCAACGCAGGGGGCGCGGGTGGAGGCGCGGGCGGCGGCAACGCAGGGGGCGCGGGTGGAGGCGCGGGCGGTGGTCCGGATGACAGCGACTTCTTTGACGAAGACAATCCGATCATCATCGGGGAGGACCCCACCGCACCCTTGGGTTGCGGAAACGGAGTGCTGACGTCCGACGAAGCTTGCGACGATGGCAACGAAGTCTCGGGCGATGGGTGCGACGAGCAGTGCCTGCGGGTCGAACCTGGTTTCAGCTGCGCCGCGCCTGGTCAGCCCTGCCGTGAAATCGCCCGTTGCGGGGACGGTTTGGTCGCTGCTTCGGAGCAATGCGACGATGGGAACACCGAAGTCGGCGACGGCTGCTCGGAGCGCTGCAAAGTGGAGCTCGGAAAAAAATGTGAGGGAGAACCGAGTGTCTGCACCGACGCCGAGTGCGGTAACGGTATCTTGGAAGGTGCCGAGAGCTGCGACGACGGCAATACGGTCCCTTTCGACGGCTGTTCAGCGCTGTGCTTGCGGGAACCCAACTGTGAGGGCACGTCGTGCACCTCCGAGTGCGGTGACGGACTCATCATCAACGAGGACTGCGACGACGGCAACAACGTCGACGGCGATGGTTGCTCGTCAACCTGCGAGCTCGAGAACGGATTTACTTGCACCCAAGAAGCGACCTGTGAAGAAATCAACGGTGAGTGCGTGCTCCGGGTTCCGGTGATCTATCGCGACTTCCCTGAGTCTCACCCCGACTTCGGCTTCGATGTTTACGAGTGCGGGATCGACGAAGGCGACCCCATCGTGCCTGGAATTGCCGCAGCTGAACTGGACGCCGAAGGCCGACCGGTGTTGGATCGTCCCACCGCCACGGCATGCATCGACTCGCCCGATAGCTTCGCTCAGTGGTTTCGTGACGACGGCGGCTCCGTCAAAGTGACGGGAGATCTCGTACTGTGGGACAATGACGACGGTGGGTACGTCAACCGCTTCGGCGAGAATGGAGAACGCTTCGTCGTAACGCAGGCTCGCGAAGAAGGAAGCGAACAAACGATCAACGGGACCAATTGCGAAACGGGATGCGCTGAACGTGTTCGCAGCAGCTTACAGTGCGACAACGTCTGCCGGCCTGCCAACGACGCGGTCGACCAAGCGGAGCGCCAACTCCAGCAACTCGAAGATCAGAGCGCACAGCCTCTCAACGAGCTCGCAGAGCTCCGAGACCAGCTTCAACCACTGCTCGATGAGGTAGCCGACCTCGAAGCGCAAATTGCGGAACTCGAAGCGGAAGAGACCGTAGACGAGGACGCTATCGCGGACCTCGAGCTCGAAATCGAAGCCTTGCAACCGGAGATCACGCCGCTCGAGACCCAGATCGCCGCTCGCGAAGAGGCCGCAGCGGAGATCTTGGACGACATGGCTGCTCAGGAAGCGCGCATCGCGACCTTGGTAGAGGCCGCGGAGGAGTGCAATACCGAGTGTGCCACCGACTTCGACGGCCGCGTCGCCGCGTGTGTCGATGATTGCAAGCCTTGCAGCTTTAGCGGAGCCCAGCTCTGCACGGGTGGCGAGTACGTGAGCTACGACGGGACCCCACTGTTCTTTCCCGTGGACAGCGTGACGGGGCCGACCCAGGATTTGGGCCCCGCCGGCGTTCCGGCTCAATATGGATTCGTGGGTTGGCCCGAGGAAGACACCGTTTTCCCTGGAGCCCCGGATCACAACTTCTACTTCACCACCGAGGTGCAGTACTGGTTCCGCTACGAGCAAGACACCAACGCCACGTTGGACTTCACCGGTGACGACGATGTCTGGGTGTACATCAATGGCAAGCTAGCCGTGGACCTGGGCGGCATTCACGTGCCCATGGACGGCTCGGTGACGATCAACGCCGAAACCGCGGGAGACTTCGACCTCGAACCCGGCAACGTCTACAAGATCAACGTCTTTCAAGCTGAGCGCAAGATGACGGGTTCATCCTTCCGCCTGACGCTGTCGGGCTTCGAAGCAACTCCGAGCGACTGTTCTGCCGTGTGCGGAGACGGGATCTTGAGCTTCGGCGAGGAGTGCGACGACGGCGAGAACGATGGCGGATATGGTGAATGCGACGAAGGCTGCGTGCTCGGGCCATTCTGCGGCGATGGCATCGTGCAGGGGAACGAGCACTGCGACAATGGTCCCGGCGGCGGACCTGGCTGCCCCGGCTGTCGTAAGATCGTCGCGCGCTGAACCGCAAGTCGCCGCGCGCTGAACCGCAACCGGCGCTCGCCGTCCCGAGGATGTCGAGCGCTGGCCACGATTTTGCGGCGCGCACGGGTTGCAGCTCTTCGCCTCGACCTCAATGGATGAGTCGGAGACTTGGCTCATGTATCGCGCCTACGCCGTCATCAATAGCAGCGTGATCGTCCTGCTCATCGCCTGGACGTACGTCGCCAACGCCATCCGCGTTGGCGGAAACACCATCGGGGAAGTCAGCGACCGCTACGACACCCTGTTGACGCCGGCGGACTATGCGTTTGGGATCTGGGGTTTCATCTTCTTGGCGCTTCTGGTTCACGCAGGTTTTCAACTCAAGCGTGCCTTTGGCAGAGGGGACGACACCTTCATTCTGCAGATCGGCCCTTGGTTGACGGCGGCCAATGTTTTCAACGCAGCGTGGACGTGGGCCTGGCTGAGCGAATACGTCTACCTCTCGGCCGCATTGATGGTGGGTATACTGCTCTCCTTGTTTCGGGTCATCGGGCGCTTGAACATGGAGCGCTGGGACGCGCCGTTCAGCCTCATAGCTGCCGTCTGGTGGCCGATAAGCATCTACGCAGGATGGATATCGATAGCCACCGTCGCCAACGTTGCCTCGGCGTTCGGGAAGCTCGGATGGGGAGCGGACGCTGCGTCCGAGCAGCTGTGGACGGTGGCTGTGATAGTTCTGGTCGTTGGGGCAAACTTGGGGCTGATCATCTCGCGCCATCTGCGTGAGTTCGCTGCCGTAACCGTGTGGGGGCTCGTGGCCATAGCTGTCCGCCACTGGGGAACACTGCCGGTGTTGCAATGGGCTGCCGCTGCCGGGGCTTTAGTGCTCACGATTGCCATCCTGGCTCAGGCTTTCGCGCACCGTACTACGCTGCCCTTTTTACGCGGCCTGTACGGACGCTGATCCTTTCAGCTCTTGACGAAGCCCGTGCCTCGTGGTGCCGTGCGTCGGAATGCGACCCCGAGCGATCATCTTCGACTGCGACGGTACCCTGGTCGATAGTGAGCCTCTGGGGCTCGAGGTGCTGGTCGAGGTAGCAGCCGAGTATGGGGCTGGTATGGCCGGTGCCGTCGCCCTCGAGCGGCTGCGCGGCTTGCCTCTCGCCGATTGCATCGTGGAGCTCGAGCGTCACTGCGGCACGACGTTTCCCCCGGAATTCGTGGGCCGGGTACGGCAGCGCACGGCGGAATCGTTTCAAAAGCGTCTGCAGCCGATGCCAGGGGCTGCAGAGTTGCTCGCGTCACTGCGCATTCCGTTCTGTGTCGCTTCGAGCGGACCGCGAGACAAGATTGAGCTGAGCCTCACCGTGACGGGACTGAGGCCGTACTTTGGCGCGTGGGTGTTCAGCTCCCACGATGTGGGAACGTGGAAGCCGCATCCCGGCCTTTTCTTACATAGCGCCGCAGAACTCGGCGTCGAACCAGAGACGTGCGCGGTCGTTGAAGATAGCCAACCCGGAGTGGATGCGGGTCTGGCCGCAGGCATGTTCGTGTACGCCTACGGCAGTGCCCCCTTGCGCTGGTCGCCAACGTCCCCGGTGCGACGCGTAAGCAGCCATGGGGAGTTGCGAACGCTGCTCGACGACGTTTGCGAGTGAGGGGTTTTCGTGCGTCCAAAGTGCCACGGCAGAAGCGAGATATGGGCACAGGTTGGCGATGACCTTCGGTTGCAGGCGTGGTAAACGCGTTCGCATGTCGCCGCTCAACCTTCCGCATCGTGTGGTCGTCTCATGGCTAGGCTTGACCGGCCTGAGCTTGGTCGCCTGCGACTCTCCAGCTCCGTCGGGGCAGGGCGCGCAAGCACCCTCAAACGCGCAGAACAGCGCAGTGACCGTAGGGAGTCCGCTCGTGGAGCAGCCTGCCGCGGTAGCTGTCACTACTGGACAAGGCAACGACGAAGCCCCCTCACGAGAAGCGGCTCTAGGTAAACCAGCACCCGACTTCACGTTGATCGATCTGGACGGCAAGCAAGTCCGGTTAGGCGACTTCAAAGGCAAAACGGTGGTTTTGGAATGGTTCAATCCGGAATGCCCGTTCGTGCGTTTGTCTCACAGCAAGGGCTCGCTTCGAGATGCAGCCAAGCGTCACTCAGAAGCCGGAGTGACCTGGCTCGCGATCAATTCAGCCGCGCCGGGTAAGCAGGGCCATGCGCCCGAAACGAACCGCAAAGCGGTGAACGAGTTTTCGATGCGGCACCCGCTCCTGGTGGACGAGAGCGGGAGTGTAGGACGCATGTACAAGGCACAGCGCACTCCCCATATGTACGTGATTGACGCGGCGGGCACCCTCGTCTACCGCGGAGCCATCGACAACTCACCCGACGGTGAGGGAGCATCGCCGCAAGGTGGTCGCTTGGTGCGCTATGTCGACCAGGCGCTCGCAGAAGTCGCAGCAGGCAAGCCGGTGAGCGTTCCGGACACCGAAGCTTATGGCTGCAGCGTGAAGTACGGCAGTTAGACGGTCCGTAATGACTGGATTGCTCGAGCGAAAGAAGGAAGAGCTTCATGAGTAACGACAAGAATGTGGCTAGCGACGACCTCCGCACGGGTGGCGTTGAAAAACGCGCACATCTGACGGTCACGGAGGACGAGTTGCTCGCAGGTAAGTTGTGCTCCTGCGACGCCTGCGTGCGAGAAGGACCGCACGAGCCCGACTGCGGAGTACACGATGAGCCCCGTGGCGGCTGCACGTGTGCTCGAACTGAGCAGACGGAAGCGGCGGGCTGAGGCAACGTTTCCAATCACTCCGCGGCCCCAAGCGGCCCTGGCTGAGAAAGCGCCCTATTCATGGCTCGCTCAGTGGTCGTAAGCACGGCTGAGGCATAGGTGAGCGTCCGACCTGCGCGAAAAACTCTGGCACTGCTGACCGACACACTGAATTCGGAGTACACGACCATCGTGCGCGCCGCGGTGGCGCGCGAAGCCGCACGTCGCGACGTCAACCTCCTGGTGTTCATGGGCCAGCGCATGTTTGCGCCCGCCGTCATCGAGGCGACTCAGAACCGGATTTACGAGTACGTCACCGGGGCCAGGGTCGACGGTGTCATCGTATGTGCTTCAACCGTGGCGCACTACGCAGGAGTAGAAGGCCTGCGCCGGGTGTGCTCCGAGTACGCCCCACTGCCCGTGTGCAGTCTCGGGGTGGAGGTGCCCGGCGTGCCCAGCATCGTCGTGGACAATGTCGCGAGCATGGAACTGTGTGTGCGGCACCTGATTGAAGCTCACGGTCGCCGCCGCATCGCCTTCGTGGGCGGGCAGCAAACGAGCCCAGAGTCCAACCATCGCCTCGAAGGCTACCGTCAAGCGCTAGCGCTCCACGGCTTGCCCTTCGATGAGCGGCTGGTGGAGTACGGAGAGTTCACGGTGCGCAGCGGGAAAGCGGCCATGCGTCGGCTACTCGACAAGAACGTCAGCTTCGATGCAGTCGTTGCGGCCAACGATTACATGGCCATGGCTGCGACGGGGATTCTGCAAGAGCATCAAGTTTCGGTCCCAAAGCAGGTGCTGGTGACGGGAGTCGATGATGTCCGTTCCGCCTCGTGGACACAGCCGTCGCTGTCGACACTACGGCAGCCGCTGTGGACGCTTGGCGCCCAGGCCGTCACGGTGGTCATGGATCAGCTTGACGGCAAAGGCGTCGACGCCTGTCATACGTTCCGACTGGACCTCGTGCTGCGCGAGTCGTGTGGCTGTCAGAGTCATGCCGCAGCCGTTACCTTACCACCAACGAGCCATCCGCCGCCCAGCTTGTCGAATGTGCTCACCGACAGCCGGCATGCGCTCGAGAACGAGTTGTCGCAACTGGTGCAAGTACCGAATGGCGCGCTCGGTCGCTGGTCAGCTCGCCTGTTGGATGCGCTGACCGCAGAGCTAGGGCCATCGCCGGGTGTCTTTCTCCAATTCTTCGACCAGTTGCTCAGTGATGCGCAAGAGCTCGAAGTGAACTTGCACGAATTTCAGCACGTCATCACGCGTTTCCGTGCGGAGCTGTCGTCGTACTCCGGACGTCAGGTGGAGTTCAGCCGTCGCTTGGAACACCTCTGGGACCAGTGCAGGTTACGCATCGGCAGCGCGGCGATCAGCAGTTTAGGACGTTGGCGCATCGAAGAGCAGCAGGCCACGGCTCTGCTTGGACGTTCGGGGGAGCGCTTCTCCACGACGCTGAGCCTACCCTTACTGGCAGCGGCCCTCAAAGATGAGCTGCCTATGCTAGGGATCCAAGACGCCGCGGTCTCGCTATTCGAAGATGCCACCCACCAAGCCCTCAAGCCGTTGATGCTGATTCACGACGGCTCGCTGGTCCCGCAGTCGGGTGCTACAATCGCGCCGGCCGCGCTGGCCCCAGACCTCCTGCTCAGCCAAGACCACCGCTATCATCATGTCGTGTTGCCGCTAACCTTCGAGTCAGATCTGATGGGCATAGCCGTGCTCGAAGGCTCTGCCGTGCCCAGCGTATACAGCGCTCTGCGGCAGCAGATAGGTGCCGCAGTGAAGTGCGCCTTGCTTCACCGCCAGGTGGTCGAACACGTCGCACTGAGAGAACGGGCTGAACGGGAACGGTTGGTGGAGGAAGCCCGACTAGCACGCGAAATCCAAGCGAGCATGAACCCAGCACTGCTACAGGTCACGGGCTTGGACATTGCGGCGACGATGATCCCTGCAGCCGAAGCCGGAGGAGACTACTACGATGTCATCGCGGACCAAGGGGGGGCTTGGTTCGGCATCGGCGATGTTACAGGTCATGGCATTACCGCCGGCATCGTGATGGTGATTCTGCAAAGCCTCATCGGGGGCATGGTGCGCCTCAACCCGCGCGCCGCCCCATCCCAAGTGGTCCAAGCCGTCAACGAGGGACTGTACGATGCGATACGGCAGCGCTTGGGGCGCGATGATCACGCCACCCTGGCGTTGATCCGATATCAGCCTCACGGCAAGCTGTCCTACGCTGGTGCCCACGAACCCTTTATCGTTTACCGCAAGCGCACACAGCGCTGTGAGCTGGTAGACCCCGGCGGTTTTTGGGTGGGGGCAGTTCCGGACATCGGTCACCTCACTGAAGACGGGTCTTTGCAACTCGAGGCCGGGGATCTCTTGGTGCTCTACACGGATGGCTTGGTGGAACCGCGCAACGCGTACCGCGAGCAGTTCGGGCTGGAACGGCTGATGGCCGCCGTGGAGCAAGCGGCGCACCAGACGGTGACCGAGATCCGGGAGCACCTCCTGCAGACGGCCCGTGCCTGGAGTAGCGACTGGGATGACGACGTGACCCTGGTCGTCATCCGCTATCGCGGCGAGTAAGTGGCGCTACAGCGCCCCTTGCGCCCGCCGCCGGTCGAGATTATTATTGGTCGAATGATAAATAACTGGCGCCGGGTTTTGCCACCAGTGGTCTGCCTGGTGCTGGGCTTGCCAAGCTGTGACGCGTGGGCGCCTGCCCCCGTCGCTGGGTATCAGGGCGTGATTGAGTTCGAGGAACGGCGGCTCGGGTTCACGGTGTCTGGCCGCGTGCTCGAGCTTCCCGTCGTGGAGGGGCAGCGCGTCGAGGAGGGGGCGCTGCTCGCCGTCTTGGACGATTCAGTCGAGAAAGCTCAAGCTCCCGTGCGTCTTCAAGAAGTGCAGGCCGCACAACAGCAAGCCTTGCTGGTGGCTGCCTCTTCCCGACCCGAGGAGATCCGCGCTCTACAGGCCCGGATCCGAGCGGCGGAAGCGCTCGAGAAGCAGCTGACGGATAACCTGGCGCGTGAAGAGGAGCTTGTCCGAGGAGGAGCGACGCCCTTGTCTTTCGTGCAGGACCTGCGACGGGAACTCGAGCGTGCAACCGCGCAGCGGGAAGAATTGGATGAGAACTTGCGCCTCCTGCGCCGTGGTGCTCGACCCGAGGAGCGCGCCGCAGCCAATGCTCAGGCAAAAGCGAGAGTTGCCGAAGTCGCTGCCTTGGAGCAACGCCTGGCTCAGTATCGCTTGCACGCGCTTTCGGCAGGCGAAGTGCTGCGCATATTCGTGGAACCCGGCGAAGTGGTTGGAGCAGCCGCGCCTGTGATTTCATTGGCCGACACATCCCGTCCGTACGCGGACGTCTTCGTACCACAGGCTGAAGTAACCGCCCTGCAGGTGGGACAAATGGTGCGTGTGCGAGTGGACGGGTTGAGCAGCGCCCTCGGCGGCCGCGTGGAGCACGTGAGTCAAGAGACCGAGTTCACACCGCGCTACCTGTTCAGCGAAGACGAGCGCCCGAACCTCGTCGTGCGCGTGCGCGTGCAGATAGCTGACGAAAAGCGCCGTTTACGCGCCGGTATACCGGCTTTCATCTCACCGTCTCAAAATCCAAGCGCACCTCGGCAAGTGAACTTACCGCACTAGAGGAATGCGAGCGTCAACTTCTCGGGTGCAGCATCACAATCATGGAAACCATCATCTCCACCACGCGCCTCGCCCGCCGCTTCGGCAGTCTCACGGCTGTGCGCGATGTGAGCTTAGCGGTGCACAAGGGGGAGATCTTCGGAGTGCTTGGCCCCAACGGCGCAGGCAAATCGACGACCATCCGCATGCTGTGTGGCCTGCTCACCCCCTCATCCGGGTCTGGCACCGTCGTGGGTCACGACATTGCAACCCAAGCCGAGCGCATCAAGCAATCCATCGGCTACATGACCCAGCGCTTCAGCCTGTACGAAGACCTGACGGTCGAGGAGAATCTACAGTTCTATGCGGGGATCTATGGACTGGCAGGCCGGGCCGGGGCGCTCCGCATAGAGCAGGTGGTGCAAGACAGTGGACTGGTCAGTCGCCGACGACAGCTGGTGGGAACGCTCTCCGGCGGCTGGAAACAGCGCGTGGCGCTGGCTAGCGCGACCGTACACCGGCCGCCGCTTCTATTCCTCGACGAGCCGACCGCCGGAGTGGACCCGGTCAGTCGTCGCGAGTTTTGGGAGCACATCCATGCCTTGGCTGCCGAAGGGACCACCGTCTTGGTGACGACCCACTACATGGATGAAGCCGAACGCTGTCACCGTCTAGCATTCATCTTTCGCGGTGAGCTGCTCGACTGCGGAACCCCTGAAGAGATCATCGCCCGCCGGAACCTGAGCGCTACTGAGCTCGACGTAGCCGAAGGCGGGGATCGGGCAGCGCACCTGCTGCGGGCCGATGAGCGCGTGGAGGAAGTGGCACACTTTGGTCACCTGCTTCGCGTTTGCACTAAAGCTGGCACCGATGCTCAGAGCATTGCTCGCCAGGTGCTGTCGACGAGCGGAGTGGTAGTGCGCTCGTCGTTGCCGGTGCGCACCACGGTTGAAGATGCCTTCGTTGCCATGGTGCGCGCCGATCAAGCCGCACTAGCCGATGGTCGTGCGCCAAAGATCGACTAAAAGCGCCAAATAGCTATGTTTACCCGTTCCCTTACCATCGCGCGCAAAGAACTGAGACAGTTGCGCCGGGACCGGTTGACGCTAGCCATGGCTATTGCACTGCCACTGCTACAACTCATCTTGTTCGGGTATGCCATCAACACCGACGTCCGTCACCTTCCAACTGTGGTCTACGACCAGGACAACAGTGGCCAGTCCCGCGACTTCGCGCGTTCTCTCGAAGCGACGGGCTACTACGACGTCGTGGGGCACGTGCAAGCCTATGCAGACATTCAGCGCAGCTTCCGTATCGGACAGTCGCGGGTGGGCGTGGTCATTCCCTCCGACTTCTCCAAGCGCCTAGCGCGAGGCGAGCAAGCGTCGGCGCAGATCGTCGTCGACGGCTCGGACCCGCTGGTAGTGGGGGCTGCCATCAACACGGCCACTGGCTTGGCGACAGAACGTAGCGTGCGCTTGCGGAGCGCGAGTTTCAGCTCTGCACCACCCGCCGGACCAGGCATCCGGGTAGAACCCACCGTATGGTACAATCCCGAGCTACGCACTGCAGTGTACGTGGTCCCCGGCCTCATCGGAGTCATCCTCACGATGACGATGGTGATGCTGACATCGATGGCGATAGCACGTGAGCGCGAGCGGGGAACCCTCGAGCAACTCATGGTCTCCCCCATTCGCCGTCTGGAGCTGGTCGTGGGAAAGATCCTGCCATACATCGCGATCGGTTATGTTCAGATGACCATCGTTCTCGCGGCTGGATATCTCATCTTCGACGTGCCGTTGCGCGGCAGCTATGGACTGCTGTATGCCTTGGCCTTCGTATTCATCGCAGCCAATCTAGCGCTGGGCTTGGTTTTTTCGACTGTCGCCAAGTCGCAGCAGCAGGCCATGCAGATGTCGTTCTTTTTCCTCCTGCCAAACATCCTGCTCAGCGGTTTCATGTTCCCGTTCGAAGCCATGCCGACGCCCGCGCAATGGCTGGCCCAGACGCTACCGCTGACACACTTCATGCGCATCGTGCGGGGTATCGCGCTCAAGGGTAGCACCTTTTCGGACGTAGCCGTCGAGCTGGTCTGGCTGGTCGGGATCCTCACGATCCTGATGGTCGTAGCGTCAATGCGCGTCAGTAAGAAGCTGGCCTGATGGCAAGACCCAAAGGCGACATCGAGCCGCGCATCCTGCATGCTGCCGCAGAACGCTTCGCCACCCATGGTGTGGACGCCACCTCCTTGCGCAGCATTGCCAAGGACGCGCGCACGAGCATCGGTATGGTCTACTACTACTTCCCGACGAAGGATGACTTGTTCTTCGCGGTCATCGAGCAAGTGTATGCGCAACTGCTCGCGGACTTGGCTCATGCGCTTGCAAAGGGGCGTCCTTTCGAGGAGCGCGTCAGGCGCTTCTACGAACGTCTAGGCGCCTTGTCTCCCGAAGAGGGTCGCATCGTGCGCCTGGTCATCCTCGAGGGCATCACGAACTCCGCTCGCTTCACCCGTTTGATCGAGCGCTTCAAACGCGGCCACATAGCCCTCGTCTTTCAGTTGGTGGGCGACGGACTGCTACAGAAGTCCTTGCGCACCGACCTGCACCCGTTCGTGCTGGGGACCAGCATCGTAGCCCTGGGAGCCGTTCCTCAACTCGTTTCCCGCCTCGCTAGCGGCCATTTGCCAATAGCTAACGTTGAGCGCTCGTCGCTGTTGCAGCAGCTCATGGATGTGCTCTTCAACGGCGTGGCCCCTAAGCCACCGACGGTACCGTAACGCTTGAAGCTCAAGGTGAGACGGGGCGCAGCTGAACGTCACTGACGCACAAGGCTATGCCTGACGCGGGCCCGTAAATGGAGAGTCCGATGCTTTCAGGCGGCTCTTCGAAGCCCAGGCCGAGGTAACCGGTGACTTGCTTCCATTCGCCGCCGACCACGACACTACTGGCAATCGACCGCTCATCGTCATCGGCATCGGAGCGCTTCACGATGAGCGCCGCCTCGACGCTAGCAGCATCCGTGGCATCGCTATCGCCGGCTACACGCACCCAGGCCGAGAAGGAGAACGCGCCGCCGCCGTGAAGCACGTCCAGCAGGTTGGCCTGAATGAGCCCGTCCTCCGCCTCGCTGCGCTCGTTGACACAGGCAGCGTTGCCCGAGCGTCCTTGTGCGCTCGCGACTTCCAGGGTACCACCCGAGACGGACCAGGAATCGGTTCCATCCCCAAAGTCGCCGTTGTGGATCAGGTTATCGCCCTGCTGGGGATACTTGCCGGCCAAACCATCCAGCACGCCGTCGTAGCTTGGTTTGCGCTCGTAGTCGTGATCGAAAATGAGCGGTGCTTCTGGCTCGGGGGTGTCGTCATGAATCCAAGAGTACTTGTCGGTGAATCCCCACAAAGTTACCGCCTCACACGCTGGCTCGCCCACACATGCGCTCACCACTTGCTGAAAAGCTATGCGTTGAGCCAGCCAGCGCTCCTCCCGATCGCCCGGCATCAACACGGTCCGTGCGTCAAGCTCGCTGATGTTGACGCTCAAACCCAGCTCGGCAAAGCGGCGCAGGTTTGCCTGCAGGTCCGTAAGCGACGGGTAGCGGTGCGTGGAAACGTGTGACTGAAAACCAATTCCGTCGATAGGGACGTCACGCTCCAGCAGCTCCTTGAGCATCTCATACGTGAAGTCGGACTTCGGCCCCATACGTTCGATGCCGACCTCGTTGTAGAACAAGAGCACGTCAGGGTCGGCCGCGCGGGCCCAACGGAAGGCATCTTCGATGTAGCTCGGCCCTAGTTTATCGTAAAAAACGCTCTCGGTGTATCCCGAGGCAGACGCGACATCTACCGCCTCGTTCACCACGTCCCAGGCGCGGATACGCCCCCGATAGCGCTCCAATGTGGTCTCGATGTGAGCCTTCAAGGCTGCCGACAACTCCTCGGCCGTCATCGTCGAAGTCACCCACCTTGGCAGCTGTCGGTGCCACACGAACGTGTGCCCCTTCACGGCCTGGTCGTGAGCTTCGGCAAAGTCGACGATTGAATCCGCTGACTCCCAAGCATAGGCGTCGTCAGTGGGCTCTAGCGGCTCCCATTTGGTGACGTTTTCCGGCGTGACGTAGTCGAACTCCAGTGCGAGCAGTTCTGCATATTCCTCGTCCATGGCAAGGGCACGAGCATCGACCGCCGTTCCTATCAGGACCCCTGCGCGGCTTGCCGCTTCGCGCAACGCTGGCTTGGGCTGCGGCTCGTGGCCGGCATCCGGTCTGTTTCCGTTCCCGGACTTGGGGTTTCCGCAACCAGCGGCGAACCCGCCAGCTGCGACGAGCATGAGTAGAGATGCCCCGGGCGTGGCAAGGCGGGGTCGGCAGGTGTCGGGCGCTAGCCACCATGAATCAAAAGTTGGCATTTGGGTCTTAAACTTAACGCAGGAAGGAGGGAATGCGGCGCCCAAAAGCGTTGGTATTGCGACATCTTGCCCCTGCACGCCGGCCCTTGGTCGATCGACCGACAGCCCCCGTGGTCCTTCGCTCCGTTGTGCCAGTCCACGCACCTCAATAGGAGTTCCCGCGGGGACATAACACCACCGAAATATGGAGTCGTCGCCGCCGAACGTTGCTCGAACGTCACCTGGATGCCCTCTAGAATGCGCCCTCCTCAGCGAACTTACCGCCCCGCTCGGTCACTCCGCAGCGGAAATTCACCCGAAAGGATAGCATGCCTCAAATATACCCCACCTGGCTGGCAGCATTGGCCGCCGCAGCCACGTTCACCTCTACCGCATATGCTGAGTTCACGTATGGACGTAGCTGGCCGCCGGCGTGGCATGGCAAGCATCCAGCCGCCGCGGGCGGCTCTTTTCAGCGGATTGCCACGCTGCCCAACTATCTCAACAATGCCGACCACAGCGCCGAAACCGTATCGGAGATAGTCACGGTCGCCGAGTTCGGAAATACCCTCGTGTACACCGATGGCGTCCTGGGAGAAGTTGGCTTCGTCGACATCCGAGACCCGAAACGCCCACAGGGAAGGGGCAAGCTCGCGCTGAATGGTGAACCGACGTCCGTGGCGACGTGGCGGCAAAACTTCGTTTTGGTTGCGGTCAACTCCAGCTACTCCTTCACTCAACCTGATGGGTACCTCGCCATCATCGATGTACGCAACCAACGCGTCGTCGCCGAGCTACCCTTGGACGGACAACCCGATTCGATCGCCGTCAGCCCCGATCAACGCTACGCCGCTGTCGTGATCGAGAACGAACGTGATGAAGAGATAGAGGTTGACGGCATGCAGGGTGGTTTGCCGCAGCTGCCCGCAGGGGGCTTGGTCGTGATCGATACCGCGGGCCCACCCTCCGCCTGGACCTCAACCTGGGTCGACCTGCGGGGACTCGCGACCTACGCCCCCGACGACCCAGAACCCGAGTTCGTTAGCATAAACCATCGCAACCAAGCCCTGGTCTCGCTGCAGGAAAACAACCACCTAGCCGTCGTCGACCTGCGCTCAGCGACGGTGCGAGCGAGCTTTTCCGCCGGAGCGCAAAGCTTGGTCGGAGTGGACATCACAGAAGACGGCATGATCAGTCTGACAGACAGCCTCTCTGATGTGGTGCGCGAACCTGATGCCGTTGCTTGGGTTAGAAGCGGTCGCCATACCTACGTAGCCACCGCCAATGAAGGCGACCTCTTCGGAGGCAGTCGCGGCTTCTCGCTGTTTACCCCGTCCGGGGATATCGTTTTTGATTCAGGTGCGCTGCTGGACGAGATTGCCGTCCGCTACGGACACTACCCAGAGCACCGCTCTGGCAACCGGGGCACTGAGCCGGAGGCGATCGCCTACGCCCGCTTCGGCAAGCGCGATCTGCTATTCGTAGGCAGTGAACGCGGCAGCTTCGTCGCCGTCTTCAACCTGAGAGCAGGTCAGCCTGAGTTCGAGCAGCTCTTGCCCGCTCCGCTTGGACCCGAAGGCATCGTCGCCATTCCCGAGCGCGGTCTGCTCGTCGTTTCCGGTGAAGAAGACGCTCCCCCTCATGGTGTTCGTTCGTCGATCATGCTCTACGCACTGACGCCAAAGATCCCCAGCTACCCCCAGCTCGTGGCGGCAGATGATGAACAGGGCAAGCCCATTCCGTGGTCGGCGCTATCTGGTATGGCTGGGGTGCCGGGACGTCCCGGAGAGGTGCTAGCTGTATGGGACGGCTACTATTCCGAAAGCCGCGTGCTGAATATCGATGCCTCTAGCCGCCCCGGTGTGGTCACCCATAGCACGCTCATCGTGGGCGGCACTGGCCAGTATGACCCAGAGGGTATCGCCATCGATCGTGATGGGAGTATGTGGATCGCAAGCGAAGGGGCCGAGCCCGGTGAAGCGCCCAACAGGCTCGTACAGGTAAACCCGGAAGGCAGCGTACTGCAGGAAGTAGCCCTTCCTGATAGCATTGAACGGTGTCGAGCTGCATCGGAAGCGACCGCTACACTGGCATCCGGGTTTGAAGGCGTAGCGCTGTGGCCACACCGCGGGCGTCAGACCCTGCTCGTTGCCCAGCAGCGGGGCTGGAATTACACCACTCCAGAATGCGAGGATTTGGATGACGCTCCGTCGGACGCGACAACGGACGAGCCCACATGGACGCGGCTTTGGGTATACGATCTGGACGAGGCTGCGTGGACCCACATCGCCTACGAACTCGAACCCGTGCCTCCGAACGCCGCTTGGGTCGGCTTGTCGGAAGTCACGGCGGTTGACGGGGGGTTCCTCGTCCTGGAACGAGACAACCGAGGCGGTGACTTTGCCCACCTCAAGAGCTTGGTGCGGCTCTCTTACCGGAGTCTGAGTGATGGCATCATCACGCGCCAAGAGAAGCAACACTACGACCTGCGACCGGCACTGCTGCGCAACAATGGTTGGGCGAGCGACAAGCCAGAAGGCGTTGCCGTCACGGCAGATGGGCATCTGTACCTGGTCACGGATAACGATGGGGTCGACGACTGGTCAGGGGAAACGTGGTTCCTCCGTCTGGGTCGTACCAATCGCCTGTTTCGCTGAGCTCACGTTTCAGACGAGCGGCGCCTTTCAGCTACCCACGCCCAACTCAGACACACGGCACTTCACCGGCGACCCTTCCCCCAGATTGGTCGCCAGCTGGCGCAGTGCCGTTCGCAGTCCTTCCTCCAGTACGGGATGATAGAAGGGCATACTCAGTGCTTCTTTTACCGTCATCTGTTGCTGCACGGCCCACGCTAACAGGTGGCCTAGATGCTCGGCCTGGGGTGCGAAGAGTTCCGCGCCCACCAAGCAATGGGTCTTGTGGTCTGCGTATACACGGGCCATGCCGCGGTTCGTGGCTTGGACGCGCGCCCTGCCTTGATCGCCATAGTCTACGGCGCCGGCTACAGCACCACAGTCGGCCAGCTGGCGATAACTTTTACCCACCACAGCCATTTGAGGGTCACAGAACACGATGCCGAGGGGGGTGCGGCGCGCGGGGGCTTCCAGCTCGGGAAAGCGGGCCGCGTTGCGGCCGGCGATGCGCCCGTCGTCAGCTGCTTCATGCATCAAAGGGTGCAGCCCATTGGCATCACCAGCCACGAACACAGGCGTCTCACGCAGCTGCAGCGTGCCCGAGTCTATGTCAGGAGACTGAGCGGGAGTGTCCGCCTCGCCACAGGAATAGCCGTAGTGCTCCAGACCTAGTCCCTCGAGGTTGGGACGCCGTCCAGTCGCCATGATGACCTTCTCGAAGTGTTCGTGGCGCTCCACGCCCAGCGAATCGATGAAGCTGAACTCGACCCCATTTAGCGCCGGCCGCCAGCGGCAGAACTGATAGTCCAGGTGCAGGTCCAACTCGTCGCTGAGTACCTGTCGCGCCCGCGCGGACACTTCGGGATCGGTGAGCGGTCCTACTTCTCCGCCCTGGCCGAGCAGGGTAGTGCGCACGCCGAGCCGGTGAAACGCCTGACCCAGCTCGAGCCCGATGCTACCTGCGCCGAGCACCACAACGCTTTCGGGCAAGTCCGTCAGCTCAAATACCTGGTCCGTCGTGAGCAGCGCGTCCCCCAAACCGCGAAAGGCCTCAGCAACGATCGGTGCTCCGCCCGTCGCTACGACGAGACGACGGAAGCGCACGTCCTCACCGGATCCCAGGCGCAGCACGCCCGGTGCCTCGATCCGGGCCCGTGCTTGCTTGAACTCACCATCGCCACGCATACGCTCGATCACTTGAAGCACCGAGCTCACGAAGCGATGGCGCTCGCTACGCAGCCGCGTCAGTACGGCCTGACCATCTATCTCCACAGCTCCTGTGCGCACGCCGAAGGCCTGCGCCTGCTCCACGTGATGCGCCACGTCCGAGGCCGCTATCAGCAGCTTGCTTGGCATGCAACCCACGCGCGCGCAGGTAGTTCCTAACGGTCCGGCGTCGATGAGCAGAGCCGAAGCGCCCTCCCTCCTTGCGGCACTGTGAGCCGTCAAACCTGCCGTTCCGGCTCCAATGATCGCTACGTCGACCGCTTGTGCGCTTCTGCCCATCTGCTCGTCTCCTGGTTACTTACTGGGAACGATCCCTGGGTTAGGCATACCCGTCAACGACGCCAAACGCTAACCTACACCCTGATTTAGCCGCTGAGCGAGACTCAACGCCCCAGCGGGGCGAGGATGAGCGTGGTGGGCCGCGGCGCCCAAAGTCACCCACCATGGCGGCGCCGGCTCTCGCAGGTCGTCTTTGCAGCCGCGCTAGGTTGGTTCGCCACTTGCACGGGGGAGCATCGCGGCGCGTGCGTGGGTTCGCGGTGCCTCGGGAGCCTGCGCGCGCGCCGCAAATCATTTTGACCGTGGAGCAACCATGCAGGAACGACAACCGACCCCGATGCGAGAGTTGACGAGATATCAAGCCTTACGCTCCGAACCTCCCTCGCTCTGGTACGGGCCGCACCAAGTGAGCACGAGGCGTCCGAGAGACGGGGCCGAACAACGGGCAGTGGGGTTAGCCTGGTTCAGCATCGGCTTGGGCTTGGCGCAGGTGATGGCGCCCGATGCTTTGATGCGTATGATCGGCGGCCGCGACACGCCGCTGTCTCGCGTGACCATGCGCACCATGGGAATTCGAGAAATCGCGAGCGGCGTAGGAATTCTGATGCAGCCCCGTCCGGCAGCTCCGGTGTTTGCTCGACTGGCCGGAGACCTCGTCGACTTGGTGCTTCTGGGCGAGCAGTTCACGCTGCGCAAACGCGATCGCACTCGGTTGTCCATCGCCACGGCTGCAGTGCTTGGCGTCACCTTGGCCGACGCCAAGACAGCCATGGATCTCACGCGCGCTCGTCGCGGCGAAGACCTCGAGCAAGGGTCGATCCACGTCAAGCAGTCCATCACCGTGAACGCGCCACGGGAGCAAGTTTACGCGTATTGGCGAGATCTCGAAAACCTTCCCAAATTCATGGCCCATCTCGAATCGGTAAAGGTGCACAACGGGCGCTCGATGTGGCGGGCGCATGCGCCAGCGGGGAGAACCGTAGAGTGGGAAGCGGAGGTGACGATCGACCGTCCGAACTCGATGATAGCTTGGAGCTCGACCACCAACGCCAGCATTCCCAACCGCGGCTCTGTACGCTTCGAAACCGCACCCGGCGACCGAGGAACGGAAGTGCACGTAGAGTTGTTCTACGACCCGCCCGGCGGCGCGTTGGGAGCCCTTTTCGCGCGCTTGTTCGGCGAGGAGCCGACGCAACAGATAAAAAGCGACTTGCGACGCTTCAAACAAGTCATCGAGACGGGAGAGGTGGTGCATTCCGATTCCAGCATTCATCCCTCCATGCACGCCGCGCGTCCCGCTGGGGACGAGGAGCACCTCAGCCATCGCATTCAACCCCAATACACCCTCGGAAGGGCGCACAACCCATGAAGGCCAACTGCTTCATCCACAATCGTAAGGTCAGCGTCGTCGACGTACCGGATCCCCAAATTCTCAACTCTCACGACGCCATCGTTCGAATCACCAGCACGGCGATTTGCGGTTCCGATCTTCACCTCTACAACGGCTTCATCCCGACCGTCGAAAAGGGTGATATCCTAGGCCACGAATTCATGGGCGAGGTCGTCGAGGTCGGCTCCAGTGTGCGCAACCTCAAAGTGGGCGATCGCGTCGTCGTCCCCTTCCCCATTGCGTGCGGTCATTGCAACATGTGTAAGGCGAGCCTGTTCGCCTGTTGCGAGAATTCGAATCCGAACGCGTGGATTGCCGAAAAGCTGCTGGGGCATTCTCCCGCCGGTATCTTTGGCTATTCGCACATGCTGGGTGGTTTCGCGGGCGGTCAAGCCGAGTACGCGCGAGTGCCTTTCGCAGACGTAGGCCCAATCAAGGTTCCGGCGGGTCTGACCGATGAACAGGTGTTGATGCTGTCCGACGTTTTCCCGACGGGTTATATGGGCGCGGATATGTGCAGCATAAAACGGGGTGACGTCGTCGCCGTGTGGGGTGCGGGCCCGGTTGGTCAAATGGCAATCGCGAGCGCGAAGCTCCTCGGCGCGGAGCGCGTCATTGCCATTGACCGGTTTCCCTACCGACTGCGCATGGCTGTGGACAAAGCGGGAGCCACCGAGGTCATCAACTATGAGCTGACGGAGGTGCATGACGCATTGATGGAGCTCACCGGTGGCCGCGGACCCGACGCCTGTATCGACGCCGTAGGCTTGGAAGCCCACGGGCACGGACCCATGCACGTCATCGATCGCACCAAGCAGGTCCTGAAGGTGCAGCCGGATCGGCCATTGGTACTGCGCGAAGCCATCCGCGCCTGCCGCAACGGTGGCGTGGTGTCGGTGATCGGGGTTTATGGCGGTTTCATCGACAAGTTTCCGATGGGCGCGATCATCAACCGCGGCTTGACCCTGAAGGCCGGCCAGTGCCACGTTCAGCGGTATATCAAGCCGCTGCTCGAGCACATCGAGAACGGTGACATAGACCCGAGCTTCATCATCACTCATGTTCTGCCGTTGAGTGAGGCCTCTCGGGGATACGAAATGTTCCTCAACAAGGAGGACGACTGCGAGAAGGTCGTGCTGAAGGCGGCTTAACCGCGCGCTCACCTCTATTCGCGCCGCCGCTGGAGGCATTCTCTTCTTTCGCTCCTGACGCCGTCTAACTATGACTGGCGCGGATGGATCCTGTCACTCAAGGCACGCTCGGGGCTGCGGCTGCGCTGGCATTAGTTGCGCGCCGGGCCCCGTTTCGCTGGTCCGTTACCGCCTGCATGGGGGCACTCGGGGGCATGGCGCCCGACCTCGACGTGCTGATCAGAAGCGCGGATGACCCGCTTCTCAACATTCTCTACCATCGGCACTTCACTCACTCGCTACTGTTCATCCCCATTGGCGGCGCCGTAGCGACGCTTCCATGGCTGGCACTCGCCCGCTACCGCCAGCACGCGGGGTGGGCCTTTGCCGCAACCACCGTCGGGCTGGCTACCCACGGGCTGCTGGATGCGTTCACTACCTACGGCACGCTCTTGTTTTGGCCGTTCTCTCACCATCGCGTGAGTTGGCACGTGATCTCTGTCATCGACCCTCTATTCACGTTCCCTTTGCTTTTGGCGGTGGGCATTGCCATCCGTCGTCGCGCCTACCGCGCCGTGATTGCAGGCTGCGCGTACGGCGCGTTCTACCTCCTGTTGTGCCTCGCCCAGCAACAGCGAGCTGTCCAGGCCCAGGCGAGCATTGCGGAGCGACGTGGCCACGCCGTCGAACGGGCAGTGGTACTGCCGTCATTCGCTAATAACGTCACCTGGCGTAGCCTGTATGAAAGTGACGGCATGATCTACGTGGACAAGGTTCGAGTGACGTGGACGGGCCGCACCTGTGTCACCTCCGGCGCGACGGTCCCCGTCGTACCCGCCCCCGACTTGGCTCGACTGGCGCCGACGGTTGCACGCGGGGAGCGTCTGTTGCGCTGGTTTGCGAGCGGGTGGGTCGCCTACGCTCCCGAGGATCCCACCGTACTCGGCGATCTCCGCTACTCCTTCCACACCACTGAAGTGGCCCCCATATGGGGAATTCGGCGGGTGCCCGCCGAATCGAGCCCAGAGGCGGCAACAGGCATCGGTTGGGTGAACCGAACGAGTTCACGGTCCATCGGCTGGAACATGGTGCGTAACCTGTTGTTTGAGGACGGCCCGAATGCTTGGTGTGGCTAGCTCTGCTTGCGCCGCCGACGATTGTGCTTTATCTCGGTGTGCAATGAGCCAAGATCCGGAGCTGCCCAAGCCGACCTTGAAAGAACGCTTCGAACGGCTGATGGCCCGCTACGGGCGAGTGGTATTACCGGTTTACTTCGGGATCTTTGCATTGACGTTGCTCGGGTTTGCCTTGGCGATCCAAGCGGGCTTCGAGGTCGATAGCGCGGCAGCGGGCGCGGGCACCTGGGCTGCCGCATACGTGGCCACCAAGGTCACCCAGCCATTGCGCATCGCCGCCACGTTGTTGCTCACCCCGCTCGTAGCCAACGTGATCTCCAAGTTGCGTCGCACGAGTGAACCGCCGGCGTAGAACCCAAAGCGCCTTGTAGCCTCTTAGATGGCGTCGGCACTGACGTCATGGGAAAGACAGCGCAAGAACAGCGGTAAGAATGCCTCCATCGGCAACGCCTGCGACGATGGATGGATTCCCCGGCTGAAGCCGTGAGCAACGAACCGTTCCACCACTTCCTGAGGCCCTGCGAGGTAAACGGGCACATCCCATGACTCTGACAGCGACGCCTCACGCAGCGCCTGATGGTCACCAAGCATGACGACGAGGGCATCCGCCGCTTCGAATTTTCTCACATAATCACCGACCACCTCGAGATCGTACAAGATGGTCTCCATGTAAGGCTCGTGCGCGCCCTCCAAGGCCGACCACTTCACGTCGAAATGCCTACCAGGCAGGCCGTGGTACAGCTCCCCATCGCCGATGGACTCCCAGTCCTCTACCACGGCCGGTACCGCCCTCCAGGGTGCGTGACTGGTTACCAGCTTTATTTCTTTGTACAAGGGTCGAGGCAGGTTGGCCGCACGCCGTCTCACTTGGTCGAGCACCAGTTGATCTGGCATCCGGCCCCAGCCGAACCACGGCCCCGCGTACGGGAAGTGCCATGCATACATGTGCTCGTCGAAACCGAAGAAGCTGCCCTCGGGCCACACGCGCGTGGTACCCGGCATGACGTTGATCGTGTGGTAGCCGTAACTCTGCATGCGGCGGCTGAGCGGTAGGATAGGACTGTCGAGCAGCAATGCGTAGTCCAAAGGAGTCCACACCTTCACGCCGGTCGTCAACGTGGCGTGGGCATACCAAGAGCCGCCTCCGTACGTCGGAGGAGCAAGCCAAGCGCTTGCGGTTACGGCTCCGCGTTCGGTGAGACGTCCCTCTAGACGCGCTAGTGCGGTTTGCATCGCGGCGGCATATTGTTGGCTTTCCACGGCGCCGCGGCCGTAGGATTCGATCAGGATCAGCGAGACGTCGCGGCCAGCCAGCACCTCGAGCTCTGCCGGCGCCGACACTTGCTCACTGAGAGACGCAAAGCGACGCCGAGCCGCTTCCCGGATTTCCGGATAGTCCAGCACGAAGCGAACTTCGAGAGCCAAGCGTTCAACGGCGCCGGGAGTCGCGCTTTCCTTAGCAGCGGCGTGCAGCAGCGCAGGTGGCGCGAGTGCTGCACAGATCAGCCCTGCAGCTCGCAAGCGGCGCTTTCTCGGCTTCTGCTCAGCGTCCTTCATCAACACGCACGCGACGAGCGATGCCAAAAGCTTCAACACCACATACAGCAACCAGCTCAGGGTCGCGACGGCAGCGACAACCAACGCAGCTTCCACCGCTGCACTGGCAAGTCCCTCGGTGGTCACCAATAGCCTCCAGGCTTCGGGCAGCAGCGAGGCATCGATGGCGGCGCGGAACTCGCGGTTGAAGTAGCGCCTGTAGAAGGAGTCGGTGGTATGAAACAGCGCCCAACCCACGAACAGCGCCGTCGAGACGACATGCACCCAGGCCGGCACTCGGCGCCGCCAAGCGATGGTCATCGCATATCCACATAAGACGGCACAGCTTTCCCAGGTCGGTGCGAACCACGCTACACTCACGGCATTGGCTGGATAATCCGCGTTGAGCAACAGGTTCAGCACCAACCACAAGCCAACCAGGCCGAGCCACGGACGAAAACCTGGGAGCAAGTCAATGCTTGGAAAGTGTGGGCGCACGGACCAGGACCGCACCACAGTCGTTTCGCGATCGTAAAGAACTATTCACCGCGGCGTGGTTCAATTGGAATGAGAACAGGCGAGTTTGGTGGTGCTTGACCTCGAGCGGAGGCGCGGGAGAACCAAATGACCAAGAACGGGCGGATGCTGTTGATAGCGTGGTTGGGGTTGATGAGCGTCTCGGCTGAAGCCCAACCTCCGCCTGACCTTTCGGAGCTGCCCGTATCGATGGTCGCTCATCGCGGCCTCTCCTCCGGCTTCCCGGAGAACACGCTGGTGGCATTTCAACGTTCAATGGCGCTGGGCGTCGACGGCATCGAGATCGATCTCCGCAGCACTGCCGATGGCGAAATCGTCGTGCTACACGATGATACGGTGGACCGCACGACAGACGGGTCGGGAGCCGTAAGAACTCTGACTCTCGAGCAGGTGAAAGCCCTGGATGCCGGCAGCTATCTCGATCCTTCCTTTGCCGCAGAGCGCGTGCCGACGTTCGAGGAAGTTTTGGCCCTGACCCGAAATAGCGAGCTCGAGCTGGTGCTCGACGTCAAGGTGCATGGTCCCGCCGTGAGGCGTCGAATCATGCACCAGACGGAGCGCCACGGTGCCGTTTCGAGCGTCATCATCGGCGTTCGTCGGCCCGAAGATGTACAGGCTTGGAGATATCTAAATCCCACCGTGCGCCTGCTGGCATTTCCTCGCGATGTGGCGGAGATTGAGGCGTTCGCCCGGGCGGGCGTGGACGCAATCCGGCTCTGGCCAAAATGGATTCTCGGCGCCGAAGACCGTCAGCACTGCGCCATTGGCGTCGAAATGCTCCGTTGGCTCGGACTGCACGAGGCAAAAAGCTCGTCATCGTGCTTGGTGCGCCGGGTACACGCCATGAACAAGCAGGTATGGGTAACGGCAGGTGACGCCCCCCGCGAACAGCTCTTGTCCCTCATACAGCTACAGGTAAACGGGATCCTCACCGACCTGCCGGAGGTACTGATTACGGCTACGGGGCCCAGGGCAATCAGTCGTCGAAGCCACTCCCTCCGATGAACTCCCGCAGAATGGAAGTCGCCGGCACGTGCTGAGGATAGATACTGACGAAGCGGTCAAGGAAGTGCATGAGCCGCAGTGCAGTGGCATAGGCTGGTCCCTGGCGCGGAACTTCCAAAAGATACCGTTCAGCGTACACCCGAAGCACACTAAGCTCGTAGATGAGTGAGGAATCGAAGACGGCATCGGCTCGAGTCTGATGCGGATAGATATAGCGTCGCTCTCCCGCGCGCACCTTGGGCCAACGCGCTATCGTCTGCGCCGCGTTGAGACCGCGCGAGTGGCGGTCGCGCACGATACGTCGCAGCAGGCGGACGTCAGAGGCGTGAACACGCGACGCGTGGTCGAACGATAGTTGCATCAAAGGGCACACCAAAATGCGGAACACGCGCGGCTGGGGGATAGCTCCCAGAAGGTCGGGATTCAAGCCGTGGATGCCTTCGATGACCAACACTTCCGACTGGCGCAGCTGAACCGCTCGCCCGGCTCCAAGCTCGCTCTTGCCGCGTATGAAATCGTACCTCGGCGTGCGCACGGGCTTTCCCGCTAGGAGCTGGACGATGTGCTCATGCAACAACGGCAGGTGCAACGCCTCGAGCGCTTCGAAGTCGTAGTCCCCCGTCTCATCGAGCGGAGTCTGAGCGCGGTCGACGTAGTAATCGTCCAGTCCCAAACCTACTGGCGTAATGCCATTGACTTTGAGCTGTACGATCAAACGGCGGATGAACGTCGATTTGCCCGAAGAGGATGGTCCGGCAATGGTGACGATGTCCACGTCGCCCTTGCGCTCCGCGATCTCATCAGCAATCACAGAGATGCGCTTTTCGTGGAAGCCTTCCGAAACCCGGATCATCTCAGGCACGCTGCTCTCGATGCAGGCTCGGTTAAAGCTCCCGATACTCGTTACTCCCAAGGCTCGAAGCCAAGCTTGCTCCTCGAAGCTCTCCCCCTGACTCGTGATCCCACTCGAGCGCGCTTGGCCCAGCAGGTAGCTGCGCGTCCGACGCTCGACAGGAGTCGCGGTCTCCCCCACGTCGCTCAGAGCCACCGCGGGAATGGATTCCGTTGGTCTGGTGGATGCGCGACTTTTCTTGCCATATACCAGTAGCAGAAAGTCGGCGTCACAGATGATGTAGAAGTCGCCCAATGCTTCGTTGCGGGTGACCAAAGGTCCCATGTCGATGGCGAAAACCTCACCGTAGCTCACGACCGGGACCGCCGACTCACGCCAAGTGCGCAACAGCTGCTCTGCATCGCGGTAGCGGTGCGACAAGAAGTATGAACTCGCTTCGTCTATAGGCCAAAGGTCCTGGCTGAGGTGCAAGGGTTGGCGCATGAGTGCTCTCATCTCGGCTTCGAGACGAGCACCGAAAGCTACGAGTTCCTGACCGCCAATCCGCAACGCTGCCGCGGAAGCTACACCTGGCTCAGGGGAACGCTCCACCAGGATGCGTTGACCAAAGCCAACCGAAGGCCCCGCCTTGACGTCCAACGTGGGGTCGACCCTCCGGGCAGCCTCCAACGCGAGAAGGGCCAAACTGTTACGCTGTACCCGCTGCCCTTCCCAACTGTGGGTCGTGAGTGGCCGCACACTGCAGTTGGCGACGAGAGGCGTGGCGAGCGATACGGCGCTATCGTTGACCAGCGCCGCAACGACCGCCAAGTCATCAACGAATCGAGGAAGGACCTGCGCCACGGGACTGCCGAACGGCACGACCCGCGACTCGTCCCCGATTCGGACCACTACCGTGCCGCGCGCAGCGCGCGTCCAACGTCCGGCACGATTGTCGCTCTCGCCCAGTGCGCCTTGTAGCACATGAGCGGCGAGCGCAGGCTCCGTCTGCGCGAGCTGCTCGAAGGCTGTTCTACTCAGCCACGCTACTTGCGAACTCTCGCTAGCCACCAAGACTACGGCATGGGGCTGCGACCATAGCGCACCCACGCCTAACGTGGCCCCCGCCGTCATGACCAGAAGCGGAGATTCTTCGATACCGACCAGTGCTCCACCGTCTGCGCCGACGTGAAGCTGTGCTGCGCCCGATAACATCATCGCCACGCCTGCATCGGGTGGCTGAAACTCTGCTCCCGTAGGCAGCGTGTGAACGATGACATAGTGAGTCAGTACTTCGAGTTGCTCGCGCGACAGCTGACGCAGCGCGCGCACGTGACCGAGCGCATCGGCGGCAAGCAGTGCGTCCGTCATAGCTCTACCCGGTCTCCGCGCCGAGGCAGCGTCGCATGCAGCGTTGCTTCATCGCGCAGGCGTCGCGAAAGGGCTTGCCGCGCTTCTTCTTCTCCGTGCACCAAAAAGGTATGCGACAGTTGCCCCGCGCGCGCGGTAGCCCGGGCAAACTGCACCAAATCCGTGGCGTCTGCATGAGCCGATAGACCGTCGAGGGAATGCACCTCGGCGTGCACTTCTCGCGGTACGCCCAGCACTTTGACGGTGTTCCGGCCTTCTTGTAGACGACGTCCAAGCGTATGCTGGGCCATGAAGCCTACGAGTACGACGCTGTTCTTCGCGTTCGGCAACCCTTTGTTGAAGTGATATAGAATGCGGCCTCCCTCGCACATTCCAGCTCCAGCTATGATGATGCACGGCTCCGAGCTGGCTTGTAGAGCCCGTGACTCATCCAAGTTCGCGACGTAGCGTAAGCCCGGCGGGGAGAAAGGATCATCGCGACCAAGGATACGGTCACGCACGTCCGACGCGAGGCTCTCTGGGTGGAGTTTGTATATCTCCGTGATGGCAACGGCGAGCGGACTGTCGATATAAATGGGGACCCGTGGGGCCCCCCCCGCGTCGTGCAGCCGCTCGAGTGAGAACAGCACCTCCTGTGCACGCTCGAGGGCGAATGTTGGAATGTACACGCGGCCCCCCCTGCCGATCGTCTTGGTGATGATCTGCCCAAGCTCCGAGTCCAGCTCGTGGATGTCGCCGTGTTCGCGGTTGCCGTAGGTGCTCTCCATGACGAGCGCGTCCACGCCGGACACGACCTCCGGGGTTTTCATCAGTGGCAGTTCGGCGCGACCCAAGTCACCGCTAAACAACAAGCGTACATTCCTACCGCGCTCACTCAGCTTCAATTCGACCAAAGCCGAGCCCAACACGTGGCCGGAGTTGTGAAAGGTGACCGTTACACCGGGTGCCACTTGCAACGGACGATGAAAGGGAATGGATAGCACTTGTTGCACCGCAACCTGTGCATCCTCGACGGTATAGATGGGCGTAACCCGTTCCCGCACGCCTTCGCGCTCGTATCGTCGATTGAGATATCGAGCGTCCTGTTCCTGGATCATCCCAGCATCTCGCCACATCACGGAGCACAAGTCCCGCGTCGGCGGTGTGGCGAAGACGTTGCCGCCAAAGCCGCGCTTGACGAGCGTCGGGATGTTGCCGCTATGGTCCAAGTGAGCGTGGCTGAGCACCAGAGCGTGAGCCGAAAGCGCCCACTCCGGCAACTGACGATTGAGCCGATTGGCTTCGGCGCGATGCCCCTGAAACAGCCCGCAGTCGAGCAACAGGTCGACGCCGTTGACGTTGAGACGATGCAGCGAACCCGTTACCTCGTCTGCGGCGCCGTAAAACTCGATGTACATCGCGCCACGTTGTAGCGAAACAATGCCGCCTTGGAAACGGTGCCGGCCACACACCGCACTTCAACCCTGCTTTCAAGTCGTCAAAGCGGTGGCTCTGCCCGCCTGACGAGCTCCACGAAGTAGGAATGGAACCATTGTCCGGCTTCCGGGGCTCCCGGCGTGGCGTCGGCAGACGCGCAATTGTCGTCGAAGCGGGCCGCGCTTTCGTCAGCCGTCCCGTCGCTATCACCCGGCGGCTTGATCCAGAAGTATGCGTCGACCCCAGGCACCGGCGCTACGGCGGGGCGCTCCCCCAAACCAGCGCCCTTTATATTGCACCAATTCCCCCAGCGCGACCGGATGCTGGCTTGACCGTTGCGACTCGTGTCTACCAGGAAGCCCTTGTCCGTTATCCCCTCTCGAGCAAGGGTTTCGGCGAACATGGCCACGAACGCAAGCTCATTGGGCGAAGGGTTCGTCGCCTCCAATTTGCGCCCCCAATCGCCTCGTAGGGCGTTGTAATTCGACACGTTGGTGGCGAAGCCACGGATGCGTTCCGCACCACCCGCCATGCTCAACACTTGCTTGACGAGGCGTGCCATGCGGCGCTGGTTTGCCTCCCATCCTAGCCAACCAGCGTGCGCCGCGTCGAGGTAGATGGAGACGTGGGGCAAGGATAGCCGCGCCACAGCGTAGGCGATCGAGTGGATGTACACGTCATGGGACAGTGCGCACTTGTCTACACCCAAGTTACTGATGAGGTTTGGCAAGCTGTCCGGCTCCAGAACCACAACCACTTCTTGCTGCGGCATCGCTGCTAGGTGCCGCGCGATGACATCTATGTATTCCTGACGATAGCGTCGTTCACCATCTTCAGCAATCTTCAACTCACCATTGGACGCTTTCGCGGCGCAGTCGCGGTTTGGCAGATTGTAGACCACGACCACGGGTAAGGCAGGTCGTCCGCCTCTGTCGCCCTGTGCCTGGGCGTCGTCCAACCAGGTCGGGAGGGCCTCGACAGCCGCTATCCGATCCAACCACAATGCGGTCGGCTGCTGCTTGACCAGCTGCATTTGCTCGTCGAGCTCAGGCGCCAGGGCGCGTGACCCGTCAACCTTCGAAGCGTAGTTCGGATCGATGTAGAAGCTCGCGTGTTGGAAAGGATTGCGGTTCGGAGCTGCAGCGTGTTGCGCGGGATCGACCGGCAAAGCCGGTAGCGCCACTGGTTGTTGTGGCTGACTAACCCTTTGCAGCGCCGGCTTTCCTTTCGAGGCAGCGCTACAACCAAGAACACTGAGGAGAACCGCCCCGAGCAGAAGGGGGCAATGGACTGGGAGGCGAAGGAGGTGTGGTATGTTCATGCCACCAGTGTGTCGCGGGTGAAGCAAGGCCGCTTCTCGTCCCGTGTCAATGAGTTCTCACTTGGGGACCTTTCGCGATTTGGCGCGGAATTGACCAGCCGTGAGCCGGCGCACGAGGATGGAACGTCATCTAGACATGTCCTCGGCGTGTCACCCTCGGCAACAGATCTTCGATACGTGGACGCAGTGGAACGTCGCGCGCGTACCGCGCTTGCTTCACGATCCGTGGCCGCAAGTACTTCCCCGCACGGAAGGCGGTGCGGATTTGGCGTCCGCGTCACGCTCTGCCAACGATGCCTGGCTCGCGGTACTGGCTGCCATGGATGAGTTGTCTCAGTATCGAGACTTGGGCACCATCGCACGCCGCAGCGTCGAGTTGTTGCGACAGGCGGGCGTGGAACGAGCTGCTATTTTCCTCCTGGATGTGCAGACCGAGGTATTGATGGGCACCTTCGGAACTGGAGCTTTGGGCGAGACGACCGACGAGCGACACATTGCCTTCAAGCTCGGTCAGTCCCACCGCGAAGCGTTCAGCTTGGCGCATGAGCGGTTGGCGCATTGGTCGAGGTTTTCTGACGTCCCGCTGTACGCCCAGCGGGATGACCAAAGCGTGGTGCTGCGGCGTGGAGAAAACATCATCATCCCCATCCAGGACGAGCGGCAAAGCATTGGTTTGATCGCTTGCGACTGGGCATTGACCGGGCAATCCCCGGACACCGAAGCGCTGCTGCGAGCCGCCGTCTTCGCACGTTTCTTGGGCCCGCTTTTCCGACGAGCGACGCAACTAGTGGCTCAGACGGACATCACCACGCGCTCAAACATCAACGCTGTGGCCATCGCGCGAGTGGTGAAGCAGTTACAACTCGACCCGCAGAAGACCCGCACGGAACTGGCACGAATTACTGGCACCACCAGCCATCGCATCGGTAAGCTGTTCAAAACGGCTATGGGAGAATCCCTGCAAAGCTATCGCAATCGAATTCGCCTCGAGCGGTTCTTGGCGATCGTGGATCCAGCGGGCGGAGACCTTCTAGCCGCCGCCTTGGACGCAGGCTTTGGCAGCTATGCTCAGTTCCATCGGGTATTCCGCCGCGTGCTGGGCCGTAGCCCGCTCGACTATTTGCACGCGCGCCAGGTCGAGGGCTGGAGGGCTGCTCCCGACGAGCGAGGAAGCGTATGTTCAGTGTCGGCTCTCGAGCAAGCCATCAAGCGACCCTGATCTGCGGCTAGGGGTGTGCGATCGAACTTTGGGCGCTATGAACAGAGGAGCCTCCCATGTCGCTTTGGTCCATCCGCCGCGCTTCAGAACGCGGCACCACTCAACTAGGGTGGCTGCACTCCCAGCACACCTTCTCGTTCGGTGACTACTGGGACGCGGCGTATTTGGGATATGGAGCGCTGCGAGTGATCAATGAAGACCGTCTGGCTGCGGGGGCCGGATTTCCACCGCACGCGCACCGGGAAATGGAGATCATCTCGTATGTGCTTTCGGGAGCACTCCAGCACCGCGACTCGATGGGCAATGGGTCAATCATTCTGCCCGGACAAGTGCAGTACATGAGTGCCGGGAGTGGCCTGAGCCATAGCGAGTACAACGCGCTCCAGGACGAAGCCACGCACTTCTACCAGATTTGGATCGTGCCCAACGTACGTGGTGGTGCGCCGCGATACGCGCAGTATACGATGGAGTCGGTGGACCATAGCCAGCGCTTTGGATTGATAGCTTCTGGACCGGGCAGCTCAGCGCCTATCGAATTGAGGCAGGACGCACATTTGGCTCGGGCGTGGCTGAGCGCAGGCTCGGCCCTGGATCAGCCGCTCGCTGCGGGACGGCAACACTGGCTTCAGGTGCTGCGTGGTACCGTAAACGCACGCAACCCTGCAGAGCCTACCTCGCAGGGTTCTGATTTGGACGCGGGCGACGGTCTGGCCCTTGCCCACTGTCCTGGACTGAGCCTGCACGCCCGCTCGGAAACTGAACTTCTGCTGTTCGACCTGCCCACGTTCGCTTGACCGGCACCGCGGCGCCGCCGCGCGCGCCCTGCCCATGTTGAAAGCACACCTCGTGAAACCTAAGCTATTGGCCTTATCAGGCAGTTTGAGAAGCGCGTCATTGAACACCGCTTTGCTGCGTGCAGCACAAGAACTCGACCACGCCTTCGAGTGGCAGTACGCGAACATCGCGGACGTGCCTCTGTACAACGACGACTTGGATCCGGAACAGAGCTCCGTTCTGCGACTGAAGTCGCAGATCAAGGCAGCCGATGCGCTGCTCATCGCGACACCGGAGTACAACTACAGTGTGCCGGGCGTTCTGAAGAACGCCATCGATTGGGCTTCGCGGCCCGGCTACCGTTCCGTGTTCGTCGGCAAGCCCGTGGCAATCATGGGTGCCTCCGCCAGCAGCGTCGGGACCGCGCGCGCACAAGGTCATCTACGGCAGGTGTTGGCCAGCGTGTTGGCACAGGTTTTTGCTCACCCGGACTTCCTCGTGGCCCAAGCCAGTGAACGCTTTCACGACGGCAAGCTCACCCACGACCAGACTCGAAAACAGCTTGCGTCTTACCTTGCAGCCTTCGCCCACTGGGCACGCCATGCGGCGGAGAATTCGACGGCTGAAAAAGCATGACGAGCGAAGCCGAAAAGATGGTGTCCGGCGAGCTCTACGATCCTAACGATCCGTACCTCCTCAGCCAACGCTCACGGGCGCAGCACCTGTGCCAAGTGTTCAACGCCACGCCTCCCAACGAGAGTGCGGCCCGACAACGGCTCCTCACGGAGCTATTCGGCGACTTAGGCGAAGGTACCGCTATTCAGCCCCCGTTCTTCTGCGACTACGGAACCAACATCACGCTGGGAAAGCGGGTCTTCTTCAACGTCAACTGCGTGATTTTGGACGTGTGCAAGGTCCGCATTGGCGATTACTCCCTGTTCGGTCCCGCGGTGCAGATTTACACAGCCACGCATCCGATGAACGCCGGTGAGCGGCGCCTGAAAGAATCAGGAAAACCCCTGGTCATCGGAAGCGACGTCTGGGTGGGGGGAGGAGCCATCTTGTTGCCCGGCATATCGATCGGCGACGGCGCAGTGGTTGGCGCGGGCAGTGTCGTGACCCGCGACGTTCCGGCAGGCGTGCTTGCGGCAGGTAACCCCTGCCGCGTCATCCGACGCCTCACCGAATAGTGACGTCACACGCGGGTAGACCGCCCTAGGGGTCATCGGCGTCGGCTGCCCACTCGATGCCACCAGCGATGTGCAGCAAGAAGTCGCGCTCCGAATAACTTTCGGTGGTATGCCCAAGGGCCGTGTAAAAGGCGCGTCCACCCCCATACTCGTGATACCAGGCAATGGGGTGGTCGCCTTCCATCGCTCCGGCACCGGGCGAGTAACTCGCTTCGTCCAAGCTCAACAACACCGATACGGCGTGTCGGGGGTTGCGGTCGAACGCGTACCATTCATCGCGGCGCGTCCATGAATCCTGGAGATGAACGGTAGCTGGGTGGATTTGGTCTTCGACTTGAATGGTCGCCGGCTGAACCTCCGGATGTGCTCGAAAGTACGCGCCTACGAGCTCTCCGTACCATGGCCACTCGTACTCGGTGTCCGACGCTGCATGTATGCCGACGTAGCCGTTGCCCGCGGCTATGAAGCGCTCGAACGCGGCTTGCTGGGAGGCATCGAGCACGTCGCCCGTAGTGCTGAGGAAAACGACGACGTCGGAGCAGGCAAGCCCGCCGTCGGAGAACACCGAAGCCTCTTCTGAGTGTCGCAAAGTCCACCCCCGTTCCACCGCCAAGCCCTCGATGGCAGCCACACCTGCACCGATCGAGGCGTGCCGAAAACCTGCCGTCGCAGAGAACACGAGCACGGAGAGCAAGCTCGGTTCGACGTCCATGCAGGTATCGTCGACCGGGAATTGCCTCTCGGCGTCAGCCATGACAGGCACAGCGGCGTCTGCCCCAAAGGTTGAAGGCACCGCTGCGCTGGCACCGGTTGGCAGCGCCGCAGCCGGTGCGGAGCTCGGCAGCTGCGGTGACTGGGGCTTCCCACTGTCGCAGCCCGCGAACGACAGCAGGATGTAGGCGGCGCTCACGCCGTACGCGGGGCGACTATGCCGGGTTATCCCCCATCGCCAGACGTCGCCTTTCACGAGGGCAAGGGTACCACGGCCGCCGGGGCACACCGGTCGTTTCCGGTCCAAACACGCGCCACTTGGCGGAAATGTGCTTGGAACGTTGCAGTCTTCTTGTGCTGGCGAGCCTAGCGGCATGACCTCCGTGACAGACATTGCAGGCCCGCACATCGCCGACTTCGTCGCCAGCCTTCCGACCACCTACGGCCACCTCTTCGATGCCGACGCTGCGCTGGAGCACGCGGCTATCGTCGCCCGTCGCTCTGCCAGCATCCATATGGAACTTTGGCGCGTGCTACCCGGCGGCTTATCGGTTTTATGCCTCGTGGCCGACGATCGAGCCGGCCTGCTAGCAGCGGTGTCTTCCGCATTAACGGAAGCTGGTCTACTCATCGATGGCGCGCAGATTTTCACCCGCAGACAGTCGCCCCTCAATGAAGCCATCGATTTTTTCTGGGTACGGCCCCACGAGTCCGTATCCGTCCCTGACGCGATCAGCATCGCCCTACGTCTACTGCGCGAGCGAATGCAGTAGCTGCCCGGCATACGCTACCGAGCAAGCGCGCTCGGCAGCCTCCATCACTCCCGCTGCCGAGGCTTTGCAGTCGTGATGGCGGACGGCTCCCCCTTGGCGGCTTTGGAACGTCGCCTGCCGCCGAGCGCCGTAGACAGCTCGGAGCTGTTGGAAGCGTTCTTGGACTACATCGCGGAACGAGAACTCCAGCTGTACCCAGCTCAAGAGGCAGCCATCCTCGAAATCTTCGAGGGCAACCACGTGGTGCTGAATACGCCCACTGGATCGGGCAAGTCGCTCGTGGCCCTCGCCGCTTGTTTCCGAGCGCTCGCCGACGGCCAGTTTGCTTTCTACACGGCTCCCATCAAGGCCCTGGTGACGGAGAAGTTCTTCGAACTTTGCGCCGTGCTTGGGCCCAGCAAGGTGGGCATGATGACCGGTGACGCTACCGTCAACCGTGACGCCCCCATCATTTGTTGCACCGCGGAGATCCTGAGCAACTTGGCGCTCCGCGAAGGAGAACGCGCGCAAGCCGATTGGGTGATCATGGACGAGTTTCACTACTACTCGGATCCCGAACGTGGCGTCGCCTGGCAGCTTCCCTTGCTGACCCTTCCTCAGGCGCGCTTCGTGCTGATGTCGGCGACGATCGGTAATCCGGAGTTCTTTTGTCAAGACTTGGAACGCCGTACGGGTAAGCGAGCCGCGCTCGTGCAAAGCAGTGAACGACCGGTACCACTGGATTGGCGGTACAGCGAGGTTCCCCTTCAGGAAACGCTGTTGTCGCTCTGCGAAGCGGGAAATACGCCGGTGTACGTCGTTCACCCGTCACAGAGAGCGGCTTCCGAAGAGGCGCAGAATCTCATGAGTCTGAACTTTCTGTCGAAAGCCGAGAAGCAAGCGGTGCGAGAGGAACTGAAAGGCTTCTCGTTCGACAGTCCATTTGGGCGCGAACTCAGCCGCTTCGTCCCTCACGGGATAGGAGTGCACCATGCGGGTATGCTGCCCAAGTACCGACGCTTGGTCGAGCGCTTGGCACAGAAAGGGCTGCTGCGAGTCATCAGTGGGACCGACACGTTGGGCGTCGGCGTCAACATTCCCATTCGCACCGTGCTATTCACCCAGTTGTGTCGCTTCGACGGAACCAATACGCGCATCATGTCAGTCCGCGACTTTCACCAAGTCGCTGGGCGAGCCGGACGTAAAGGGTTCGACATCCGCGGTAGCGTCATTGCGCAGGCCCCCGAACACGAGATTGAGAACCGAATTCTGAAAGACAAGGCGTCCGACAACCCAAAGAAGCTCCGCAAGCTCAAGTTGCGGAAAGCCCCAGATCGCGGGTTCGTCCCCTACAACGCGGAGACCTTCAAACAACTTCAAGTCGCCCCACCCGAACCACTTCAGTCCCGCCTACGGCTCGATCATGGACTGATGCTTTCTGCCCTGAGCCACCCCGGCGGGTGCCGTCGTGCCAAAGCGATCATTCGCAGCAGCCATGAACCCGTCACCAGCCAGAAGCGGCTGGTCCGCCAGGGCATGTCGCTGTTCCGGGATCTGGTCGAATCGAACATCGTCATCCTGTCTCACAGCGGAGTGGAGCTGAATACCGACTTGCAGGAAGACTTCTCCCTGCACCAGGCGCTGTCGCTCTACGCCGTAGAGGCCATCTCGGTCCTTGACGAAACGCGTGAGGACTACGCGCTATGTGTGCTTAGTGTCATAGAATCCGTCGTCGAAACCCCTCACCAAATCCTACAGCGTCAGCTCGCCTCGCTGAAGACGAAGCTGATGGCAGAAATGAAAGCTCAGGGCGTCGAATACGAGGAGCGCATGAAAGCTCTCGAACAAGTGGAACCCGTGAAGCCGGAAGCGGATTTCATCTATGCAACCTTCAACGAATTCGCCAAGTACCACCCCTGGGTAACCGGGCAGAACATCAAACCCAAGAGCATCGCGCGAGACATGTATGAGCTGTGCGCGTCCTTTCGCGAGTACGTCAAAGAGTACGGTTTGGCGCGTTCAGAAGGAGTATTGCTGCGCTACCTCACCGATGTGTACCGTACGCTCGAGCGTAGCGTGCCCGACCAGCGTAAAACCGAAGCCTTGCGAGATCTAGAGGCTTGGTTGGCTGCGGAGCTGCGCGCCGTTGACGGTAGTCTGCTTTCGGAATGGGAACAGTTGACGCGGCCGCTCGACGCGGTGGCCTCACGCGCTGACGAACACACTGGAGCTGCCGTCGATATTCTGCGCGATGAACGAGCCTTTCGCGTCATGCTGCGAAATGCGGTTTGGCGCGTCGTACAGTTGTTGGCGCGCCAAGACTACATGCAGACGGCAAGTGCGCTGGCAGACTTGGGAGCTCCCGAGTCAGACGTCAGCAACCACATTTGGACGCCGAACGTGTTGGAGCAAAGGCTGAAGCCGTACTATGAGCGCTATTCCGTTATTTTGACTCATGCAACGGCGCGCGGCCCGGAGCGCTTCATCGCCGACCCATGGCATCAACCGTCGCCTGTCGTACGCCAAGTATTGACCGATCCCGAAGATGACCTGGAATGGTCAGCCTCGTTCAGGCTCCATGTCGAAGCAACACGCCAGGCGGGCCGCCCCGTGCTGCAGCTTCTTTCGCTCGGCGAGGGAGACGAATAGGCGGGCATGCGGGCTTCTCCGGGGAAGAATGAAAACCCCCGTGAATTCATCTCTTTCTGGTCAGAGGTTATCTGAATCTGGCCAGAACTGTCACGACGGCCGGAGATGGTTGCCTCGGACCAGCCGGTGTGGTAGTTTTTGTGATTGCGGCCGCTGCGAGAGCAGCGCGCATTCGTCTCGTCCATCATTGGAGCTTGGTGTGGAACTTGGTGCGGACCGAGTCCGCTCCTGTCTCGTACTTCCCCTACCGTCGAGTCGCAGGGAAGCGACTGCACCCTCTACCTCCCGAGATAGATCAATACGTAGGCGCTGCGCCAACCCTCACCACGCAAACCCCTGATCGTCGTGATCAGGCCAACCCGCCCTCCGCAATTCGTTGCTGGGCAGTCAGCTCGACTCCGCGACCATCTGTCGCATCGAGTCAATCCGGCAGCTGTCTCAACCGCGCGGCAGCTACCTGGCGAAGCCATGCCGGCACGCCGCGTTAGAAAGAAGGACCCCCTATGATCGAAGAAACCTTAACCCTGTTCCGTCACACCAAGAAGCCAGACTGGGGCACTGCCGTCATCGCCTGGGAGCGCGACGGCAAACGCGCCTATCTCTTCGACAGCGGTATGGTCAAGGTACTCGCGGAGCCCTTTTTTCGCTTGATGACGCCTGTTGAAGCGGAAAGTCGCGAATTGGCGGCTCGCCTCGCGGGTCACCTCAATAGCGGCGACAAGCTGGCATCGCGGACGCGCACCCCGGCCACCGTTCGATTTTCGCTCCCCCAGCAGCTGGCACTCTTCCTCAAAGAGTACGATGGCGGCTTTGGCGGAAGCTCGTGGGAAAAGAAGAGCCGCGGAACACTCGATGGGCGTCGTTTGAAGCGACATCGCGTGCCTGCGATTGCCGACGCTCAGGCAAAGCTCGGAGCAGAGCAACTGGAAAAGCTCGCGGAAGAAGGCAAAGGCAGCGAGACGGTGTTGCTGGTGTGTGAACTGCTTGCGCAGACCGATCTGGTGGCGACGGCACAGACTGATGCACTGCGTAAGCATGCTGACAAGGCCGACCCGAACCTTCCTCGGGTGGTACACGCGTTGCTGCATTCTACGAATCCCGAAGACACGGCACCGCTGTTCGACGACCTGGTACAGCTACTCACGCGTATGTTGGGCAGCGTTCCCAGCTGGGAGCTGACTACTAGTCTACTTGCTTTGGTTCGGCCTGGCGTACATGTGTGCGTGAGACGCTCAGCATTCGGTCGTCAAGCGGACTGGATCCTGCCGGAAATGAACGTCACCAAGCAGCCGAGTGCCCTGGGCTACGCAGGCTATCTGCGCTTGGCGCATGAAGTGAACGACAAGCTCACGGAGCTAGGGCACGCGCCTGATGACTTGTTTGACGTGCACGATTTCATCAAGGTGACCACGACGCCAGCAGCGCAGCAGCGCATGCAAGAAGAGCACGATCGGCCCGAGGACACGAAGGACGACGACACGAAGCCCGAGGACACGAACGACGACGGAGACGCCGAGGCAGCGTGATGAGAGGCCCACGTCGCTCGCCCCGTTGGCTGTGGAGACACGAAACGGGGCGACGCGCGTGCTCGACTCGGCACGATCGCCAGGCACTTTGCACATACGGAGACCTTTCGCGTAAGACCGAAGCCAAATCGGTGAGAGGAATACGCGACGCGGGCCAGCCCGGAAAAAACGCCTTCCTCAGAAGGTAGAACGGTCTAAGGTCGGCATAGCCGTCGCTAGAGCCCATGCTTGGGCGCTTTGGTGCGGCCTCTTCGTTGCTTGTCTTTGCCCGGACCTCTGAATGCATCGCGCCCTGATCGTTCCCTCCCACTACGAGCCTACTTCTGGATATCCAGACCGACCCGGCAGACACGAGTCGACACTCGCGCTCGCCAACCGCTTGAAGGAGCGCGGTTACGAGGTAGAGGTGCTCCTGCCGGGAGCAGGCTTGGTGCGCAATCTGCGTCAAGCTTTGGCCACCGAGGACCCGCTGAGCGCTGTCGTGGTCGTCTTCTCCGGCTACGTACTGCTCACGGAGTCGAGCGAACCGGCGATCTTGCTGTGTGATGAGCAGGTTATCGCGTTGCGGGTCGAGCAACTGGCAAGTAAGGCGTCGCGAACCTTTGGCCGCGTTCTGCTCGTGATTGACGGAGCGCGAGGCAGCTCTACTCGCGTCGTCATCGACGCAGCAGCTCAGGCGGGCATGACCGGGGCGACGCCGGAGTCGATGCTCGCTCAGATGGCGGTGCGAAGTATCGACGGTGAGAACATAGGCGCGTTGGTCCGCGTCGAGCCTTGGACTGTGCCGGAATCCGGGGCGGAGGTCGGTCTTTGCGAAGCGCTGGACAGCGTGCTTCTGGGCCTGGAGGAAAAGCAGGTACTCTCGACGTCTGAGTTGGAACACGAGCTTCACCATCGACTCGACGCCACGCAGGCGTCGTTGGAGCTCAAGCATTCGAAGCCCGCATTCATCTTTCTACCAGCTCGACGCTTCACCTCTGAACCCCCCAATCCCGGAGCAACCAGCGCGTCTCCACCACCGCTACCGGGTGAACGCAGGGCCGATCATCACTCACCGGTGCTTCCCGCCCCTCCCCCCTTACCGGGCGAACGGATCGCAGCCCCGCCCGCTATCGCAGCCCCGCCCGCTCCTCCTCCTTTGCCGGCCGAACGGGAAGCCGCCGCTCCGCTGCTCGTGGCCCCCCCCGCTCCCCCTCCCTTGCCGGTTGAGAGACAAGCGACGGCAGCGTCGTCGGCACCGCTCGCTCCTCCTCGCTTGCCGGATGAAGCGAACATTCCATCAGCGAGTCCGAAGTTATCCGTCCCTCCTCCGCTACCGCTCGAACGCGCCGGGGCACCGACGACGCTGCCGCCCGCAGCCGCTGCCAAAGCCGAGGAAGCGACCGCTTCCTCCGCGCCAGCAGCTGCGCCGATGGCTACCCATGACGTGTCAGTGGTTACCCCCTCTGACGACGAGCAGGCGGGCTCGCCCGCCGTCGCCGAGACGCCCGCGGTTGCTGAGCACGTCGACGAGACGCCCGCCGTTGCTGAGCACGTCGACGAGACGCCCGCCGTTGCTGAGCCCGAAGCCCCTGCCGTCGCCGAGACGCCCGCGGTCGCAGAGCCCGCCGTCGCTGAACCCGAAGCTCCCGCCGTCTCACAGGCTCCTGCCGCCGCCGTTGCGCCCATCACCCCAGAGCAGCCTGCTGTCGAACACGCCGACGAAGACGTTGCGGCTTCTGCTTTGGAACCCCTGCCGACGGCAGCCCCTTCTATCCCGCCCGCAGGGGAACAACCTGGACACGCCCCACCGGTGCTGTCACCTGAATCGTGGCGACCCGGCCCCAGCAGCGGAACGGCTAGAGATGAAGCCGCGTTGCTTGCCCAAGCCCAAGAAGCATGGCGGGCTGGACAGATCGAACAGGCTCTGAGTATCGCCAAAACATGCCTGAACTCGTTTCCCGAATCGGCACACGCGATGCAAATCGCCGCCGCGATACTCGCTCAAAGCCAACGCTTTGAAGAGCTTGCACAGCTGTACGAAGAGCTGATTGCGCTTCTGGCGCCGAATCCAGCCGCGTCTCAACTGTGCGCCTCCGCAGCGCGGTTGTGGGCAACCCAACTGAACGATACCTCGCGCGCCAGAAGGAGCCTTCAACTCGGCTTAGAGCTCGATAGCAACAACTCTAGCCTTCACCGTGAGATGGCGGAGCTGCTGGAGACGTCAGGGGATGACGAAGGCGCGGCTCGTCATTCGCTGCGGGCGGTACAGCTCAACCCGATGAGCGTGCCGGCAGCAAAGGCCGCGTTCATCCGGCTTCGTAAGCAGGGACGTTCGGAAGCCGTGTTCACCACCGCGTGCCTGCTCTCGGTGCTTGGGCAGGGCGATAACGAGGCGCTGGATGTCGTTGCGGCTCAACGCACGGGAAGCCTTCCGCGTCCCGCTCGGGCTCTCGAAGGCGACGACTTCGCTCTCGGCTTGAACGTTGTTGGACACGACGCTGCCCTGACGCGGGCCTTCGCGCTGCTCGAACCCGTGTGTCGGCGAGCGCAAATGCCGAAGCTGAAGCAGCAGCGGCAAATCGTCGAGGCTCTGCGCGCTGAAGATGTCGCTCAATCGACGACGATGTTAGCCCGCACCTTTGGCTGGACCTGTCGTTTGCTCGCCCTGGGGGTCCCCGCGCTGTTTCTCGCGGAGACCGACGAGCTGCCGTCACTGCTGCCCATCGAGCCAGCTAGCTTCCGGGTCGGTAAGGCGCTAGGCCGCGGCCTTTCGCTGACCGAGCTCGTGTTCTTGTGGGGCCGTTGCTTGGGGCTGTCCCGTCCAGAGACACGTATCGTCCTCACTTATCCTTCGACGGGCGAGCTACTGACGCTTTTACGGGCGGCTCACCACGCTGCGGGTTTGGACGCAACTCCGGCGCCGGAGACGAAGTCGCTCGCCAAACTCCTCAAAAAGCATGGGGATCGCAACATGTGGTCTGCCGTTGCCGAATCGCTCGGAGCGGTCGATGGGGACCTGACAGCTCGCGTCAGCCGCTGGAAGCGGCAAGTCGACGATATGGCGAATCGCGTCGGGCTGGTTGCGTGCGGAGATCCGGAACTTGCAGCCCGCACCCTGGAGCGCTTCCCAACCGCAGGTTCAGCGCCCATCGAAAAGCAAGTGGCAAGCCTGATGTCGTTTGCGCTGAGCGAACCTTACGGGGAACTGCGGCGTAGGCTCGGACTACACTTGGGCTAACGGGAGCTCTTGCTCTCGAGCATCAGCCGGAGTTCGCCGGACGACTTGGCGTCAGCATCGGGGTTTGGCCTCGTGTGGCCCAAACCCATCGCCGCAGACGCTTTCGACGGTAGCCCGCACTGCACGAGAATACGAGTGGCGCTCGCCGCCTTGGCTGAGGTCAGTTCCCAAGTGGTCGGATAGTCACGGCGCAACTTCACGTCGGTGACCTTTGAAGCAGCAACGTGCGCACCAACCGTGAAGTCGACGTCGAGGTCCTTGAGGGCTTTACCTATCGCACAAAGGAGCTTCGTTCCCGGACGGTGAACCGTTGCTTCGGTGGGGCGGAAAAGCCGTGAGTCGTCGATCACCAAGGTCACCCCATCGTCCGTTGGCTCGACGACCACTACCTTGGCCTTGATCGACGAGGCGAGCTTGGCTTCCACGGCCTGCGCTACCGTGCGGACGTCAGCCTCGCGTTTCGAGCGTTCTTGCTCCACGGCTTCCACCTTTGCCGACAACTCGTCCCGTTCTTTTTTCGCATCCAGCAGTTGCTGAGTCGTCGTTTTGAGCTGTTGCTCTGTTCCGGATTGGGCCTCGTACAAGGTGCGGTGCTCGGTGGCGAGCACCGCGTGAGCGTCGCTCAGAGGCCCATAGAAGCCGAAGGCGAGGACAGCACATGCCCCCAACAACGCCGCTACGGAGACGCGTGCCAAAGGGAAACTCCGACGGGAGGAAGGGGTCGAGAACGGATTCTTAGCCATGTCGCTGCAATCACGGTAACACGCGGGAGCAGGATCCGGAACCCGCGCGGCTTGCAGAGGGTTGTCGCGACATATTTTTGTCGCCACTTCGCCAAATGCAGAGGGAAATGCTCCCTGTGCGTTCCGGCGCCTGCCTGGTACGTTTACAAGCGGCTGCTGAGCGAGGAGACTCTGTCACGTGGATAACGCGCTGTGGGATGTCCTGATGAGTCCCGGAAAAACCGAACGAATGACGCTCGACCAGCTCGACGCTGCTTTTCAGTCGGGATCGATTCTGGAAGGAACCCTAATCCGCGAGCCCGGCTCAAATGATTGGCGGCCCCTGTACGAGGTGGCCGGGCTCGATCCGCCCGAAGCACCAAACGGGGCTTTAGAGTCTCCGCCCCTGGCGATCACCGATAGCGGTGAGGGCAACGCACCTTCTCCGTTTGCACCCGCACCCTCCGTTGCCCCTCACGTGCCTAGCTCCACGACCCAAAGTCCCATCGCGAGCAGCTCTGCGGAGCGTGACGTTCGTGCGCGAGGTGCGGTTCGCGTGCCCGTCCCCCGACAGCCGAGATCGCAGCCCCCCGCCGAACTGTCGACACCCGCCGACCGCTCCGCGCAGCTCGACCGCTCGTCGCAGGTTCACGCTCCTTCGCAGGTTCACGGTGCGGCCCAGGGCGTTAGTCTGGCGCAAGGCGACAGTCGGCCCTTCCTCGATAGTCCCTCGCCCGGCTTGTCTTCGACCGACTCGCCCGTAAGGGAATCGCCGGCAGGGGAATTGGCTGCAGGGGAAGCGCCGCGTTCGCAAAGCCCCCCGAGTGGGAGCATCGCCGGCGAAGAGACGACGGCCGCACAGGTAGCCGCGGCCCGCAAACGCCGTTCCTCGCCGCGTATTGCCGGAGTCTCAGCCAGCAGCACGCTCAAGAGCAGTCAGCCTTTCAAAGGCAGCAGCACGCTCAAGGGCAGCAGCACGCTCAAGGGCAGCA
>CAZNZA010000011.1:0-12486 GCA_964577325.1 uncultured Polyangiaceae bacterium
GCGTTCAGGTGAAGCGTTCGATCGCCGCCAGGGAGCGACCCCCGTCTACCAGCAATTGGTGACCGGTGATGAAGCTGGAGTCCGCCAAGTAAACGACCGCTTCCGCAATTGATTCAGCGCCGCCAAAGCGGTTCAAGGGGATGCTCGAGCGCAATCGTCCAAGCCTCGTGTCCGAATAATCATCCGGTGGGAGTACCGTGCCTGGCGCCACGGCGTTCACGCGCACGTCGGGCGCAAGTTCGAGGGCAAGGGTGCGGGCGAGCTGCAGGGTTGCCGCTTTCGATACGACGTACGGCAAGTAGTTGCGGAAGGGGGTGACGGTACTGGCACAGGTGATGAAGATCATCGTGCCGCCAGTGGCACGCAATGCAGCCGTGGCCTGATGAGCCAGAGAAAATTGAGTCGCGGCGTTCAAACCCATCGAGCGGTCCCACGCGTCATCGTCGAGTTGAGCGAACGGCACCCGCTCGAAGCTCGCTGCACTGGCAACGAGCACGTCCAGCCTGCCCATCTCGCTCACGACGCGGTCGACGAGCTGTCGTGCCGCTGTCCGACACGCGAGGTCGGCTTGGTAGCTCACGGCGCGGCACCCGAGCCTTTGCAGCTCGGCACAAGTTCGAGCGGCACCGTCCTCACTGTGGTTGTAGTGAACGGCGCAGTCACGACCAGCACGACCGAGCGCTAAAGCAATGGCGCTTCCCAGCCGCTGCCCGCCACCGGTGATGAGGGCGACGGGACGGCTCGTGGCGCTGACGGGAGTAGGGCTTCCGTCTCTCATCGCTTCACAGGGAGAACGTGACCTTGGCTGGCCAGCTTCCCGGGCTCGGGTAGGTCACTTCGCTCAGCACGTTGGTCAAGCAGTCGCTGGCAGCTTCGGCATGTTTATCTGGAGGGGCAATCCCAGCGGACATGGCGCGGCCGTCGGTGTCGACGTAAACCGTGGCCGTATACCGGCCTCGATGCTGTCCTTTGCATTCTGCCACGGCATCGGCATGTTCAGTCAGTAGTGCATCGACGTCCAGGTCATCCCACTGGAGCGGTGGACGAACATCGTCAGCCATTTCGAAAACGAAGCCATTTTGGGCGATACCGATCGGGCCCCCCACCGGCTTCGGCCAGCGCACTTTCCTCAGTGCGTCGAACATACACCGTTCCGTCTCACGGTGACCCAGGGTCGACCGCTCGGCGAACACATCCTTTGCCGAGCCGTCCGAGCCGACCACGACGTTGAATGCGATTTCGCCGCTGAGAAATTCGAGGCGCTTACTTCCGGCGATGAAGCACGACTGTATGGGCTCGAAAGAGCCTTGGAAGGCATGGACCGTTTCCTCCTCGGGCAAGGCGCCTATCTCGGCGGTAGCGCCTATGTTGGCAGTCGGGTCGTAGTCATCGTCTGTAGACCGAGCTTCGGACGCGGGGGCTTCGGCAGGCGGACGCGAACCCCCGCAACTGACGGCGCACAGGACTAACAGGGACGGAACGAGGGAAGGACGGATGAATTGCATGATAACTCCAGCGCCAAGCCAGCTTGGCACGTCACCTTACGCAAAAACGACATCCTTTTGCGGCATTCAAGCCATTTCGGTCGCCTCAACGAGCGGGCTCACGCAATTGGTCGAGGACGCTAGCATCTTCCAGTGTACTGACGTCACCTTGTACGGTTCGTCCGGCAGCCACGTCCTTGAGGAGGCGCCGCATGATCTTTCCGCTGCGGGTTTTAGGCAGCGACTCGGCGAAACGCACTTCCTCGGGTTGCGCGAACTTCCCGATGTCGTGGGCGACGTGGTCGATGAGTGACGTTTTCAAAGCCTCGTCCATCGACGCGTCGGGCTTCAATGAGACGAAGGCGACTAACGCTTGACCTTTCAAATCATGGGGGCGTCCAACGACGGCAGCCTCTGCCACCGCAGGATGACTCACCAGACTGCTTTCCACTTCGGCCGTTCCTATGCGGTGGCCAGACACGTTGATGACATCGTCGATGCGGCCAATGACTTGGAAGTAGCCGTCAGGGTCCCGATGAGCGCCGTCTCCAGTGAAATACACGTTCCCCGGCACATCACTGAAGTACTGCTGCTTGTACCGCGCGTCATCGCCCCAAATCGTCCGCAGCATGCTGGGCACGGGCCGTTTCAGGATGAGATATCCGCCTTCTCTCGACTGCAGCTCTGCGCCGGTCGAGTCTACGATCGCTGGCTCCACTCCGAAGAATGGCAGACCGGTGTTGCCAGGTTTGCCGGGCGCGGCGCCAGGCAGAGTGGTCAGCATGATGCTGCCAGTTTCCGTTTGCCACCAGGTGTCTACGATCGGGCATCGGCTCTTGCCGATGGTCTTGTAGTACCATAGCCAAGCTTCGGGATTGATGGGCTCGCCCACGCTGCCGAGCAGCCTCAAACTGGAAAGATCGTGCTTGTCCACCCACTGGTTGCCGGCCTTGATGAACGCGCGAATGGCGGTTGGCGCGGTGTACAGAACCGTAACGCGATGTTTCTCGATCAGCGCCCAGAACCGCGACCAATCCGGATGATTCGGAGCCCCTTCATACATCAAGCACGTTGCACCGTTGGATAAGGGACCGTACACGATGTAACTGTGGCCTGTGACCCAGCCGATGTCGGCAGTGCACCAGTACACGTCGTCCGGTTGCAGGTCGAAGACGTACTTGGTGCTGACGTGCGCCCCAACCAAGTAACCAGCCGTCGTGTGTAATACGCCCTTCGGCCTACCGGTGGAGCCCGACGTATACAGAATGAACAAGGGATGCTCACTATCGACGACTTCCGCCGTCCCCAAAGCAGGATCTGCATTCGCTTCGAGGGAGTCCCAGTCGCGATAACGATCGTCGTTCGCGGTCGTGTCAGAAGCTCCCATTCGACGTAGCACGACCACGTGTTCGACGCTTGGGGCGCCCGCCAGCGCTTCGTCGACCGTGTCCTTCAGTCGAATGGCCTTACCGCGGCGGGGAGCCGCGTCTTGGGTCAACACGACCTTTGCCTGGCAATCCTGAATGCGATCGCGGAGCGAATCTGCGGCGAACCCTCCGAACACCACGCTGTGAGGAGCTCCAAGGCGGGCGCATGCCAACATGCCGATGACCGCTTCGGGCACCATACCCATGTACACCACCACCCGGTCGCCCTTGTTCACCCCGAGCTGCCTCAGTGCCGCAGCGAAACGCACCACGCGAGCGTGCAGTTGTGAGTAGGTGAGACGCTTGACGAAGCCCTCTTCGGACTCCCACACGAGGGCGTCCTTTTCCCAAACTGGCGTGTCTTTGAAGCGGTCGAGACAACTCTCCGACACGTTCAAGGTTGCGCCCACGAACCACTGAGCGAATGGCGGTTGGCGTTCCAGAACACGCGACCACGGCGTACGGAAGGTGAGATCGGCCGCTTCTCGCTTCCAGAACGTATCTGGGTCGTCGAGGCTCTCGCGGTAGAGCGCTTCATACTCCTTCAGCGACCCCACGCGTGCGCGTCGTCTGAACTCGTCGCTCGGTTCGAATGTGGGTTGCTCGCTCGAAAGGGTATCGATCGATGTATGCGCTCGCTCCGTCACGGAACCTCCTGCTAGGTCGGATGGCGCCCCCTCAATAGGCGCACGTCGAGTGTTAGCGTGGGTCGGCCACACGCCGCAACGCAGCACTTGACGGTCTGTTTTCCGAAAGCGTCACGGGAGCCGAGCTTTCCGCGCGCAAAAGAAAAAAGGAGCCACGGGGTCCGTGGCTCCTCGAGCAGCATGGCTGGCCTATAGCGGCAAAGGCGCGGGAACAACCCCTGTGCGTCTCTGCCGCATCGCAGCTGTGCTGAATCGCTGTCGTGTGCTAAATCGCGTGTCTGCCGAAACCGCAGTCGTCAGCTCAATCGCGCCAGGGCGCGGTCGAGGCGCGACGTGGTACGGGCTGCGGCATTGCGGTGAATGACGCCCTTACCGGCTGCCTTGGCCAGAGCGACTTTTGCAATCTGCGCAGCCGCAGCTGCCTCTTCCTTGCTGCCAGCTTCGATGGCAACTCGGGCTGCTTTCAAACGAGTGCGGAGCGATGTGCGCACGGCTCGGTTGCGCACGGTGCGGACCAGACGTTGACGGTTGCGCTTTTCTGCTGAAGGGTGATTGGCCATATCTGATCAGTTCCTCTGCTGTTTGGCGTCAGCGGCGTTTGGATCGTATCCCTCCGGATGAAGGGGGAAGGACGGAGTGCCTGCGCGGGTCGTAGCGCGCTTCTTGGCTTTGGCGAGTTGCCGGTCGCGATTGTAGCGGCGGCGCTTGGTCTGTTGTGTGGGAGAAACCATGTCTTTTCCTGAACTCTGAATGGCGCTGATGTCAGTCGGAGCTAATCCGCCGCAGCCTCGCCGGCCGGAACCCTTCGGCATTACAGACGGGCGCGGCACTATGGTTGAGCGATAAGAGCTTGTCAACCGTCGTTGGAGCCCCTGGTGCCTACTTGCCCATGCTCTTGCGCAAGAGATCGCCGAGCGTTCCGAAACTTGATTCCTCGGCAAGCTTCTTCCGGTATTCGCGGTGGGCCGAGCGTTCTTCGTTCTCGTGGAAACGGCTGATGCTCAGTTTGGCTTCGCCGCGGCGCGGGTCGACATCCAACACATGAGCCATGAACTGTTGGCCGGTGGGGAAGTGCTTTCTCAGATCTGCGCCCCGAGCCGTGCCCGTTTGCCCAGCCGGGATGAAGCCGCGGGCGGCGCGACCGGTGACCCCCAGGACTCTGACGACCAACCCTGCTGGTTCGGCCTTCGTGACTTCGACTTTGACAGAGCCGTTGCGGACGACCTTTTGACGCGGTTCGTCGGCCTGGGCCCCTTGGGGGGCAGGGTGCAGAGCGATCTTGTGGTTGCGGAGATCGAATTGATGAACGACTACTTCCGTCTCAGCGCCGGCCTTGTACAGGTCGGCGGGCTTCTGGCCCTTGTCGAGCGCCATGTCGGCCGCGTGGATCAGCCCCTCGATGCCCTCCAGCTGACAGAAGGCGCCAAATGACTCGACGTGGGAGATGGTGGTGGTGAGACGTGCCCCCACGGGATACTTCTCCCGGGCTTCCTTCCAAGGGTCCGGTAGCACCGCCTTGCGGCTGAGCCAGATCTTGCCCCGTTCATCGATCTTGACGATCTGAACCTCGATCTTGTCGCCGTGCTTGAACAGCTCGGTCATCCGAGCTCGCGGGTCGTGAGAAGCTTCCGTCTGATGAACCAAGCCCTCCAGGTTCTCCGCTTCGGGCAAGGCGACGAAAGCGCCCCATTCCACGACCGTGCGCACGACACCTTGGAAAACTTGGCCTTCCGATAGGATCTCCAGGGCCTTCTTTCGCCGCTCGTGGGCTTCGGCTTCGAGCATGGGGCGCCGCGTGACAACGACGTCGCGCCCGTTGTTGGCGTACTGCGTCACCTTGAAGTCCATGCGCTGGCCAACCAAAGACGCGAAGTTGGCGTTCTGGGGGTGGAGGTCCATGCCGGAGGCTGGCGCGAAAGCCCTCAAACCGGAGATGTCTACATCGACCCCGCCCTTGATGACACCGGTGATGAGGCCGCGCACGAGAGAACCATCGCGTGCTGCGCGCTCAACCTCTACTTTCGCCTCTTCTTCGCGCAGTGGCTTGCGGGTTAATACGACCAGACCACCGCGCCCGCCGTCTTGATGGACCCTAGCCAAGAAGCGATCGCCCTCGGTGGGGACCAGGTCATCCGCTTCCATCTCGGCGCGGTCGAAGATGCCCAAGGCCTTACCTGACAAGTCGACCATGATGGCTTCGTCCAACACGGCCGTAACCCTGCCGAACACCTCTTCTCCCATGTTGAACGGCGCGCGTTCAGGATTGGGGCGCGGCTTGCGTTCGCCAGCTTCCGAAGGCGCGGCGCCTTGGCCTTCCTTCTTCTTCTTACGCCGACGCTTGCGCTTCTTCTTGCCTTCGCCATCTGCTGTGGCCTCGCCGCCAGCGTCAGAGTCTGCGTCAGTTGCTTCTGCCGCTGCGGCATCGGCTGCAGCATTGGCTTGACCACCGGCATCGGGTTCCTGAGAATCGGTGCCCTGTGGCACCGCCAAACCGGATACGGCAGGTGACGTTTCCGGCGTGGATTCGCTGCTGGTGTTGCTGGGGCTTGCGGTATCGCTAGCCGCGAGGGTGGCGTCTGTGTTTTCAGCTGACATGGGATGCCTTTGGGAAGCGCTGCTATATCTCGGCTTGCTTTAGATTCCAACGACTCTGGCCCAAAAGTGCTTGGACACGACCTTGGACCATGCGGGTAACGACGTTTGGCTGCTGAGCGCGGTGAAGACGCAGCAACAAATCCGCGTTAACGGGTGATCGGCAAGTGACGGTTCTTGCCGCCGCTGCGGTCAACCGTCAGCGGAACCTGACGTGCGCGCGCTTGCACGGCGCGTTCGGCGACTTGCCCGGCGAGCGTTTGGAAGGCGACGGCAATAGGGGAAGCCGGTGAAGCCTGCACGACCGGCACACCAGCGTCACCCCACTGCCGCACGCTCGCATCGATCGGCAACTGGGCGAGCAAAGGAGCGTTGGCCAACGCCGCTACCTTTTCTCCGCCTCCCTCCCCGAACAAGGTGTGTCGTGTGTCGCACTGGCTGCAGATGAAGTAGCTTTCGTTCTCGACCACGCCCAGAACTTCGATGCCTACTTTCAAGGCCATGGACACCGACTTGTAGACGTCCGCGACCGCCACCTCCTGGGGGGTGGTCACGACCACGGCGCCGGTGGTTTGGAGATTTTGAGAGAGCGTCAGGGCGACGTCGCCGGTACCTGGTGGCAGGTCGAGCAGCAAGTAATCCAGCTCGCCCCAGTTCACGTCGCGAACGAACTGCAACAACGCCGCGTGCAACATCGGTCCTCTCCACACCACGGCCGCCTTTTCATCGTCCAGCAGAAATCCAAGGCTCATCAGCTTCACGCCGAAGCGCTCGAGCGGCTCGATACGTTTACCGTCCGTTCGCGGGCGGCCATGGATGCCAAACATGGTCGGAATGCTGGGGCCGTACATGTCGGCATCCAACACGCCGACCCTGTAGCCGCTGCGCTTCAAAGCGAGAGCAAGATTGGAGCAGACGGTGCTTTTGCCGACGCCACCCTTTCCGCTCATCACCAAAACGATGTGCTCCACGCCGGGCAGGGCGTTGGTGTTGTTTGCAGGAGCCGTTGGAGCGGGCGATTGAGATTGTCCGGACATGTCGTGGGCGTAGCGATGCCGCGGCTGCCTGACAACGTTAAAGTCGAGTTCCGGGGCTAGGGGGGCGGCGAGCAGGCCAGAGCCGCGCGAGCTAGAGCCAGCACCCCAAGCGCGACGCGCCGCTGGTAAACCCGCCGAAGCAGACGGACGGTGGAGCGCCAGTGGTGCGCGGCACGCAATTCATTTCCAGACCGCCCGGAGTGAGCGGACAGCCGCCGCCACTGCAATTGCCAACGCCAGGATCGCACACGCATGCCGCTTCCTCGTCGAAACAGAACCGTTCTCCAGAAAACGAGCTCCCCGTGCAAAAGCCCCGGGGGCAATCGCCGTCGTCGGTGCACGGAGTACAACTGCTGCCATCACCGCGACAGGAGCCGAAGCGATGGCCACAGGTTGGTTGTCCAAGTTCTTCGTCAAACACCTCACATGTCGTGGACGCGCCCCAGGGGCAGGAGCCGGCTCCCGGTGAGCAAAGCACGGTGCAGTGTTTTGCGCCGTCCGGACCGCGGGCGCATAGCTGTCCAGGTCGAGCCGCGCAATCTGCGTCAGTTTCGCACTCATTGCAGAAATCGCGCTGCAGGCAGACGCGCAACACGAGCCCGGCTGTTGAATCGCACTGGTAGATCTTGCCCGCGCCTATTTCGTCCGCTGCGATGCAATCCTCGCCTGGTGGCGCCGCGGGTAGGCCGCAGTCAGCGCTGCAAGGTAAGCGTGGCTCTCGCGTCTCGCTACACGTATAGCCGCTAGGACAATCGGCCTCTTCCGTACATGCGGGTTTGGTGCAGTAGCTATCCGTGTCGCCTTCTCCGGCCGAGATACACACGAAACCTGCTTCGGAATCGCAGCTGTTCGGAGCGCTGCAGCGGCTGCCGTACTGACCCGTGCCCCGCTCGAAGCTGTCCCTTTCACAGAACGCGACACTGGTTCCCTCCGAGGTTGTTCCGCTGCCGGTACACACGCCGGAAGGTTCACAGTGTGCGTGGTGCAGACAAAGGGTTTTGCAGGTGTCGTTCACACAGTGGCGTGCGCTGCCTCGAGTGCAGTCCTCGTCGGTGTCGCACGCTGCGGGGAGCGGTGTCCCGGCTTCCGTCTCCCTGTGCTCTCGTTCTTCGTACGGTGAGACGGATACCGCTGGGCCATAGCAGTACCTGCCGAGCCGGCCGTCGTCGCTTTGCACGGCCCGGCAAGTGTCGTCTCCTAAGCAATCGCTGCCGGCCGTGCACGGCGGACGGCAGACGTTGCGCACGCAAAAGAGGCCGTCACCGCAGGTGTCGGGATCACAGCGCGGCATGCACGCGCCGTCGACCATTACGAAGTCGGTTCCGCAAGCATCTTGCTGGCAGTTGGCGAGCCAAAAAGGCGCAAGAACGAGCACTGTACGCAGCGCCATGCCTGGCCGCGCCCGCCAGCGCACCGCGTGGCGCTGGTGGTGAGGGGAGCCACGGTTGCTGCGCCCAAAGTCCGGCCCGGGTGTTCGCATGGTGACGGTGTAGCGTAAGCAGGTGAAGAATTCGATGTTGCTCCGAAGCGAAGCTGTCCGCACGCGGCGCCTTGGTGCCTAGTCAGCCCTCGAAACGCTCGAGTCGGATAATTGCGCAAGGAGAGACGAGGGCGGGTGGCGGTTGTTCGCGTTGCGCGTCACCGGGCTAACCGTTAGGCTTACCCGGTCTGCTGCCTCGATGGAGAAGTGCCATGCCTGAACGTCGTCCGAACTTTGCCGTCGAGCTGTCGCCCGTTCCACGACTGACGGCCGGACTGCGCGCAAGGACGCTGCGATTTGCACGACTGTTTGCCTGGGTGCCATTCGGGCTTGCCGGATGCGGTGCTGAAGTTCCTTTGCACGAGGCTTCCGAATCCGACGGGATCGCCAGCCCTGCGGCGACGGAACACGGAAGCGATGATGCGGACCTCGGTCCCCAGATGGGGGAAGCGTCGGACGAGGGGGGAGAGCTGGACGCGCCGGGGATCCCAACGCTGATGTACCCTGCCGCTCCCTTCGGCACCCAGGCGGGAGCCACGATCGCAGACCTGACCTTCATGGGGTGGAGGGACCCTGCTATGGCGGGCTACGATGCCATTGCTGCAGAAACCATCCGCCTGAGCGACTTCTACGACCCTGACGGGGCCAAGGGCGTGGAGTACATCCTATTGAACGCCGTAACCGTCTGGTGTGGGGTGTGTCGCTTGGAGTACGAGCACTTAGCGGCCGAGGATGTGTACGGCACCTACTCCGTGCGCGGCTTGGAGGTGGTGGGTGTTTTGTTCGAAGACAACGACGGCAATCCCCCAACGTTTCGCGACCTCTCGAATTGGAGCGCTCGCTACGACGTGCGGTTTCCCTTCGTGACGGACCCGGGGTTCAAGACCGGGGTGTACTTCGACCGTGACGCTACGCCCATGAACATGATCATCGACGCTAAAACGATGCAGATTGTCGCAACCATGACGGGTTACGACCCGCAGATTTACGCTCAGATCGACCGCCTCTTGACGGCGCGCGGGCGTTGACGCCGAGGGCTTGGCGTGAGATGGCGGACGTTGATGTCTGGTAAATCGACGATGCGCCGGCGGTGCGGTGGTTTCGGCAGCCTAACGGTCTGTTACGCTTTGTCTGCGTGCGCTCCGGCTGCAGCTCCACCAGCGGCCGCACCCCAGGTCTCGTCTTCGGCGGCAGGGGGCGACGCTGTCTCGCCGTCGCCGCAGACCGTCACTGTCGTTAATCAGCCGCCGGACTTCGAGCTAGACACGCTCGAGGGCGATAGCGTCCGATTGAGTGATCTCGTTGGCAACCGTGTCATCCTGCTCGACTTCTGGGCCACCTACTGCGATCCGTGCCTGGTGGCGATGCCCCATCTTCAGAAGCTGTATGACCAGTATCGAGAGCAGGGGTTCATCGTGCTCGGCATATCCATCGATGGTCCTGAGTCGGCGGCAAGCGTGCGCAGTACGGTCGCGAAGCTTCGGGTGGAGTTTCCCGTTCTGCTTGACGACGATTCGAGGGTAGTGGCTCAGTACAACCCCAAGACCAGCGCGCCCTTCAGCGTCTTGATTGGTCGTGACGGCAGAATTCTGGCGCAACAAGAGGGTTTCACGACGGGCAACGCCGCTGCCTTGGACGAAGCCGTCGCCGAAGCTGTGGCCGCACGTCTCCCGTAGCCTCGCCCGCATCGCAGCCTCGCCCGCAGCCTTAGGTCACTGATGCACACGGCGAGCTGGCCTAGAACAGAATGCCGAGGTAACTGCGTAGCACCATGGCCGTGGTTACCTCGCCCTTGATCCCCGCTTGCGCCAATTCGACCACCTCTGCGGGTTGGTAACCCATACCATTGAGGGGGAACAGCACGCCGTACTGTATGGATGCAAAGAAGCCACCCATCTGCTCCGGTGTGTCGTTGAGGATCCCATCCCGCGCCTGGAAGTATAGCGAAGCGTTGAGCTCGAGTCCGAGGTCGGCGTCGTGGCCCGGAGTCTGGACGAACTCGCTGGCGCGCGTCCAGATAGCCTGTACGGAGCCACCCGCGCGCTGGCCCTCGGGGTCCCGCAGGAAGTCGTACTCCACCGATGGGCGCAAGAAATAGGTGCCTTGAACACGCTGTAGGATGTTGCGATTCAGGATCAAATCAACGCGGTAGCTCGGGTGGAAACGGAACGTCGACAAGGTGTCGTCGTTGATTTGCGTTTCGTTGGGTCCTGGGACAATGGCGCCGGGACGGTCCGGGTTGTAAGAATCAGGGTCACCCGAAGCCCAGCCAAATCCAAAGCCTAGATGTAGTCGGTCTTCGACCAAGCGCTGCCCGAGCTCCGCGACCACGCCGAATTGCTGCAGCGAAAGTGAGTTGTCCTCTTGAAAGTCGGCTTGGTTGTCCGCACCCACTTCGTCACTCCCGATGTGGCCGAGGATGGCCGCTGCCTCGACGGCAAAGCTGAACTTCTTGTACTTGAGCTCTAGCCACACGTCAGGAACGTAGGCGTAGGCATCGCGACGAGCGAACTGGTTGGGGAGCTCGTCCAAATCGGCGTCTGGCGTGGCGCCGCCTTGGCTGCCCGGGATGGCTTGGTCGTTGGCCAAGGTTTGCTGGCGATAGGTGAAGTACACGCCGGCATTCAGCACCACATCGCCCCGGCTCAGGCTCTGCTTTTCCAGTTGCTCACTCTTCCTGCGCATCAAGACGAACGAGTACTGGTTGACGTCATCCAGTTCGGCCAGGTCGTAAGGTTGGGCTCCCGGCAAATCGACGGACCCATACGGCCCCTCGTTGGGAAACTCCCACGCCGCTGAAATGAACAGATCGAGCGGCTTGATGCCGGTCGTGAACATGATGCGGTCGATGGTCGACTGGTAATCGTCGTCATGCCCATCGCCGGCATTGTACAGCATGCCCAGACCCCAATGATTCGGCATCCGCCCGAAGCGCAGTTCGCCCAAAGGGGTCGTGTATTCACCCCACGCGCGCCGCACGACGATACTGTCGCTCAGGCTGTTTCTGCTCGAATCTGGAGGAAGCTGAGTCGAGTCGTAGAAACCCAAAGGTTCGCTGCCGCCGCGAGTCACCACTTCCATGCCGTCGGTTCCCGACGCAAAACGATAGCCCGAGGGCGTGCTGCCCAGAACCAGGTTGTCGAAAAGGTCAACCTGGGCGTGGATGCGCAGATTGTCGGAGACGTGCACTTCTGGATTGAGGCGCAGACGCAGGTTGGCCCCTGCCTGAGTCTCGTTGTCGCACCAGAACAAGTTGCGAGCATCGGTGCTGTCGGAATTATTGCTCGTCTCCGCACCGGTGCACAGGCGCGGGCCAATCTCTTCGGAGCCTTCGGGGAGGAAGCGATTATCGGCGGGGCGCGCCCACATGGCAACGCTCGGCAGATCGACGCGCCCCAAAGAATAGTTGTAGAAGAGTTCCGCGCGAGTGCGCAGGTTGCCGTGTAGCTCGACGATGGGGCGGGCGTGAGTCCACCAATCCTCCGCAAAAATGGCGTCGGGAATGGGAGCGGCCTCCACCTGTCGTGTCGCGGAAGAAGGCGGCACGACAACCAGCGCCTGAGCGGCCACCTCGGGCCCGGCGGCGCCCTGTACGCCGAGTTCCCGGGCATCTCGCGTGGGGTCCGGAGCGGGTACCGGGTCCGTTGCCGGAGCTTCCGTATCGGAAGCGCTGGAGTCCGGCGCGCCCGGCAGCTCTTCCGCAGCGCTAGATGGCGCAGGGGAGCCGTCGCCCGCTTCGCTTGGGGGTACCGCCTCATCGGCGGTACTCTCCTGGCTCTCCGGGGCGCGGTCGTTGGCAACAGCGGGGGAGGAGGGCTG
>CAZNZA010000011.1:12586-18957 GCA_964577325.1 uncultured Polyangiaceae bacterium
TACTCTCCTGGCTCTCCGGGGCGCGGTCGTTGGCAACAGCGGGGGAGGAGGGCTGCGTGGGCGCGGTTGGAGGTGTGGGGGCCGTACCCGGACGCGTCGTACCCGTGGGCGCTGGCGCTGCAGCGGGCGCTTGGGTGCTAGCCGGCGCTTGGGTGCTAGCCGGCGCGGTAGAGGCAGTCGGGGGTGAAGCCGTACCCGCAGGAGGGGTCGCCTGTGCGCGGGCCTGCTGGGGTATACTCAGGGCCATCACCGCCGCCAACGCGCAGACATACAGGGGTCGCGGCAAGGCAGAGGACGAAAGTCCATCGTTCATGTCGGACCCGCCCAATTCATAGGTCCCGTACTCTCGGCCCGGGATGCTCACTTTTTGCATTCGCTGTCTTCTCTTCGCGCAAGCGGCGCGGTCGAAATTGGCGGGTGGTGTCGCACGTGGATTCAAAAGCTGTCAACGCATCACTGGTGCGGCGACGCCGCGGCCGCACTCCCACTATCGGCGCGGTGGCCAAAAAGCGCAATTTCCTTCGCTTCCCCGGGCCTATGCCTTAGTAGCTCCAAGAAAAAATGTGGATTGTGGAGCCACGGGCCGGTGTGGAAGTCTGCTAGACGGGCTGCTTGGCAACCGGGATCGAGGCGTGCCGATTGCTAAGTGCGATCATGCGAGAGCGAATGACGATGCAACTAAGGGACGGGAATGAGAAGCGCGAAGCTGCCGGCACTCCACGCGTGGGGAGGCGGCGGTTGGTTTTGCTGACGTTGGGCATGGCCAGCGGCATGGCAGGCGGCATGGCTAGCCCGTTTGGGCAACCGTTGGCTTGGGCCCAATCCGGGCTGGACAATCCGAACATCGAAGGGCAGCGCTCGGGGCAGTTCAATCTGCAGCGTTTTCGTCCCGCACCTGGCCCTCGCAACTTCCTGTCCACCCGCACGGTGCGCACCGACGGCGAGCACGCCTTTAGCCTGAGTGCTCTTGGGCATGTGGCCTACGAGCCATTGGTGGTCGAGCTCGCAGGCGACGTGTGCCAGGAGCGGCAGGATTGTCGCACCCGGGCCGTGCAGGGGTTGGGAACGCTGGACTTGATGGCCGCCTACACGCCCATTCCCGATATTCAACTGAGTTTGCGTGTCCCCCTGACGTATGCCTACGGCCAAGGCATGACTCTGGAGGGATTGCCTCAACGTAACGCCGACGAGGGAATTGCCGGCATTGAAGACTTCGCCATTTCCGATCCCGAGGTCGAAGCTAAGTTCAGGTTCTACGGCAGCCGTGAAACGCCAATTGCCCTGGGCGCGGCGGTGTTCGTCAGCGCGCCGCTGGGGCGGGCCATGGCCGAAGATGCTTTCATTGGCAGTGAAACGCTCACGGCTGGTGGTCGCTTCATCGTCGACGGCTTGAGCGGCCCGTTTTCCTACGCGGTCAACCTGGGTTATCGCTATCAAGGCAAGGCCAAAATAGTTTCGGATCTCGGCAGTGAAGCGTTGTTCAGCGTTGCTGCAGGCGTTTCCCTAACGCCTACTATACGGCTGCTCGCGGACGCCTTCGGCACCAGCCAGTTAGATGGGCAACCGGGCACGACCAGCGCTGAAGTCGCCGTGGCTGCCCAGTTCCAGCCCATGATGTCGCCTTGGGCCGTCACTCTGGGAGGGGGCCCGGGTATCATTCAAGGCGCCATTGGCGTACCCGTAGTCCGCGGCTTCCTCGGGGTGAGTTACACCCATGAACAACGCGACGAAGACGGAGATGGGATTTTGCCCCCCGCTGACCTGTGTCCGTCAGCCGCCGAAGACTTCGACGGTTTCGAAGACCACGACGGTTGCCCCGACCTCGACAACGACGGCGACGCCATTCCCGACGACACCGACCAGTGCCCGATGGACCCGGAAGACTTGGATGGGTTCGAAGACTTGGACGGCTGTCCCGACTTGGACAACGACAAGGACGGCATCATCGACACTCAAGACCGCTGTCCCAACGAGCCGGAAAACATCAACGGGTTCGAAGACGCCGACGGATGCCCCGATGTGAAGGACAGCGACGGCGATGGCGTCCCGGACACCGAGGATAAGTGCCCGCACGAAGCCGAGGACACCGACGGCTTTGAAGATACGGATGGCTGTCCGGACCTCGACAACGATGGCGACACCATCCCGGACGATCGAGATGAGTGCGTCGACCAGCCAGAAGACTTCAACGGGGTCGAGGACGAGGACGGATGCCCCGAAGGTGAAGTCGAGGACTTGGATTAGCCACTAGATGCCCGGCGTGTACCCTAAACCCGCCCTGCCGCGCGTGCTGTTTGTATCCAAACCGGTGGCGCGCCCTTTCCATGACGGAAGTCAGGTGCTGGTGCGAGAACTCGCCAATCACCTCACCCGATTTCGTCCCCAGGTCATGGGTACCGAGGACCGGGTTGGTTTCGAGTCGCACGTGCAAGTGGATGCCTTGTACGCCCGTCGGGGCACGTTCGCGCCGGGCATGGTGCAGAACATCCGGCCACTCTTGCGCCTCCTGACGGGAGATGCCGGCGACGTTTGGCACTTCGTGTTCGCGCCGAACGCGCGCAGCTGTCGCGTGATCCAGGCTGTGCGTCGTGTGCGTCGTCGCCCGTCGGTGCAAACGATAGCCTCTCCGCCGCGAAATTTCGCCGATGTCGATCGACTGTTGTTCGGAGATGTCGTCGTTGCTCAAAGCCACTGGACTGCTAATCGGATCCGGCAACACGCCCGAGGAGCGCAGCGCATCGAGGTAATTCGCCCTCCGGTCGGTCCCCTTGCCGAGCCGACCACGCAAGAGCTCGCACACGTGAGACAGTTGCTGCGGCTCGAAGCTCGCCACGAGGTGGTGGTTTACCCGGGGGATTTAGAGTTCAGCCAAGGAGCAGAGCGCGTGGCTGCCGTGGTCGAGTCTTTGGTCAAGCAGCGACCCAATGCCTTGGTCGTCTTTGCGTGCCGCCGAAAAACGCAGGCAGCGGTTGAAGCCGAGGCACGATTGTTGGCTCGCCTAAACCCAGAGTCCACCCGCTTCGTAGGAGAGGTGCCGAGCTTGTGCGCCCTTTATGCGCTGACGAAGGTGGTGGTCTTTCCCGTGGAGGACCTGTACGCGAAAGTCGACATCCCCATTGCGCTATTGGAGGCCATGCAGCTCGGCGTTTCGCTGGTCGTACCGACCGAGGGCCCCGTATCGGAATTGTCCGAGGCTATCCAGGTGCCAGCCTCGGATAGCGCTGCCTGGGTGACCGCTATCAGCGAGCTCTTGCATTCCGACAGCCGACGGACTCAGGTCGCCGCCGGCCAACGGCAGCAGATGGCAACCGATTTTGACGCCTCGAGCGTCGCTGCGCGCTACGAGGCGCTGTATACGCAACTGCTCGAAGGGTGAACGGCCAGGCGGACAGACAGCGCAGGAGATACATGCGCGGCCGGCACTGCCATGATAGCTGAGTGACCAACGCCGTGCCTCCCGACGAAGCCGATACCCCCGCCTCAGAGCGTGCCGGAGAAGCTGCGCGAGAGGCCGGGGAAAGCTTGGCTCCGCCGAGAGACGAGGTGGATCCTCTGATAGGCGCGGTAGTGGGTGAGCGCTACAGGGTGACGCAGAAGATCGGGGTCGGCGGCATGGGTGCGGTGTACCGCGCCGAGCACGTGCACATGAAGAAGACGGTGGCCCTCAAGGTGTTGCACCGAGAGATGACGGCGCTGCCTGAAGTGGTTGCGCGCTTCGAACGTGAAGCCATAGCCGCTGGCCGTATCGAGCATCCCAACGTGGTCCAAGCCAGAGACTTCGGACGCCTGGAGGATGGCGCCTTCTATTTAGTCTTGGAGTATGTCGAAGGCCGCTCCCTGGGTGACGTGCTGGAAGAGGGGGCGCTGCCGGTGGAGCGAGTGCTCACCATCGCCGGACAGGTTGCTGAAGCGCTCGACGCGGCTCACCAACAGAACATCGTGCACCGGGATCTGAAGCCGGACAACGTCATGCTCGTCGAGCGGAGCGGCGAGCCAGAGCTCGTGAAGGTGCTCGACTTCGGTATCGCCAAAGTCACGCTGCGCGATCGGGAGCACTCCGATCGGCCAATAACCAAGATGGGAACGGTGTTCGGAACCCCGGAATACATGTCTCCCGAACAAGCTGCAGGCCAGACCGTGGACCATCGAGGGGACTTGTACTCGCTCGGCGTGCTCATGTACGAGATGCTCAGCGGCAATCCGCCTTTTAGCGGGGACGAGGTTCACGCCGTCTTGATGATGCAGATCACCCAGACGCCTGCGCCGCTCCCGAGCAGCATTCCGTTGTCGGTAAGGCAGCTAGTCAGCGAGCTGTTGAGCAAGGAACCGCAGGATCGCATCGGCTCGGCCAACGAAGTCGTGCAGCGCGTCGTTGCTTTGCTCGGAGGCGACGTTCAGCTTGCACAGGGCAGGACTAGGACACGACTGGTGTCGATCCAGAGCTATCCGCGGATCACGTGGGTCCAGCGTCTGGACGCGGGACCGCTCGGTCGTGCTGTATATCTAGCGGGAGCCAGCGTTCCAGCCTGGCGCCTGGCGGCTTTTGGGGCAGTGTTGGGCGGACTCGGATTCGTTCTGGTGCTCCTGCTTGCATCCGGTGCGGATGAGGTTGTAACGAAACCCGTCGTCGACGAGGTGCCGCTGCCCGCTGTAGCTGTCGAACGGGATGCCGGACGGAGCAGCACGACCATCGACCCCGAGGAGGCGAAACTGCTTGGCCGCGTCTTTCTTGGCGATCCCAAGGCCCTCGAACAGATTGAAGCGCGCCCCGCCCACAGCCTCAGTACACGGGAATGGCTGGCCATGGCCCGCGGTCGCGTAAAACTGGAGCGCTACGGCCCAGCCATGCGTGCCTACCGCGCTGCTTTGGAGAAAGACGCCACTCTGGGGGAAGATCCAGTTTTGAGGCGCGACGTGTGGGAGGCGACGCGTAAGCCGGACTCCACCGAACTCGCGCTCCACGTTGCAGCGGACTTTCTCGGCAGCAAAGGCGCCGACCTGCTGTACCGCTTTTGGGTCGAGTCAAAGGAGGTGACGCCCCTGACACGCCTTGCCAAGAAGCTGGTGTACAGCAAGTCCGTCCGAGAAGCTGCCAGTCCCGCCCTGGCCTTCGTCTTGGATTGGCGCGAGGCGATAAGCTGCGACGACTATGCGGAGATCCTGCCGCGCGCCCAGTTGAACGGCGACATGCGGGCGCTGACTGTCCTTCAGCGCTCTTTGCGCCACAACGATTGTGAGCTTTCCGCGGACGCCCTAGAAGCTGCCATCATGGTCGCCAAGGATCGCCCAGAACCGCCACCCTTCTGAATCACGGCGCCTGTAAACTTCCAGTTGTCAGTGTGGAGCTTCCACTCGCGGACCGACGCTTGGATAAGCCAGGCGTCGCAGCTGTTCGTACTCGTCCGAGACGTAGAACGAAATCAGGCTTCCGACGCGCAAGCGGAGGTCAGCAAATGCCGACGCGTTGCTGGACTCTTGCTGCTCGATGGCGCGCAACAGGCCGAGCTCAGCGACCTGCGAAGCCACGCGCACGTAGTCCGTGCGCCCTTTGAGTAGCGACAACACCGCCGCCACCAGATCTCCGCAGCACACCAGTCCCGCCCGGTCCGCGGACAGTTGCGCGAGCCGGTGGGCTTCGAGCAGGTCCTCGTTGGCTTGGCTCATGTCCATGTGCGCCTGCTGCTTAGGCGGCATGGCGGAGTCTACGGCTTGTGAAAGGGTGCGCGCCGTACGCACTGCCTTGTGGATCTGCGGCAGGCTCAGCTTAGCGGTCACCATGCCCAAACGGTTGGTCAAGCGCAGGCCGCCGAGCACCGGCAGCACGCTCAATGCAACGTCGACGCCTTGCTTCCCCTTTTGAAGCGCCCCTCGCAGCACGTCCTGGGGAGACACGCGGCGGTGGCCGAAGCGAATGTGGCCGAGCTCCGAAGCGATGCAAAAACGAAGTTCGGTGGGGGTGAGGTAGTGACGCGACTCGCTTTCCACGTGCTGACCTCCTAACAGTAGGATGATGTTGCGTTCGCGGAAAGCCCGCACGCCCACGTCATCGTGGCCGCGTGAGATGTAGACGTCGACGTGGCCCAGGCCCAGCAGCGTTGCCGCTTCATCTACGACGGACAACAGCGGAGAGTCGGCGGCGACCACCCGCTCGCAGTACAACTTGAGCGTGGCGAAGTCTGGCGTGCGCACCTGAGCCACGGCGCTTTTGAAGCGGTCGAGTAAGCCCGGCTTGTAATTGGACAGGGGATGTCGCAACTGATCCTCCATCCGGCTTTCGTCGAGCGCACGCGCCGTCTGGGAGTTGCTTGCGGGAGGGTTGGTGCTGCCATTGCCGTTGCCCCGAACCAAAGGACCGCTCAGCAGGCGAGCGG
>CAZNZA010000011.1:19057-31379 GCA_964577325.1 uncultured Polyangiaceae bacterium
TTGGTGCTGCCATTGCCGTTGCCCCGAACCAAAGGACCGCTCAGCAGGCGAGCGGCCAGTTGGGCGCGCTCGCCGATCGAGGCCGGACACTGACTGGCCTCCCGCAGCACGTCCACATCCAACGGATCGAGCCAGACGAGGCGCAGCCGCGCGGCTGTCTGGGCCTTGGGATTACCCTGACGCAGTTCGATGAGAGCGCGTTCCAGCCGCTTGCGCACTTCTCGGTACGGGGAGGCCGGGGCAAAGCTGGGCAGGTCGAGGTCGCCCAAAGACAACGGAGGCAGGAGCTGCCGACTGTCGGCCAAAAGCGAGGCCACACGCTCGGGAGCTCCCAGACGGATGCAGTATTCAGCGTGGTCGAGATCTGCCTCCACCCGTGCCGCGCCCGTGGTCTTCATCGTACGCCTCCGCCACACGGCCTGGCTGAGCTCGAGCGCTGCTGCGTGCCACGTCTGCAAAGGCTCGAACTCATCGAGTAGCCAATGTCCCACCGTGAGATCGAACGCAAATGACTCCCAAAGTTCCGCCACGTTCGTCGTGCAGGGTTCGCTCTTCCAGGGCGGTGCCTCACCGCCCGTCCACAATGGGGTTTGCGTAGGGTTACCGGTGGGCTGGCGTCTAATGCAGGCACCAACGATGCGGGAGGCTTGACAGGACCGAGCGCCTTCCGTGGCGCGACCAAGAGCTTCCAAAACCCACGACACGTCATTGGCTTTCTGATGTGTCGGAGCATGCGGCGCCTTTTCGTTCCTGTCGCGATACACGTGCCGAGCCACCTCGAGCACGCGCTCGATCCCGACGACCCTGCTGCATTGGATGAGCTTGGCGATGCGACTCGCACGGCGTTCTTTCCAGACGTGGTCGTTGAGCTGAACCCGCCCGTCACCGAGGATGCGCATTTGGGCTGAGTTCACGAGCTCCCCGGGCGTGTCTTTTCCCGCAGGGAAATACTGGTCACCGACGATGGATGCGGCGACGAGCAGGTTCCGGGAGTCGGTCATCAGCAGGTAAGCGCGCGCGGGGGCAGTCCCGAGCCAACGGCTCTGGACCTCCAGAACCAAGTCGAGGGGAAAGAAGGCCAAAGGCAGTTCTTCCGGCGCCAGAGTGGCGGCGAGTAGAGAGGTTTCGAATTCAGTTCCGGTGCTGAGCCAACGGCTGACATGAAGCGTCGACGCAGAGGCGCGCCCTAGCTCTGCTAGACCCAACAGTTGCAGAGCAGCGCGCGCGACCCGCTTCTTCACAGACACCGTGTGCTCGCCCAGTTCGAGCTGAACGAGCAGGCGGCCAGGTCGCAGCGACACGTGCAAGCGACTGGAGACCGGGTAGGTGCGAATTACCTCTCCCCGTTGTAGCTCGACCACGTGGGCCGTACGATTCGTCGCGCACAAGCCTAGTTGCGGACTCAAAGGCAGCCATGCCTCCGGTTCCTCGGCGACCTGGTCGGCGGAATGGAGCAGACTCGTGGCGTCTCGTACGGCTTGGCCGATTTCGAGCGGCACCACTTGATAGGGAGGGTCTGCCAAGGGAGTCGGATCGATGAGGTCGGAGCGCACGGATCTCATGGCGTAGCCCGGGCCGCGCCGTTTGGCCAAAACTGTTTTGCTCCGATGCTGGATCCCCTGCGTTCGGCGCGCACGCTCGCTACGCACGACTCTGCCAATTCCTGCTCGAGCCCGTTGCGCGCCGAGGTTGCGGCGCTGATGTCGGTGTTTTCAGGCGCGGTGTTGCCGTGTCTGTTGTGCTAGGAGGTGGGCGTGATGAGCAGCTCTGCCAACGACGTTCGATCCAGCTTTCTCAATTTCTTTGGTGCCCGAGGCCACGAGGTGGTTCCGAGCGGCCCGGCCGTGCCGCCCAGCGATCCGACGTTGATGTTCGCTAACGCGGGAATGGTCCAGTTCAAGGACGTGTTCACGGGCAAAGAGAAACGGGCCTATACGCGCGCCACGTCGAGCCAAAAGTGCATTCGCATCAGCGGTAAGCACAACGACCTCGAGAGCGTGGGGCCGTCGCCGCGGCATCACACCTTTTTCGAGATGCTGGGCAACTTCAGCTTTGGTGACTACTTCAAAGAGGAAGCTATCGTTTATGCGTGGGAGTTCATCCGTGAATTGGGTCTCCCGAAAGAGCGGCTCGCCGTCACCTACTTTGCCGGAGCCGAAGGCGTGCCGGCCGACCTCGAGGCGCAACAGTTGTGGCGAAAGGTTAGCGGCCTTTCCAGCGACCGCATCATTGGCCTGGGGATGGACGACAACTTTTGGCAAATGGGCGACACCGGTCCGTGTGGCCCGTGTAGCGAGATATACTTCTATCACGGTCCTGCGCCCGATCCATCCAAGCTGTGCGACGGCCAGACTCCGGAAGGCATCGGCTGGCTGGAGTTTTGGAACCTCGTGTTCATGCAGTTCGAACGTGATGCCGCAGGAACCTTCAACCCGCTGCCGGCGCCGAGCATCGACACAGGGCTTGGGTTCGAGCGTCTGCTCTCGGCCTTGCAAGGTAAGACGAGCAACTACGACACCGATCTGCTGCGCGCTCTGGTGGACAAGACAGCTGTCATCAGTGGGAAGAAGTACGGGGGGAGCATGGCCCACGACGACGTCAGTATGCGCGTCATTGCCGACCACTCACGCTTGACCGCCATTCTGCTGTCCGAAGGGATCATGCCCGACTCGAATGGCCGCGAGTACGTGTTGCGCCGGGTCATGCGCCGCGCGATCCGCCACGGTCATCGCTTGGGCATCGCGCGTCCGTTTCTCCACGAGGTGGCGCTCGAAGTCGTGAACCTGATGGGAAGCCAGTATCCCGAACTGGTGGAGAAGGCAGATCACATTGCCGCGGTGACCGAGCAGGAAGAACAGCGCTTCCGGCGCACCATCGAGCGCGGACTTTCGATGCTCGACGAGCAGTTTGCCCACATGAGCCAAACGCAGGAGCGTGTCTTGAACGGGAGAGCTGCGTTCAAGTTGTATGACACCTACGGGTTTCCATTGGACTTGACCCAGGTCATCTGTGGCGAGCGTGGCTATGAAGTGGACACGGAAGCCTATGATCAAGCGTTGGCCGAAGCCAGAGAACGGTCGGAGTTCAAAGGCGTCGGAAGTGCCATCGAACAGGTCTACCGTGAGACATTAACTCTACTACCCGATCACCGTGTCACTTTCACGGGTTACGAAGAGCAGCAAAGCCAAGCCACGCTGTTGGCTATCATCGTGGATTCGGCCAGCGTCGACGCCGCAGCGGCCGACGACTACCAGGACCGAACCTTGGAATTGGTGTTCGACCGAACACCCTTCTACGCAGAATCCGGCGGGCAGGTGGGCGACGCCGGCTACGTCACTTCGGAGGATGGCGAAGTCCGCTTTGCCGTCGGCGACACGCGCAAACCCATCGATGGCCTGTGGGTGCACCAGGGCACGCTCGAGCGGGGTCGCCTGCAGGTTGGGCAAACGTTGGACTTGGCTTTCGACGTCGAGCGGCGCAACTCGACCCGCCGCAACCATTCAGCGACTCACCTCTTGCATTGGGCTTTGCGTAAAGTCCTCGGTTCCCATGCCCAGCAGAAGGGTTCGCTCGTCGGTCCGGAGCGTCTGCGTTTCGACTTCACCCACGGGCAGCCCCTGCAAGCGGAACAACTGCGTCAGATCGAGGATCTGGTCAACGACCGCATTCTCCGCAACGTGCCCGTGGAAATCGCGGAGCTAGGCATCGAAGAGGCTAAAGGGCGCGGCGCCATGATGCTATTTGGCGAAAAGTATGGGGAACGCGTTCGGGTGTTGTCCATGCACGAGTCGGTCGAGCTTTGCGGGGGAACACACGTCAGTGCCACGGGTGAAATAGGGTTGCTCAAAATCATGGGTGAGCAGGGGATCGCCGCTGGCGTGAGGCGCATCACTGCCATCTCGGGGCATGGAGCCCTGCAATACGTCATCAATCTCGAGCGCACCGTCGAACGTTCAGCGAGCTTGCTCAAGACGTCACCCGACGAGCTTCCTGCGCGGATCGAGCGACTGCTGTCTCACGAGAAGGCGCTCGAAAAGCAAGTCACTGACCTGCAGCGTAAGTTGCTGACGGGGCAGGGCGGGGGGTTGGAGACCTGGCTCTCCAAGGCTACGGTCGTGTCAGGTGTTTCGGTGCTCGCGGTGCGGACAGATACTCCCGATCGCGCAGCCCTGCGGGAGCTGGCCGAGCAGCTGCGCGATAAGCTCGGACGCGCCATCGTACTCGTCGGCAGCGTGGTCGAGAGCAAGGCCCAGCTCGTACTGACCGTGAGCAAAGACATTGGCGGACAGTTCAATGCGGGACAGCTGATCCGTCCCATCGCTGCCATCGTCGACGGTAGCGGGGGAGGACGACCAGACATGGCGCAGGCGGGAGGCACCGCACCCGAAAAGTTGGACGAAGCCCTCGCAGCGCTGCTGCCACAGGTGCGCGAACGAACGCCGAACGCGGCGTCTGTTTGAGGCGAGAACCGGACCAGCACGAAGACGCAGCGTCGCGAAACGTGCCGTAAACATTGCTCGTGCGACGCTGCTAGCCGTCCAAAACGGATCCGAACATGACTCCTGAATTGAGTTTGCTCCTGGGAACGGCAGTGGTGTTGGGTGTTACCCACACGGCGATTGGCATCGACCACAGCTTACCTTTCGTCTTAATCGGTCGCGCTCGAGGTTGGTCGCTGGCTAAGACCCTAGGCATCACATCCGTGTGCGGTATCGCTCATGTCATGAGCTCCGTGCTCGTCGGCTTGCTCGGCGTGGGGGTTGTGTTTGCACTTGGATCACTGCACGGGTTCGAGGAATCGAGAGGTAACTTAGCGGCGTGGCTGCTCGTGGCGTTCGGCTTCGGCTACGCCCTGCTCTCGTTTTGGCGCATGCGGAGGGGAAGCGCCCATCGCCACCTGCACGTACACGCCGATGGGACCGTGCACCGGCACGATCATGCCCACGTCGTGCGCGCGCCGACGGCGCAAGTGATGCACGAACACGCCCACGAGAGCTCGGGTGAGCGCGGGGTGCAAACCGGCGCAGTGGACCAAGGCTCCGCGTACAGCGGTCGCGTCGCTTTGGCCCTCCTGGTCATATTCTTGGTCGGGCCGTGTGAGGCCTTGCTGCCACTGATGACCGCGCCGGCTTTGAGCGGTAGCGCGGCCGCGTCCATGCTCGTCGCCGCAGCCTTTGGGGGCGCAACCTTGTTGACCATGCTCGCGTTGGTGGCGATTGGCTATGTCGGACTCAGAACGGAGTGGACCACCCGCTTCGAGCGTCATCTCAATTGGATCGCAGGCGTCAGCGTCGGTCTGAGCGGTCTGGGAATTCAACTGCTGGGTTTTTGAGGCGACGCCACCACGCGCCGGCACCTCGACAGCCACCTAGTCAAGAGTCGCTGCGAAAGGATCGAACCGCGGAGGCCACGTCCTTTCCTTCCACCACTGCGCCCTGGGACTTCAGTTGCTTCATCGCGATCCCTGTGGCTGGACCATCACCTGGAGCCGAGCGAATGGCTTCAGCCACGGGCCCGAGTGCTGCTTCGATCTGCTCAACGGTCCACGTTTGCGGCAGGAAAGTGCGCAGGACGTTCAGTTCCTGCACCAAACGCGCCCGCGCTTCCTCGTTGCTCGCAGCAGCCAACGTCTCTTCGTTGCTTTTCACCAGCTTGCGCAAGACCGCCGACATGCGTGCGTCATCCGGGGTCTCACCGGTTGCCGTGGCTTCGCCCAACGCCGTGCGGAGCACTTCCTTTTCTACGATGTTGCCTGCCTTCATGGCCTTGAACATGGCGGCTTTGATTTCGTCGATCAGCATAAAGTCCTTTTCAGTCTGGGGGTCGTGTCATGGTTGAGGTTTACGGCCGGCCGTGGTCGGAACAGGCTCCGATGTTGGCGCAGCCAAGGGCAACTTCATCGAGAAGCACGCGCCAGAGGCCATCGGAACGCATTCCAAAGTTCCCCCTTGGTGCGTAACGAGTGCTTGTGCCGTTGCCAAGCCGAGCCCGAGCCCGAGCGGCTTGCTGGTGATCATGGGCTCGAACAAGAGTGCTCGATGTTGTTCCGCGATACCCACTCCGCTATCTCGGATCCTGAGTTCGAGCAATCCGGCACCTTCGGTTGCTGGGGCACTGAGTGAGAGTTCACCTCCCCCATTCATAGCCTCATAGGCGTTGCGAATGACCTTGCGCAAGGCGTCACGGACTTGCTGAGGGTCCACGAACAGATCGACATCTGGCACGTCGACGCTGACGGTCACGTCGGCTGGAGGACGCTCTTCTTCCAATGCGGCGCCAACGACGTCATGCAAAGGTATGGCCATTGGCTTCGGATCGCGGATCTGGGCGAATTGCAACAGTCCGGTGATCACGCGGTTTGCCTCCAGCACACCCTCATCGGCGAACTGCAAAGTCTTGTGAAGGATCTCTCGGTCGGCAGGGAGGTGCTTACGCGTGAGGGCCAGAGACAGCGTGATTTCCGCGAGCGGATTGCGGATCTGGTGGGCCAGACCAGCGGCCAGCTGACCCAGCACCATCAAGCGTTCGCGCCGCAAAAGATCCTGCTGAAGCGCCTTGCGTGCCCGGGCCCGATCGTCGTGAGATCGGCTTGCGCGGCCGGCCGTGCTGCTCGGCGCAGGAGAGGAACGGAGCACGGCCACGACATGGCTCACCGAACCTTGCTCGTCGCGGAGCGGAAGATGCGTGGTCGCACACGTGATGAGAGCACCGTCCCCGGTCAGGAACGCCCTTTCGACGCGGACCACGGGCGCTCCGTCGAAAACCGCCACCTCGGCTTGTGACCCGTGGTCTGCATCGCTGGTATTCGATTCTCGATGGCCGAGCAGGAGGTGGCGCTGAAGTCTCACGAGATCACAGAACGCCTCGTTGACGAGGACGAACTTTTGCGCCTGGTCTTTGACGAAAAGAGGCTCGCTCAAGTGTTCCGCGATGAGCCCCAGCGACGACAGGGTGTGCGACCTCTCTTCCAAGGTCGCCGTGGGGGCTGCGCCTTTCGACGTCGGCGTGTTCATGACCGTCCCAGGGTAGCGGAAACGGCGCGAGGAGGAGCATCTACTGACCAGCCAAAGCACGGGGCGGCCGCCTTCGACCCACCGCCGCCCGCGACCTGGGACGGGCAGCCGACGTGACGACAGCTGTTTCGAGCGCTTTTTTCTGCGACGGCTTCGCGCGAGCTGTGGCATTCCGCGGTCGGTGTCGCTGGCGTTGCGATCCCCTGATTGCCGTCGTATTTCGCGAGGCAGCGCCCCAGGAGAGAAGTGAAGTTCGTCCACGCAGCGGATCTACACATCGATAGCCCCTTGCGAGGGCTCGAGCGCTACGAGGGAGCTCCTGTGGAGCGCATCCGCCAGGCAACGCGGCGGGCTCTAGTGAATCTGGTCGACCTATGCTTGGACGAGCGCGTGCAACTGCTCGTGCTGGCGGGCGATCTGTTCGACGGCGATTGGAAAGACTATTCGACGGGTTTGTTCTTCTTGGCCCAGATGCAGCGCTTGCGCGCGGCGTCCATTCCCGTGGTCACCCTACGGGGCAACCACGACGCAGCTAGTCAGATAAGCCGCCAGCTGGCGTTACCGGACAACGTCTTCGAGCTGTCCTCGGTGGAGCCGCAAACGTTCACCTTCGACGACGCGGGGCTTTGCGTGCACGGCCAAAGCTACGCCGATCGCGCGGAGCAGCGCGACCTTGCCGTGCACTATCCGCCCGCTCTTGCCGGCTACTTGAATATCGGCGTGCTGCACACGTGCTTGACCGGTAGACCGGGCCACGAGCCCTACGCCCCCTGTAGACTCGAAACACTCCTGTCGAAGGGCTACGAGTACTGGGCTTTGGGTCACGTGCATGCGCGTGAGGTTCTGAGTCAGGCACCATGGGTGGTATTTCCTGGCAACCTGCAGGGCCGCCACATCAAAGAGACCGGTCCCAAGGGAGCGACATTGATCAGCTTCGAAGGGGGAGCGATTGAGTCGGTCGAGCACCGCACCCTCGACGTGGTGCGCTTCGAGCGCTTGATCGTGGCGGCTCAAGCGGCTCAGACTCCTGAACAAGTGGTGGATCAGGTGCATGACGCGTTGTATCGCGCGTGGTCGGAGGTTGACGGCCGCGCTTTGGTGGCGCGGATCGAGATCCAGGGCTCGAGTGCCGGCCAGCGCACTCTGCATCGTGACCCTGAGCGGTGGGAGGCGGAGATACGCGCTCGCGCGCTCGAGCTTTCAGGGGTGTGGGTCGAGCAAGTGCGCATTCATACGCGGCAGCACACTAGCCTGGAGGCGTTGCAGGCGCGTGGCGACGCGTTGGGGCAGGTGGCTCGAACCTTGAGCCAACTACGTGCTCAGGCTCCTTTGCGCGCCGAGTGGCTCGTCCACTTCGAGGAGTTGCGCCACCGCCTGCCCGTCGAGGTGAGACAAGGTGCCGACGGCGTGAAGCTCGACGAGCCCGACGTTTTGCTCGAAGTGCTCGATGACGTGGAGGAACTCTTGCTCAACGAGTTGCTGGACGACGGGAGCGACGAGTGAGGTTGGAGCAGCTTGGCCTCGTCGCATTCGGCCACTTTCGCGACCACCATTTGGATCTATCCCACGCCGGATCTGGCTTGCAGGTGATCTATGGGGCTAACGAAGCGGGAAAGAGCACCGCTTTGCGCGCTATCCGCGCCTTACTCTACGGTGTGCCGCAGCAGAGCCAGGATACGTTTCTGTTCGAAGGCAAGGATGTGCGCATCAGCGGCACGTTGCTGAGTGACGGTGAACGACTGGAAATGGTCCGGCGTAAGGGCCGCAAGAATACCCTTCTGAGTCCGCTCGGCGATGCCTTGCCCGAGTCCGTGCTACGGCCATTTCTCGGCGGCGTGGACGAAGCATTGTTCAATAGCATGTTCGGTTTGGACCATGAGTCGCTGCGGCAGGGAGCACACGCCCTGCTAGCGCTTGAGGGGAAGGTCGGTGAGACATTGTTCGGCGCTGGTTTGGGCTCGAACTCGGTGCGCCGCATGCTGGCCCGCTTCCGAGCCCATGCCGACGAGATCTTCACCAGCAAAGGGCGCAGCAAGCGTATCAACCAAGAGATCGCTCAGCTGCGTCAGGCTCGTGAGCTCGTGCAAGAAAACTCCACCTCCGCCGCCGGCTACGTCAGGGCTGAGGCTGAGCTTCAAGCGCTGCAAGAGCAGCTTTCGGCACTGAGGGAGCGAAGACGGAGTTTGACGCAGCGCAAAGGCGAACTGGAGCGGCGCCTGCGTGTTCTGCCACTCGTGGCGCAACGGCGAAGCTACCTGCAGCAATTCGACGCTTTGGGTGAGCTTCCGGTCTTGCCCGCTGACGCGGAACAACAAAGGCAGCAAGCCGTGAAGCTGTCGCAGGAAGCGCGTACCATTCAGCAGCACGTCGCCCGCGACGTGGCGCGGGTTCAGCAGCGACTCGACGCCCTTCAGGTGGATCAGAAACTTTTGGGCATCGCGCCTGAGCAGATGGAGGAGCTCGCGAACCGCTTGGGGGGCTACCGCAAGGCGAGGGTGGACCTGCCCAAACGCGAAACCGAGCTTCGAGTGCTGCACGCCGAGGTGGACCGACAACTGCGGCGCCTCGGTCGGGCTCCATCTTTGGAGCATCTGGACGAGATGCGCCTCAGCCGGGACGAGGAATCCCGGATTCGGCGTTTGGCGCGCGAAAAGACACAGTACGACACGAAGCTGGCAGCCAACGCGGTCAAGCTCAAGCGCGCCGAGACGGCGGTACTGCGGTTGAAAGGTGAACTCGGCAAGCAGGCCCCCCAGACCGACACTCGCGCACTGGAACGCGCTTTGGTGCGTGCTCAAAAGTACAGTGAGCTCGAGCTTCAGCTCGATCAGGCCAAGGCGAGGCTGACTGGATCAAATGAACGCTTGCAATCCCTCAATCAGTCCTTACAACCGTTCAAACGGCCTGCCAGTGATGAGGCAGTTGCGGGGCACGAGCCCAGCACCCGTGACGAGTGGTGGGGAGCAGGACGGCCAGTAGCGCCCGAGACGATAGCGGAATTCGAATCCAATTTGGATGCGCTGGAACAACAGCTCATCCCGCTTTCCACTGAAATCGAACGCCTGCAAGAACGGCAGGTGGGCCTGGAGCAAGAGTTGCGCGACATGAACGAGCGCGAGGACATTCCGAGCGAGGACCAGTTGCGTCAGTTGCGCGACAGCCGCGACCTTACTTTGAATCAGCTGCTTCATAAGTTCCAACAACCCGCTTCATCCGATCGGGGCGGGGCTCCCTCGGTGTTGGTTCAACTGCTGGTTGAGCAAGTCGCGCGCAGCGACGCCTATGCGGACAGGATCCGCGCCATGGCAGACCGCGTTGCGGCTCGACGCGCCAAAGAGGCAGCGCTGCGCGAGTTGACGGCGCAGCTCGAATTGCGCCAAAGCCGAGCCAGCGCTCTACGAGCTGAGCGGGCAGAGAGGGATGAGCAATGGCGGGGGCTCTGGCAGCACAGCGCGTTTTTGGTGGCTTCGCCGCGACAGATGCGCGTCGTGCTGGAGCGCTGCAATGAGCTTGCTTCCGCTGAACGTGAGCGGGAATCAACGCTTGCGCAAGTGCGCCGCCTGGAGGACGCGTTGTCGCGCGTGGTTGCAGAGCTTTCCGAAGAGCTCGGTCGCGTCGGGGAACCCGGTCGGCTGCTGTGGGAGTCGCTCGGCCAGTTCGTTCAGCGTCTGGAGAGCGTTCTAGAGCAACATCGCGCGCAAAACTTGAATCGGCGAGACTTGGTTCAGCGGCTGGAGCTCGAGCAGGAACAATTGTCCGTTCATCAGCAAGAGCAGCGTGAGTTGAAGGAGGCCGGGCGCGTGTTGCGGGGCGAGTGGCAACGTGTCGTCAAGCGTCTGGAGCTATCCAAGGAAGCCGGACCGGAGGATGTTTCTGCTGCGCTGGACGCACTGAGTGAGGTGTTTCGAAACGTGGACGAGGCCCAGGGACTGCAGCGGCGCATCGCTGGCATGGAGCGCGATAACCAGGTCTTGCGGGAAGAAGTAACCAAACTGTACGCAAGTGTCGGAGCACCCGTCGACGAGACCGCTGCTATCGAAGCCTTGCCGGGCATGCTGACCGGCTATCGGAACGCGCGTGCGGCCGAGGAGGAGCGGCAGCGTCTCACCGAGGAGCTTTCCCAACGAGCAGCGGTCCTGGACAAGGCAGAAACAGAGCTCGGCCGCGCGCAGGCCATGTTGCAGAGCCTGTTCGAGGCCGCTGGCGTCGACGATGTCGACGCACTGAACCGCGTGCTGCAGCGGGTTTCACGAGCGGCGGAGCTGCGCGCCGCGATAGACAACGAAGAGCGCCGCCTTCTGGCTCAGGGGGAGGGCGCGTCCGTCCATGAGTTGGTGGCTCAATGTCAGGGGTTAGCAAGCAGCGAAGTACAGGCGGAAATTGCTGCCATGCAGGAGGAGAGCGCGAGTCTCGAACGCGCGTGGGAGGGTATGACGACTGAGCGCGCCGCGCGTGAGCAAGCCTTGGCGCGTCTGAGCAAGGGCGCGGCCAATGCGGCCGAAGATCTCGAAGGTCGGGTGGCTCAGCTGAAGGGGTCGGTCCGGCGGTACTTGCGCTTTCGCTTAGCCGCTAGCCTCCTGGAGTCGGAGATTGAGCGCTATCGAGAGGCGCATCAGGGGCCGGTGATCGAGCGTGCCAACGCGCTGTTTCCCCGTTTGACGTTGGGCAGGTACAGCTCGTTGCGGGTCGGGTTCGACGCCAAGGACGAGCCGATTCTCCAGTGCTGCACTCGAGACGAGCGGCGCGTTTCGGTCGACGGGCTGAGCGACGGCACGCGGGACCAACTCTATCTCAGCTTGCGCCTGGCTAGCCTGGAGCACTACATGCAGGCGAACACGGTAATGCCACTGGTACTCGATGACATTCTCATTCACTTCGACGACGAGCGCGCCCGAGCCGCGCTGGAGGTCTTGGACCAGTTCTCACAGCAGACTCAAGTGTTGTTTTTTACCCATCACTCCCGCTTAGTGGAGCTAGCGCGTGAGGTCGTTGCGCCCGCACAGTTGAGCGTTCACACACTCCCGGGAGCGGCATGAGGCGCCCAGACCGCATGCTCGAACTCGAGCTTGAGTTGGCGGAAGTGGACGATGATGCCGTCGTGCGTGCTCGGGCGGCTCGCGCCCTGGGCATCGAGGAAGCCCAATTGCCCCCGCTCGTGCTGCGCAAGCGCAGTTTGGACTGCCGCGGAAAGCGCATCCGTCAGCATCTGCTGGTCGAAGCGCTCTTTTCTTTGGAGGTCGACGCGGGCGCTGGCTCCAGCGCAGCACCTTCCAGCGCAGCACCTTCCAGCGCAGCACCTTCCAGCGCAG
>CAZNZA010000011.1:31479-79299 GCA_964577325.1 uncultured Polyangiaceae bacterium
TCCAGCGCAGCACCTTCCAGCGCAGCACCTTCCAGCGCAGCACCTTCCAGCGCAGTAGCGCTCGGCCTCGAGCCAAACGCGCCTCTGGCGTTGCCGCATCCCCGCCCGGCGAGTTCGCCGGCACGCGTGGTCGTCGTCGGTGATGGGCCCTGTGGGTTGTTCTGTGCGTATGAACTTTCGCGGCATGGCATTGCCGCAACGGTGGTGGACCGCGGTAAGCTAGTGCAGCCACGCAGGAAAGACCTCAAGGGGCTGACGAAGCGAGGTTGCGTGGATCCGGACAGCAACTATTGCTTCGGCGAGGGTGGCGCCGGCACGTACAGTGACGGCAAGCTGTATACCCGATCCCATAAGCGCGGAGACGTGCGCGACGTGCTCGAAATATTGGCTTCGGCGGGCGCACCGCGGGAGATACTCGTCGATGCGCGGCCCCATATCGGCAGTAACCGGCTTCCGGAAGTGATCACTGCTTTGCGCGAGCGCCTGACCGCGGTGGGAGTGAATTTTCGGTTTGGCGAGCGCGTGGTGCGTGTGTTGGAGCGGCAGGGGAAAATCGTGGGCGTTCAACTGGCGAGCGGCGAGGAGCTGTCCGCCGCCGCGGTGGTCCTTGCTACCGGCCACTCCGCCCGCGATGTGTATCGCATGCTGCAAGATGCGGGACACCCTCTGCAAGCCAAACCGTTCGCCCTCGGCGTTCGTGTGGAGCATCCTCAAACGTTCATCAATAGCGCTCAGTACGGCCGCTTTGCTTCAGATCCGAGGCTACCGAGCGCGGCATACCGTTTGGTGGATAGCGCAGACGAGCCGCCCGTCTTTTCCTTCTGCATGTGTCCGGGTGGCTTCATCGTTCCCGCATCTACTCAGCCCGGAGAAGTCGTGGTCAACGGCATGAGCCCCTCGCGGCGCAACTCGAAGTACGCCAACAGCGGTCTGGTCGTCGGCGTCGACGTTCAAGACTGGGAGCGAGCCGGGTTCGGCGGGCCGTTGGGAGGTATTGCTTTGCAAGAGGCCTTGGAACGGGCTGCGTACGACGCGGGCGGGGGTATGCTGCGCGCGCCGGCGACGCGAGTGACTGATTTTCTCGCCGGCCGCGGGTCGAGCACGCTGCCGCCCTGCAGTTATGTTCCGGGACTGCAGGCGACCAACGTCGCTGAGGTGCTCGACTGCACCGGTCTGCCGTTGGCAGCGAGGCTGCGCAGTGCGTTGCTGCGCTTCGAGCGTAAGATGCGCGGGTACGTAACCCAAGACGCGGTCTTGGTCGGAGTGGAGTCGCGCACCAGTTCTCCCGTGCGCATTCCTCGCGATCCGGAGACGCTTCAAAGTCCGGTGTGGAGCGGCTTCTATCCAGGTGGCGAAGGAGCCGGCTACGCGGGCGGCATTGTGAGCGCCGCGGTCGACGGCATGCGCATTGCCCGCCGTATCGTCATCCAAGTTGGAGCGTGACTTCGAGCGTTGCTTTCGACGGCAGAGTCGAAAAGCTCTAGACCGCCGAGCCGGCGCTGTGCGCTTCTCCGGGGGGTGGCTGGGCGGACCTTAGCGTGATGTGCGTGATCTCCGCCGGCGCGCGTAGCCGCATCGGAGGTCCCCAGTACCCCGTCCCACAACTGACGTAGATGAACGTCTCGCCAATGCGCTCGAGTCCAGCCACCACGGGTTGCTGAAGCTTGACGAGCCAGTTGAACGGCCACAGCTGTCCGCCGTGCGTATGCCCAGACAGCTGGAGGTCGACGTGGTGCGTTTGCGCTTCGATCACGGCCTTGGGCTGGTGAGCAAGCAAGATCAGAGCGCGTGTGGGATCGCGGTCCTTTACGGCCTGAGTGAGATTGGGACCGTGACCGTTGCCGAAACCTGCCGCTTGATAGTCGTCAATCCCACCCAAGTGAAAATGGTGCTCGTCGTTGCCGATGCGCACGTTTTCGTTGCGCAGTACGCGGATGCCGAGGCTCGTGAGATGGGCGCACCATTGTCGTGCGCCGGAATAGTATTCGTGATTGCCGGTGACGAAGAACGCGCCGTGTTTGGCACGCAAGTCCGCCAACGGCGCGGCATGCTCTGCCAATGCTTCGACCGAGCCGTCCACCAGATCACCAGTAATGGCTATCACGTCCGGCGACAGGTCGTTGACCATGGTGACCATACGCTGGATGAAGCTGTGGCCGATGGTCGGTCCTATGTGAACGTCCGTCAGTTGCACGATGCTCGTGCCATCGAGTTCCGGGGGCAGTCGCGAGAGGGCAACCTCGATGCGTTTGATGCTGAGTTGGCGTCCTTCTCGCAGCGCCCAGCCGGTCGCCCCCAAGCCCACAGCGGCAGCCGCAACACCTACGATGCGCGACAGCGTCTCACGGCGCGCGGCATCGACGTCGCCAGACGTCAGCCGTGCCAAGAGCAAGCCTACACCGCGCACTGCGTCGAGCGCCGCGACGCTGACCAGCAACAGGAACATCGTGCCCATCCAGATGTAAGCGCCCCGTATCCAAACTTCGCCCCACTGCCGGGCAAGCACACGGCTCATCACCATCGCCATCGGCACGCTCGCGGCCAGCGCCCACACCAGCCAAGTCAGTGCTCGTTTAGCTCCGGGCGGCCATCCTACGTCCCGCACGAGCCGCACCCATAGGTAGTAGTGAATGCCAGCGAGCAGCGCGATGGCCACCGTGAGAAAAATGAGGAAGGACAGCCAACGATTCATGGGTCGCGTCGTTATGGGGAAAGTTCGGAGGCGAAGCCAGCCTGCGGCCCAAGATAATTGAGCGCGGGCAGCGTGTCGTACGGCGCTTGGGGCTGTGAGGGGCTATGCAGGCTTGTCGACCGCGCCGTCACCCGCCCCTGCAGCCTGCCTCCGCGACAAACGGAATCTGAGGCTGAAAACACTACGCAAACGCGAGCCGAGCGGGTTAGGGTCCGCACCCCGCGCGTCCGACCCGCGGCAATTTTGGAGGTATAGGCGCCTGTGAGTACGCATCATCCCGAATCCCTGGATCAAGACCCCATCGAGACTCGCGAATGGCTCGAGTCACTGGACGCGGTGGTTGCCGCGCGTGGTGCGAGTCGAGCGGGCTATCTCATGCAGCGTGTGCTCGATCACGCGCAGCGTCGCGGCGTCAATCCAGAATTTCCTCTCAATACCGACTACGTCAATACCATCCCGCCCGAGCAAGAGCCGGAGTACAAGTCTGACGCGGCGCTCGAGCGCCGCATTCGCCGCATCATTCGTTGGAACGCCATGGCCATGGTGCAGCGTGCCAACCAGCAGTTTAGTGGCATCGGTGGTCACCTATCGAGCTACGCATCGAGCGCCAGCCTGTACGAAGTCGGCTTCAACCATTTCTTCCGAGGCCCCGAGGGCGACGGCCCCGGAGACATGATTTACTACCAGGGGCACGCGGCGCCAGGCATCTACTCGCGAGCCTTCTTAGAGGGTAGGCTCGAAGCCGACCAGCTCGACCACTTTCGGCGTGAGGCGGGACCAAATCCGGGGCTCTCCTCTTATCCGCATCCGCGGCTGATGCCCGACTTCTGGCAGTTCCCGACCGTGAGCATGGGCATTGGTCCGATAAGCGCCATCTACCAAGCTCGTTTCATGCGCTACATGCACAACCGGGGGCTCAGTGATACCTCGCAGTCACGCGTGTGGGCGTTCTTGGGCGACGGCGAATGCGACGAACCGGAGAGCTTGGGAGCGCTCGGCATTGCTGCGCGCGAGGAACTCGACAACCTGGTTTTCGTGATCAACTGCAACTTGCAGCGCCTCGACGGACCGGTACGCGGCAATGGCAAGATCATCCAGGAGCTGGAAGCCGTCTTCCGCGGAGCAGGCTGGAACGTCATCAAGCTCATTTGGGGTCCGGAATGGGACGAGCTTTTGGCCAACGACAAGGACGGGGTGCTGCGTCGTCGCATGAACGACGTCGTCGATGGCGCCTTTCAGAAGTACACGACGAGTGACGGCGCATACATTCGACAGCACTTCTTCGGCTCCGACCCGCGATTGTTGAATCTCGTTAGCCACCTGTCCGATGAAGAACTCACCAAGCTGCGGCGGGGAGGTCATTCGTACCGGAAGCTCTACGCCGCTTACCACGCGGCCACAGCTACTCGCGGAAAGCCAACCGTGATCCTGGCCCATACCGTGAAGGGATGGACGCTGGGCCCCAATTTCGAAGGCAGCAACGTCACCCATCAAAAGAAGAAGATGGACCTGTCGGATCTGAAGAAGTTTCGCGACTTGCTCCAGCTTCCGGTGCCCGACGACAAACTCGAGGAAGCACCCTTCTATCGGCCAGACCCCCACAGCGAGGAGTTGCAGTATCTGCACGAGCGCCGGCGTGCCCTCGGCGGCTCAATCCCCGTGCGGCGATCGAAATCGAAGGTGATGCTCGATCTGCCCAAGGACGACATGTACGCCGAGTTCATGGCTGGCATGGCCAAGGGTGAGGCCTCGACGACGATGGTCTTCGCTCGCTTGCTGTCGAAACTCATTCGAGACAAGAACATCGGTCGTCGCGTGGTCCCCATCGTCCCCGACGAGGCGCGTACGTTCGGCATGGATGCCCTTTTCAGCCAAGTCGGCATCTACTCGGCCAAAGGACAGTTATACGAACCCGTCGATAAAGGGCGTGTGCTGTATTATCGAGAAGCTAAGGATGGCCAGGTGCTCGAGGAGGGGATCACCGAAGCCGGGTCGATGGCCTCGTTTACGGCGGCAGCTACGAGCTACTCGACGTTGGGCGAACCCATGGTTCCCTTTTACATCTTCTACTCCATGTTTGGCTTCCAGCGAACCGGAGACCAAATGTGGGCGTGTTGCGACGCCATGGGGCGGGGGTTCTTGTTGGGAGCCACCGCCGGGCGAACGACGCTCAACGGTGAAGGGTTACAGCACGAGGATGGCCACAGCCAAGCCCTCGCTGCTACGTATCCCTCCATCGTCTCGTACGATGTCGCTTTCGCGTTCGAATTGGCAACCATCATTCAAGATGGCATGCGGCGCATGTATCAAGAGCACGAGAACATCTATTATTACATCACGCTGCAGAACGAGAACTACCCGATGCCCGCCATGCCTGAAGGAGCCAAAGAGGGCATCCTCCGGGGCATGTATCTATACCAGGCTGCAGAGAAGCCGACCAAGAAGCACCTGCAATTGTTCGGCAGTGGATCGATCATGCTCCAGGTGTTACGGGCCGCGGAGATCCTGCAAGAGACTTACGGCGTCAGCTGTGACGTGTGGGGCGTCACGAGTTACCAGCAACTTCGCCGCGAGGCGCTCAAGTGTGAACGCTACAATCGCTTACACCCCGAGGCGGAGGCCCAAGTGCCGTATGTCACTCGAGCCCTGAAGGACACCAAAGGACCTGTCGTGGCAGTCAGTGACTACATGACACTGGTCCAGGATCAGATCGCGCGCTGGATCCCTCAGCGCTACATCGCGCTCGGCACCGACGGCTTCGGCATGAGCGACACGCGTGAAGCGCTGCGCCGCCACTTCGAAGTCGATGCCGAAAGCATCGTCGTAGCCGCCATGGACGCCCTTCGCCAAGATGGTTTGGTGGACGCCAAGACCGTCGCTCGAGTGATTCGAGATCAAGGACTCGATCCCGATAAGGTCTACTCAGCGGAAATCTGAGGCCGTCAATCATGCACTCTTCGAACGAGCGGTGGGACCATGCATGGGGCTACCGCGACACCCAATTCGAAGTCGGGCCGGACGGGCACGTTCGCCTGAGTGGCAGCCGTTATGAAATCAGCGGAGTGCCCATGCCGGGCTTTCTGCCGTTCTGCGAACAGGCGTTGGGCGTCAAGCTCGAGGTGCGCGAAGTTCGTGCTCAAGCGCCTCTAGACGTCCCTGCGCCGAACCGTAACGCGGCCTTTTGCACTGCTATCGAAGCGGCATTTGCGGCCGAGGACTACACCTTCGACGAGCGGGCGCGCGCCGTGCACAGCCACGGCCAAGCCACGGGCGAGGAAGTGTATCAGGCCCTGTACGGCAGGCTTGCGCGAGTTGTCGACATGGTCTTCTTTTGCCGGAGCGAAGAGGCGGCGCAGCGCCTGACGGAGCTTGCCGCTGAGCACGATGTGTGTCTCATCCCGTACGGCGGAGGCACCAATGTCACTGGTTGTCTCACCGTGCCTCGCGGCGAGTCGCGCATGATCGTATCTGTCGACATGCGGCCAATGGACAAGATCGTTTGGCTCAATCGCAGAAACCGTCAGGCCTTGGTGGAGGCGGGAATTACGGGGGTCGAACTCGAGCGCCAATTGAACCGACAAGGGTTTACTAGTGGCCATGAGCCGGATAGCCAAGAATTCTCCACCTTAGGCGGCTGGATCTCGACCAACGCTAGCGGCATGAAGCGGAATCGGTATGGCGCCATCGAAGATATCGTGGAGCAGGTTACCATCGTTACGCCGAGCGGCAAGCTCGAGACACTCGACCGTTACCCACGTCAGTCCGCTGGCGTTCAAATGAAGGCGGCGTTGTTCGGTTCAGAGGGCAATTTCGGCCTCATCACTAGCGCTGTGTTGAGGGTTCGGGAGCTGCCAGAAGCCACCAGATACCAAAGTTTGATCTTTCCCAACTTCCGGCGAGGTACTGACTTTCTTTACGCGCTGAGTTCCACCAACTTCTTGCCGGCAAGCATTCGTCTGGTCGACAACGCTCAGTTTCGATTCGGACATGCGCTGAAGCCCGCGGAGTCTGGGGGCGTGGCCGGTATGCGCTCGAAGCTGCAGAAGGCGTTTCTGACACGGCTGAAGCGCATCGACCTCGACCAGATGGCGGTAGCTACCTTAGTCATGGAGGGGGAACGTTCAGAAGTCGAAGCGCAGGAGAAGTTCATCGGTCGCCTCGCGGCGCGCTATCAAGGGTTCTACGCAGGTGGAAGTAACGGAAAAAGGGGCTATCACCTCACGTTCGCCATCGCCTACATCCGGGACTTCATGACGAAGGTGCACGTCATGGGGGAGACGCTCGAAACCACGGCGCCCTGGGACAAAGTTCAAGACATCTGCAGAGCCGTGGAAGAAGAGGCTCTGCGCATCCATGCCGACCTGCACTTGCCGGGCAGGCCTTTTGTCTCGTATCGCATCACGCAGCTGTATACCTCAGGCGTGTGCGTGTACTTCACGTACGCCGCCCATGCGGGCGGGCAAAACGAGGCCAAAGTCGCAACGGAAGCAGACCAACGGCTGCGTAGTGCCATCGTCAAGGCGGGAGGCGCGATTTCCAATCATCATGGCATTGGGAAGTTCAGGAGCCAGCTGTTGCTCGAGCGCATGTCGCGCCACAATGCAGAACTCGTGCACGCAGCCAAGCACACGCTCGACGCCAACAACGTGTTCGGGGCAGCCAACGGCGTGTTCGCCTCGAGGTAACGGCCGCCCCGTATCCGAGTTCGATCGGGCTCAACTCTTAGGGAATGAGGGTGGGGGCTCGGGGCGCCTCGACCGCGGCCTTTTGTTCCGCGACGGTTTTGAGGCGAACCAGCGAACGTTCCATGTAGCTGCCTAATTCGTCTTCCAGATTTGCGCGAAGAAAGACCCCGAAGATGGAGTCGATCTTCCCTTCGTCGGTCCACAGCACGGTCGTCACGCCGCCCTGGCGCTTGAACTCCAGGCGACTGCTCGCCGTCGGCTTTTCTTGTCCCACGGCGGATATCATGGCGACGCCGTAGGCGGGATCGCTGCGCACGATCTCGGTGTAACCAGCGCCGGCATGTTCACCGCTATACTGGCGACGAGCGCCGACGCCGCTGTCGGGGCCGCTGTACGAGTAGCGGACGGTTTGGTCATCCATGGGACGCCCCGCCCACGACTCCCACTGACGAAAGTCCTCGACCAGAGTAAGAATGGTAGCGGGTGGAGCACTGATCATCACGTCGCGCTGGACGTGCCAGTGGTTTGGCAGCAGCAGTCCAACACCCATCAGCAGCAGAGCAACGGCCAGCAAGCATGAGCCGACGATGACTGCCACGAAACGCAAGGTCGCCGTGCGCGCAGGGGCGTTCGGGTGAGGGGAGGGTGCGGCCGGAGCCGCCGAGTTGGTGTTCCGCATAGCAAAAGGGGGTTCGTGAGTGTACCTAGGGTGAGGGGGATGAAGGGTGATTCAGCAGGACGCGCGCCAACTTGCGATGGGCTGCGGGCATGGCCAAGGAATGCAGCTCGTGAAGCGCTACCCAGCGCGCGGCAGCGCAGCCACGAGCTTCCGGCGCACCGGAAATGGTGCTGGTAAACAGCGACACGTTGATGCGGTAGCGGGTGACGCTGTGTTTGAGCGATAGCAGGAGTTCACCACAAGTCGCTGCCACGCCACACCATTGCTGCAGGGCCCGTTCGACCCCATCTCGTGGCGCCTCGGAGGGCAGCAGATCCACGTTCGGGAACTGCCACATGGACGGCCAACGGGCAGCGTCACTGCCGCGCTGCCCGATCAACACTTGTCCCTTGCGTTGCACCAACGCCGCCACGTTGGCCACTTGGGTGACGGCGGGGCGGGGCGCCAGCTGGGGCAACTGCCCGACGCGTTGGGTGCGATGGGCGACGCACTGTTTTCTTGCGGGGCACTGGCTACAGAGGGGGGTTTTGGGGGTACAGCACAGCGCGCCGAACTCCATCAAGGCTTGATTGAAGTCACGAGCTCGATCGTGGGGAACGAGGGCTTCGGCCAACTGCCACAGGAGTGACCTCAACGGCTGATGAGTAGGCGAACCTTCTAGCCCAAAGACGCGACATAGAACCCGCACCACGTTGCCGTCGACGATCGCAGCGCGCCTGCCGAAGGCAATGCTGGCAATGGCGCCAGCCGTGTAGGGCCCAATGCCCGGCAGCTGCCGCAGTGCTTCGACGTGTTCCGGTACCCGGCCGTCGTGCACGGCCAACACTTGGCGCGCTCCTGCATGAAGGGCGCGTGCGCGAGCATAGTAACCCAAGCCCTGCCATTGGGCCAAGACGTCGGCCTCCGCCGCCTGGGCGAGACTCTCGAGGGTGGGGAAGCGCCGCATCCAGCGTTGGTAGTAGGGCAGTACAGTGGTCACTTGAGTCTGCTGGAGCATCATCTCGCTCACCCACACCGAGTACGGAGTGGGGTCAGCGCGCCACGGCAATGCCCGAGCATGGGCTGCATAGAACGCGAGCAAAGTGTCGCGAAAGGCACCCAGACGAGCCGTCGACGGCAACGCGCTAACGCTTGGGCGGGAGGTGCTGGATCTGGCCATGAGAGTAAACTGCTTTGGTCGTACGGCCCGCGAGGGCGCGCGAGGTGTACCTTTTTTTTGCGGCGCTCCGTTCGTTCCTGAGGCCGATTGTCTTTATCAGGTGGACGTTCTGTCCCCGCCAAGCGTGCCTGAATGCCGTTGGTCCGGCGACCAGGTGGCGGATACCGTGTAGGCACCGGTGCTTGGGTTGAGCTGCTCCTAACACTTGCAGCCCAGCGTGGACATTCCCCTTGCGGTGAAGGAGCCGGACTGGTTTGCTACGAAGTCCCTCGCGCAGTAACGTCCGCACATCATGCGATGGGTTCCCCCACAATGAAGCTCTCCCTGGAACCTATCCAAACTGACGGCTGGTTCGAGCGGATTGGCGAACGGATCGGGAGCTTTCAGGCTTTGTGCGAGATTCTGGGCGAACGCTTCGTGGCGTTCTCTCTCATCACGGGGGCTCGGGTGACGGCGCTCACCATCGACCGCCGCAATCCCGACGAGTCTCTCGTCGACTTCGAAATCAGTGGTGCCGAAGTGGGTGCCGATCAACGCGAACAGCGCTTGACCCTACAGCGCTTTCGCCAACGCTTGGTCAGCGCGCTGTTAGCGGAGGAGCACTACGGACCGCCCCCGGAGCGCGATACGGACACGGAGGCCATCCAAGCGTTCATCGGGGTTCGCTCGCTGCTGCTTGCGCCCCTGTACGGCTTCACCGTAGTGGAGCTGGAAACCAAACCGAAGGGCGCCGTCATCAAGGTCTCGATCGACGGCGAACTGAGCGAGTTCGAGCTCGATGACTTTCGACACGGCCTGCGCGCGCTGGTGCTCGAGGAGCTCGATCGGGTCCGCGATGAACGGGACAGCCGCAATAGCTTCGATCCCGCCGCTGTGCCCGAGGCCCAGGCGGCGGCGGAGCGCAAGGACTTTGCGAAGGTGGTCGAGCTGCTCGGTGCCTGGGCGATGCCGTTGACGTTCTTGCTGCGCACCCCAGACGGTCAGGCCCTCAGCGACGACTCTCGCGTGGTGTTGGGAACCGCGTTGCAGCTGCTGGGCGAAGCCTGGATAGAGACGGGTGAGTTGCAGCAAGGGGAAGAGATGCTTCGTTTGGCCGTCCAGTATTGCGTCGATACCGACGGCGCGAGTTCGGCTTACTTGAAACTCGGTCTGGCCCTGTTTCGACTCAAACGGTTCGGCGAAGCCATCGCGCCTTTACGACGAGCGGCCAACCTTCAGGCCCCCGCGCGCGCGGTGTGGCCGGCTTTGAGCATCGCTTTTCTGGAGCGGGACCGCCTGCTCGCTGCCTGGGGCGCCACCGAAGAGGGCTTGAGCGCGGGGGTGGACGATCCGCGGCTGATGGCAGTGCGTGGCCGGGTGCGCGCCCGACTCCCCGCCATGTCCAAGTGGGAGGAGTGGCTAGGTGCGGCTTCCGCTGAGGGAAAAGCATCGGGGACTGCCACGACTGTCGGGGATGCGGCGGTTGAAAGCGCCCCGTCTCGCCGAAAATCACCTTAACCGTCCTCCGCGACGCGCTACAACGCGCGCCTGTCGCGGAGGCGTCGCTCCTTCTCATGCACAAGTCTATGGCTCGCTACGAAACCGTCATCGGATTGGAAATCCACGCGCAATTGCTGACGCGCACCAAGCTTTTCTGCAGCTGTTCCGTCGCATTTGGCAGCCTTCCAAACAGCAACGTTTGTCCCGTGTGTCTCGGATGGCCGGGCGCGTTGCCCGTCATGAACGCGCGGGCCGCGGAGTTGGCGGTGCGCGCGGCTTTGGCTTTGGGCTGCGAGATCAACCGGGTAAGTGAGTTCTCCCGCAAGCAGTACTTCTATCCTGACCTGCCCAAGGGCTATCAGATCAGCCAGTACGACGCGCCGTTCTCCACCCGCGGCAGGCTCGACATAGAGCTCGACGGAGAGCGGAAGACGGCGGGCATCACCCGCGTTCATCTGGAAGAAGACGCCGGGAAGAACGTGCACGGGCGCGGCGGGCAGTCGATCGTGGATTTGAATCGAGCGGGCACCCCACTCATCGAAATCGTCGGCGATCCCGACCTGCGTTCGGGCGCGGAGGCCGCCGCATACATGCGCACCGTGCGGGACATCATCGTGTTCGCTGGAGTCAACGACGGTAACTTGGAGGAAGGCAGCTTTCGGTGCGACGCCAATGTTTCGCTTCGCCCCCGCGGGCAGGCAGAGTTGGGAACCCGTGTGGAGTTGAAGAATCTCAATTCCTTTCGCTTCGTGCAGCGCGCGATCGAGGCCGAGGTGGCCCGTCAGACGGCGGTGCTCGATGGCGGCGGGCGCGTGCAACAAGAGACGCGCTCGTACGACCCAGAACGTAACCTGACGCGCTCACTGCGCGGCAAAGCCGATGCCCATGACTACCGCTATTTCCCGGATCCGGATCTTCCGCCCTTGGTGCTGGAACCCAGCCTGATCGAAGAGCAGCGAGCGGCACTGGGCGAATTGCCTGCGGCGCGTCGTCAACGCTACGTGAGTTTGGGCGTGACCGAGGCAGCTGCGGCAACGCTGACCAGCCATCCTCGCATCGCTCAGTTCTTCGATGAGGTGCACGCGAGTTACGGCGACGCCGCCAAAGCCAGCAATTGGGTGGTGACCGAAGTGCTGCGCGGCACGAAAACTCACGGTCTCGACGCGCACTTTCCTGTCAATCCGAGGCAAGTTGCGGAACTCCTGCAACTGATCGAACAGGGTGACATCAGCGGCAAACAGGCCAAAGAGGTGTACCAGGAGGTTGAGGGCAGCGAACGCATGCCAAGCGACGTGGTTGCCAAAAGAGGCCTGCGCGTCGTCTCCGACGCCGATGCCCTCCGGCCGCTGTGCGAACGCGTGCTGGCCGAGCACCCTAATGCCGTGGCCACCTATCGTTCCGGAAAGACCGGCACCTTGGGCTTTTTCGTCGGGCAAGTGATGAAGGCCACCAAGGGCTCTGCGAATCCGCAGATGGTGAGCGACATGCTAAAACTCCTGCTCGACCGCCGAGAGTGACGGCCCGCAACGCCAAACGCCAGAATCCGGCTCGAAAGAGCCCAAATTTGGAGTAAGAGCCAACTATGTCTACCACGCCCCACGAGCCCACTGTTTTCGCCGGCACTGACCTGGCGCCGGCTCCGAGCATCACCGAAGCGACGACCGAGTCTCCGAATCGGCGCGAAAGAAAGCCCGATTGGCTGAAAGTGCGGGCACCTGGTGGCGAAAACTACACGCGACTGAAGCAGACGCTGCGCAAGCGTGATTTGTACACGGTATGCGAGGAAGCGCGCTGCCCGAACGTCGGAGAGTGTTGGGCCGCCGGAACGGCCACCATCATGCTGCTTGGCCACACCTGCACGCGCGGCTGCCGCTTCTGTGCGGTCACGACCGGTAACCCGCGGGGAGCCGTCGACCCGCGGGAGCCAGAGCATGCGGCGCGCGCGATAGCCGGACTCGGGCTCAAGTACGTCGTGCTGACGATGGTCGATCGCGATGACTTGCTGGATGGGGGCGCAAGTCACATGGCCGAAGCCGTGGGCGCGTTGAAGCGCTATCAACCCGACTTGCTCGTCGAAACGTTGGTCGGCGACTTCCAAGGCCGCTACGCCGACATCTCGGTGATGGTGGAATCCGGCCCCGACGTGTACGCCCACAACATCGAGGTGGTGCGTCGCTTGACACCCCGCATCCGTGACGCGCGCTGCTCCTACGACCTTTCGCTTCGCACCTTGCGCATGGCCAAACAGCTGGCACCGGCGCGGATGACCAAGAGCTCCATCATGGTCGGCATCGGTGAGACACAAGACGAAGTCGAAGCAACGATGCGTGACTTGCGCGAGGCGGAAGTCGACGTCGTGACGCTCGGCCAATATCTGCGCCCGACGGCGAAACACGCTGCCGTGGACCGCTACGTCGAGCCAGCGGAGTTCGCCCACTACGAACGCTATGGCCAACAGCTCGGCTTCGCGTATGTAGCGTCGGGTCCGTTGGTGCGCTCGAGCTACCACGCCGCGGAGGCTTTCATTGCTGCGCGTTTGGCGGGCCGTGCGGAGCGGGCAGCGGCACCAGAGGCCTCCGGCGAATCGCTGACTGCGCAAGCCATTACGCATCTCGTTCCTGCCAGCCAGCTGGTACGTCGAGTTAAAGACGGAACTGCGTAAGTTTGACCGCAGGTCTGTGAGGTGAGTCGTGATTCTTTGGGAATTACGAGATTGTTACTTGTCCAAGGGAGCACTAGGCTCGCGGCGCTCAATCGATCATGACCGGTAGCCGAACTTCGCCCCACCCAGATCCGTTGCATCCAGTTCGCTGCTTGCGAGAGGATGGCACGCTCGATCCCGAACACGATCCGGGTCTGAGTCTAACGGAAGTGGTGCAAGCCTACCGCTTCATGCGGCAGACGCGCAGTCTCGACGAACGGCTGACGGCACTCCAGCGGCAGGGCCGCATCGGCTTTCATGTCGGTTCTCTCGGCGAGGAAGCAGCCATCATCGGCGCCGCTGTAGCTGTACGTCCCCAGGACTGGTTGTTCCCCTGCTACCGTGAATTCGGTGCGGCGTTGGCGCGAGGTTTCGAGCTGCAGACGTTCATCGACAACATGTTTGGCAATGCTCGCGATACGGTGCAGGGCCGGCAGATGCCCGACCATTACACGAGTCGTCAGCACCGTTTCGTGAGCATCTCTTCTCCCGTCGGAACGCAGATCACCCAGGCCGTTGGTTTTGCCTGGGCCGCGAAGCTGAAGCAGGATGATCTAGCAACGCTCGTGTTTTTCGGCGACGGCGCCACGAGCTCGAGTGAGTTTCATGCTGGGATGAACATGGCCGGAGTGTTCAAAGTGCCCACCGTTTTCTTCTGTCGAAACAATGGCTGGGCGATAAGCGTACCGGTCGAGCGCCAGACGGCATCTCGGACGTTCGCCGAGAAAGCTGCAGCGTACGGCATGCACGGGGTGCGAGTGGACGGCAACGACTTCTTCGCCGTCGTCTCGGAAGTGCGCAAAGCGGTGAGCCGCGCATCGAAAGGCGAGGGGCCCACGTTGATCGAGGCGCTGACGTACCGCATGGGAGGTCACTCTACGAGCGACGACCCTAACGCCTATCGTGGACCGGAGGACCTCGAGACTTGGAAGCATCGTGATCCGCTTGCCCTCACTCGCGGCTATCTCGAAGGCGAAGGAGCTTGGTCGGAGGCTCAGGAGCAAGAATTGCTGACGCAGATCGAACGCGAGTTCAAGGCCGCGGTAGCCTCTTCCGAAGCTCAACCCAAACCGGCTCTCGACACCATGTTCGAGGATGTGTATGCGCAACCCACGTGGAATCTGCGGGAGCAGCGCGAGGAACTCTTGGCAGGTCCGCGCGCTCCGGAGCACTGAACGTCAGCGGCTCAGGATGGGAATCGAAGGACTGCAAACGGGAACACGGGGAATCGCTAGGTTATGCCACAGCTGAACATGGTCCAGGCGATCGGCGACGCGCTGCGAGTGGAGATGCGGCGAAACGACCGTGTGGTGGTGCTCGGCGAAGACGTGGGCAAGGTGGGCGGAGTGTTCCGTGTCACCGCAGGCTTGCACGAAGAGTTCGGCGAGCAGCGAGTCATCGACACGCCGTTGAGCGAGCTCGGTATCATCGGTTGTGCGGTGGGCATGGCCATGTACGGGCTGCTGCCGGTTCCCGAAATCCAGTTCGCCGACTTCATCTGGCCTGCGTACGACCAGATCGTCAACGAGTTGGCCAAGATGCGCTACCGTTCAGGTAACGACTTTGCCGCCAAGTTGGTGATACGTACCCCCGTCGGCGGTGGCATCCGAGGCGGCCATTATCATTCTCAGCACCCAGAAGCGCAGTTTCTACCCGTACCTGGGCTGAAGCTGGTTTGCCCCTCGAACCCACGGGATGCCAAAGGCTTGCTGCTGGCGTCGTTGCGCGACCCTGACCCGGTCCTGTTTCTCGAACCCAAGCGCATCTACAGAGCAGCCAAAGGGGAGGTCCCGGAGGGGGATTTCGAGGTTCCTTTGGGACAAGCGGCCATCTCCCGCATGGGCAACGACGTGACGCTTCTCGCTTATGGGGCGATGTTGTACGAGGCGTTGGACGCGGCGGCAAAAGCTGCTGAGCAAGGCGTGAGTTGTGAAGTGCTCGATCTGCGAACCTTGTGGCCGCTCGACATCGAAAGCATCACGGCAAGCGTCAAGAAAACGGGCCGCCTGGTTGTCGTGCACGAGGCACCCCGCACCGGGGGGTTGGGTGCCGAGTTGGTCTCGTTGATCACCGAGCGCGTTTTCTATCACCTTCAGGCGCCGCCGATTCGCGTGACAGGCTTCGATACGCCATTTCCCTATAGCTTGGAGATGGAGTATCTACCGTTGTCTCATCGAATCTTGCCCGCCATTCTCAAGACTGCGAGAGGCTGAAAGTAGCAAACATGGCTAAGTACGAGTTTAAGCTCCCGGACATAGGTGAAGGCGTTACAGAGGGCGAAATCGTCAGCTGGCTAGTGAAGGCAGGCGATACGGTTTCTGAAGACCAAGACATGGTCGAGGTCATGACCGACAAAGCCACGGTCACCATTGGTGCACCCAACGCCGGTACCGTGAGTGAGGTGCGAGCCGAGGTCGGCGACACCGTGCCCGTGGGTCAAGTCATCGTAGTGTTGGATACCGAAGGGGGAGCAGCGAGCTCGGGTGCCGAAGCAGAGGCTCCGGCCCCCAAAGCTGCAGACGCAACCAAGGCCAGTGCCGTCGGGGATCTGAAGGAAGACCTGCCTGGATTTGATGGTGCAAGTAAACAGCAGTCTGGAACTGAGGCCCCGCGTGCGGGCGCAGCCCCGAAAGAAGCTCCCAGCGCGCCATCCGCCAGTCCGAGCGGCGCGGGCGGACAAGACTATTTCAACGAAAAACCGTTGGCCGCTCCCGCCACCCGAAAGCTGGCGCGCGAGCTGAACGTGGATATTCGCCGCGTGGCGCCTTCCGGCAGCGCCGGCCGAGTCACCAAAGAGGACATCCAGTCATTCGCCGCAGGCGGCGGAAGCTCAGCGCCCTCAGCAGGGCAAGCGGGCGCGGCTCGAGGACAGATTTCACCTGTGCCGGCGGCAACGCCCGTACCAGTGGGCGCGACCGAGGAACGGTTGCCGATAAGGGGCATGCGCAAACGTACGTACGAGAGCATGGCGCGCTCCAAACACACGGCCGCCCACTTCACCTACGTCGATGAATGCGAATGTTCGGGCCTCATCGCTTTGCGTAAGCGGCTGAAGCCCATTGCCGACGAGAGCGGCGTCAAGCTGACGTTCCTACCGTTCATCGTCAAGGCGGTGGTTGCTGCCCTCAAGAAGCATCCGTACATGAACTGCTTGGTGGATGACACCAGCATGGAAATGGTGCTGCGCAAGAACTTCGACATCGGCATAGCAGTGGCGACGGACGCTGGTTTGATCGTGCCCGCCTTACGCGGTGCGGACCGGCTGACTCTGGTGGACATTGCACGCGAGATCGAACGACTTGCCACCGATGCGCGCAACGGCAAGATCGGGCGCGAGGACCTCGGTGGTTCGTCCTTTACCATCACCTCACTCGGTAAGACGGGTGGGTTGCTTGCCACGCCGGTGGTTAACTATCCCGAAGTGGGGATTTTGTACGTCCCAGAGATGAAGAAGCGTCCGATCGTCAAGAACGACGAGATCGTCGTGGGACATGTCATGGACTTGAGTCTGTCGTTCGATCACCGCATCATCGACGGGCACATGGGGGCAGCCTTCACTCAAGAAGTCATCGAACTGCTGCAGAACCCCGACCGACTGCTGCTTGAAATGTAGAGCGACACCAGAATGGTGAAGTGGAGTGGGCCCGGCGTGGCGCAGGAGCGAGCCAAGCTTGTTTTTTTGCTCATGCCCCTGTGCCAGACTCGCGCACCCGTTTTCGGGTTGGGCGGTCTGGCCCGCGCCGAAATATGTTTCGACTCCACATGTCCCGCTTCCGCTGCTTGCCTCGACTTCTATTCACCGTAACAGTCGGGCTGTCGCTGGGAGCGGTGTCGGACTTGGCTTGGTGCCTTGGCAAGACCACCGATCTGAGCGCCGTTGACCCGAGCCCCGACGACATCTCACACGCCGCACAGCAGTTCGACGAGGGCCGGGATGCCTTCCGCAGTGAACGCTACTCGGAGGCGGCAGAGGCCTTCGAGAAGGCCGACGCCTTGGCCCCGAACGCCAAAGTGTTGTTGCTGGCCATTCAGTCTCGGGAGCTGTCGGGTGACCTGCCTCGAGCGGCCACGCTGGCCGCCTTGGCCCAGCAGCGGCATCCGGGCGATCCCTTGTTCGACGGCCTGAACGAGATGGTGCGCAAAGCCGACAGCTCTCTGGCTCGGGTGACGATAACGTGCGAGCAGCCGTGTCAACTCATGATGGGGAGCCGGCTCATCCACGGGCCGCCCGCTACACGGCGTTACGTGTACTTGGAGCCGGGCACTCATCGGCTTCGCGTTTCGTGGGGCGATGAGAACTCAGCACCGCAGCAGATTGAAGCCGTGGCGGGCAAACGCCCGCGCCTGCGCTTCGCCCCGGCAACCAAAAAGGCGGACGAGCCAAAAGACGATTGGGACGATGACACTTGGACCGAGCCGGCCGCGGGCACCGCGTCCGGCGAGGGGCAGTCGGCGGCCGACGAGTGGGATGACGCCTCGTGGGGCGAAGGCAGTGACTACGAAGATCCGCCCGATGATGCTCTCGGTTACACGAGTGGCACCGCAGGGCAGGAGGCAAGCGACGGTTCGGGCATGTCCCCCGCAGTGTTTTGGACAGGGGCAGCCACGACCGCAATTCTAGCCGGGGTGAGTATTTGGAGTGGCATTGACACGTTGAATAATCCTGGCCAGCAACGCGTCGTCGAAGAATGTGGCGGTTGGGGCGTAGGCTGTCCCACCTATCAAGAAGGGTTACGCAACCAGGATCGGACGAACATCCTGTGGAGCGTTACAGCCGGCGTGGGGGTGCTGACCACGCTCGTTGGCGCGTTTTGGACCGATTGGACTGACCCTGACGAGCCTGCCAAGCAAGTCGGTGGCGCGCTCAGCATTCGCCCCGTGTTGTCGATTGGTGGTATGAACGGCACCGGTTCTGGTGCCCGCTCCGCGGGTATCGAAGCGCCCTATGTGGGAGCGGTAGGAAGGTTTTAACGGCGGTGGCGACACGAGTGATCGAGACGGGACATCCCGGGGTCCACCGCATCGGTCGTTACGACTTGGTGGCGGAGATCGCTTCCGGGGGCATGGCGACCGTTTATCTGGCGCGGTTATCCGGAGCGGGCGGTTTTCAGCGCAACGTCGCCATCAAAGTCCTTCATCCCCATCTCGCTTACGACCGCGAGTTCGTCGAGATGTTTCTCGATGAGGCACGCCTGGCGGCGATGATCCATCACCCCAACGTCGTGCCCATTCAAGAGGTGGGCGAGGGGGACCATGGCTACTACCTGGTGATGGATTACATCGAGGGGGACACCTTTGCGGCACTGCTGTCGCGTTCGGCAGCGGCCGGGCAACCCGTCCCCCGAGAAGTCGTGGTCCGGGTGGCTCTCGACATGCTGTTCGGATTGCACGCGGCCCACGAGCTAAGGGATGAACATGGACGCTTGATAGGTGTCGTCCACCGCGACGTCTCTCCCCAGAATGTGCTCGTTGGTACGGATGGCGTCACGCGCCTGACCGACTTCGGGGTCGCCCGCGCCGCGAGCCGTTTGTCGGCCACGCGTGCCGGGCAGCTGAAGGGCAAGTTGGCTTACATGGCTCCCGAGCAAGCGTCGGGTGACGAGCACGTGGATCGACGAGCTGACATCTTCTCTGCTGGCATCGTGCTCTGGGAGGCTTTGGCGCTGAGACGATTGTTCAAAGCGAGCAACGAGGCGGCGACCTTGTCTCGGGTCTTGACCGAGCCCATTCGTTCACCTGCCGACTTCAACCCGGGCGTGCCCACTCCCGTCGCTCATGTGTGTCTGCGGGCATTGATGCGAGATCCGAGTCAGCGCTTCGGTTCCTCGGCTGAGTTTGCGGACGCTTTGGAGGCCGCCGCGAGGCACAGCGGTGTCGTCGCCACCAACCGCGAAGTTGCCGCCTACGTCCAGCACATGGTCGGCGCGGATGTCGAGGCGCACCGCGCCGCGATTCGGCAGTGGCTGGACAAGCGCGATCAGCTGGGGGTGCGAAGCCCTTCGGCGCCCGCGCCGCGCTCCTCTCAGGTGCCCGTGTTGCCGTTGCGCTCGCCGCCCATCGAACCGAGCCAGACGTTTTCCTCGTGGAGCATCGCCGGATACCCGGGCAGGCCTGGATTGAACGCACGGGTTCCGCGCAATGCCAATCTCGGCTCCGCCCGACCACCTGCCATGGACGTCACTGGCACTCACGGGGCACCTCCAGCTCACGGTTATCGCCCCGTTCCCGGGTACGGACCGGACGGGCTTCCGCTGCAACGCACCGCTTCCGGGATGTTGCCTCCGATACCCAGCGTGCCGCCGCCGAGCGTGCGGCCGGCGAGCTTGCCCCCTCCCGGCCTCCCGCCGCCTGGTGTGGTTAGTGCGTCTGTCCCACCGGGACCCACGCGAGCCTCTCAGCGCCGCGTGTTGGCGGCCGTCGTGGCTACCACGGCGTTGGTCATCGGCGGGGGCACGACGTTCCTCCTGCGAAATTCCCTAACTCCCTCCGTGACATCCACGAGCGTGTCCGTGCCGACTTCAGCGAAGCTATCGGTGCAGCCGCCGTCGCAGCCCTCCGCCGCGGGTCCCCCTAGCGGGGCCGCGGGCGCAACGGACGCCGAGCAGGAAGCCTCTGACAGCGCCGGAGCGGCCACCTTGGCTGCCACTGCCACGCCGGCGCCGTCTGAAATCGCCCAGCAACGGGGCGAGGAGGACGGGAAGGGAGATGACGATGAGCCGGCGACCGGCAGCGAGAAAGCGAGCAGCAACGGGCAGGCGGATCTCGAGCGCAACGCCACTCGCGGAGCGTCGGCCGCACCCCGCGCACGGCCCAGTCCTCGACCTCGCCCTAAGCCTGTTCCGCGGAAACGAACCGTGCCTGATCTCGACAACCCCTATCAGTGAGAGGGGTGGCTTGGCTTCTCGCTTGCGTCTCTCGGCTCTCGCGGCGGGCAAACGGGCAACGCCCCTTGCCCCGCGCGATTCTGGCCGTTGACAGTTGACGGACACGCTGCTAGTTGTCCGCCCCCTTTTACTAGGCTCGTACCTGACCCATCCGGTGCCGAGTCAGTGCCATCGCCGGATCAGACGTGTCAATCAAAAGCATCTGTCTCTTCTCGGGGAACGCCAACGTGGTTCTCGCCGAGGACATCGCCAAAGTGCTTGGTACGCGCCTGGGACAGGTCAAGCTGTCGAGGTTCAGCGATGGTGAGATGTTTTGTCGCATCGCGGAGAACGTCCGTGGCCTCGACACCTTCGTCATCCAACCGACGAGCGCGCCGGTAAACGACTCCCTCATGGAATTGCTCATCATGTGCGATGCCCTGAGACGAGCGTCGGCAGGTTCGATCACGGCAGTTCTGCCTTATTACGGGTATGCCCGGCAGGATCGTAAAGTATCGCCGCGCACGCCGATTACCGCAAAGCTCGTGGCGGACCTCCTCGAGATAGCCGGCGTCAACCGCGCCGTGTGCATGGACCTCCACGCGGGACAAATCCAGGGCTTCTTTCGCTTTCCGACGGACAACCTGTACGCGCTGCCGGTGTTCTTGGACTACCTGAAGCAGAACTTCGACCACAACGCGGTGTTCGTTTCACCGGACGCGGGCGGGGTCGAGCGCGCTCGAGCGTACTCCAAGCAGCTCGATGCGCAGCTGGCGATCATAGACAAGCGTCGCGAGCAGGCCAACGTGAGCGAGGTGATGCACCTGATCGGCGAAGTAGCGGACCGCGATTGCATCATCGTCGATGACATGATCGACACGGCCGGCACGCTGTGTAACGCCGCAGCCGCCGTCAAAGATGGCGGTGCGCGTTCCGTCGTGGCGTGTGCAAGCCATGGCATCTTTAGTGGCCAAGCGGTGAGGCGCATCGAGGAGTCGTGTCTCGACGCCGTGGTCGTGACGAACTCGATAGCCCCGACACCCCACACGCTCGGCTGCAAGAAAATCAAGTATCTCTCGATCGCCAACCTGCTTGCGGAGGCGATTCGACGCATTGATAGCAAGGACTCATTGAGCTCTCTGTTCGTGTGAGCCCGGAGTCAGTGAGTGCAGAAGAAACATTTTTCGGGTTGGCCGCCGTCCAAAGCGTCGGGCTCGATAAGAAGAAACGGAATGTAACGATGGAATCAATCAAGCTTCAGGCGGAAGAGCGTCAGCAGGGTGGCAAGGGTGTCGCTCGTCGGCTGCGTACAGCTGGCAAAATACCGGCAGTCTTTTACGGCAAAGGCAAAGCCACTCGTGCCTTAGCCGTGTCTCCGAAGGACCTGGTGGCTGCGGTCTCTGGTGAATTCGGAGTCAACGGCGTGATCGAGCTGTCGATAGGCAGTGAGTCGTTCCAGACCGTGTTGCGTGATTATCAGTACCATCCGGTCACTCGCGAACTACTACATGCGGACTTCTTCAGTTTGGACGAGCAGCGTCCCATCGAGATCCAGGTTCCTCTGGAGCTCGAAGGCAAGGCCAAAGGCATCATTTTGGGCGGTCGGCTGCGTCAGGTATTCCTCAAGTTGCCCGTTCGCTGCTTGGCCAAAGACATCCCCGCGAAAATCGTTTTCGACGTCTCGGATCTGGGCGTGGACGAGTTGTTCCGCGTGAAGGATCTGACGCTTCCCGAGGGGGTAGAAGTGCTTTACCCGCCGAACCAAACGCTGGGCGGTGTCTATGGTTCACGTCGTCAGGCCAACGCCGAAGAAGAGAAGGCCGAAGAAGAGAAGAAGAAGTAGCCCTAACCTGACTTGGGCTGCCTTTCGTCGACGATTGCCGTGGGGACGCATATGTGGCTCGTGGTCGGTCTGGGTAATCCCACCGAGCGCTATGCGAAGACTCGGCACAACGTCGGTTTTCGCGTCGTGGATGCGGTTGCCGGGGAAGCTCGCTTTACGGCGCGCTTCGATGGGGCTGCTTGCAACTTGAACGTGGACGGAACGTCCGTCGTCATCCTCAAGCCGCTGGCGTACATGAACGTTTCCGGACGGAGCGTGCGGCGAGCGGCAGACTTCTACAAGATTCCCCCGCAACGGACGTGCGTCGTTCACGATGATCTCGACTTGTCGTTTGGCGACGTGCGCCTGAAGCGAGACGGAGGGGAGGCGGGCCACAACGGACTCAAGAGCATCAGTCGCGAGCTCGGCACCCGTGACTATCTTCGGCTTAGAGTCGGGATAGGCAGACCACCGAAAGACTTTATGGGGCAAGTCGCAGACTTTGTGCTACAAGCCTTCGCCCCAGCGGAAGAGGCGGCTTTGGATGACGTCATTCAAAACGCTTCATCCGCTATCCGACTGGTGCTTCAGAAGGGCTTCGATCACGCGATGAACGAAGTAAACCGACGGCACTAGTCACTCCTTGCCTCTCTCACGTCGAGGGGGGCCTGAGGCCGAAAGGAGTGTTCACTTGGCTGAACCAACACTACAGAGACAGTACGAAACCATCTATATCTTGAGATCAGACGCGGCGCGTGAAGTTAGCGAAGCCGTCGCTGGACGCGTCGTTGAAGCAATCAAAACCGCCGGGCAGGTCACGCGTATCGAAAACTGGGGTCGCCGCAAGTTGGCGTACGCCATGGGTAAACAGAAGCGCGGCCTGTACGTGTACTTTCAGTATGCGGGAGTCGGCGACTTGGTCAGCGAGGTCGAGCGGACCTTGCGCCTTTCAGAAGCCGTCCTGAAGTTCCAGACGGTAAAGACGGGTGAAGTCGAGCAGGTCGAAGCTTTGGAGGACGCGAAGTTCGAGCACGTCGAAGAGCTGGACGACGCTGAGGAAGAAGAAAGCTACGCTCAGACCCTTGGCTTAGAGGGCCGTAGCTCGTTCCGGAGCGAGCCGAACGACGATCAGGACGACAGCAATGACGACGATTCGGATTCCGATGACTCGGACATGGAGGAGGAAGACGAATGAACGACTTGAACTCTTACGACCGTTCATACGATAGGTCTTATGACAAGGCTTTCGACAAGTCCTTCGACAAGGGGGACGGCACGGGACCGTTCAAGCGTGCGGGGCGTCGTCGAGGCTGTCCATTCTGTGGCGAAGGGGCACCTGAGATTGACTACAAGGACCCGCAGTTACTGAAGTTTTTCATTACCGAGCGCGGCAAGATCGTGCCTCGACGTATCTCTGGCTGCTGCGCGAAACACCAGCGTAAGCTCACCTTGAACATCAAGCGGGCGCGCAACATCGCGTTGTTGCCCTTCACCACGAACGAGTAGGAGATCCCTATGGCAACACCCATCAAGGTAGTGCTTCAGGACGAGGTGGAGCATCTCGGTGTCAGCGGAGACGTGGTCCGGGTACGTCCTGGATACGCCCGCAACTTCCTCATCCCGCGCGGTCTAGCTGCACCGGCCACGCCTGGTAACCTATCGCGCGTGGAAGATCTGCGGGCGAAGGCCAAAGAGCGGGCGGCCGCAGCAAAAGGCGAGGCCGAGCGTCTCAAGACCAAGCTGGAGGCTGTGAGCGTCAAGATCGCCCGGCAAGTGGGGGCTGAGAACAAGATGTACGGTTCGGTCACGAGCCGAGACATCGAGGAAGCTTTCCAGCGCGCCCACGATCTGTCGTTCGACCGCCGCAAGCTGAAGCTGCCGGAGGCGATTCGACGGTTAGGGCTGACCGAGGTCAAGGTTCAACTTCATCCAGAGGTTGAGGCCACGCTTCGCGTCGAAGTCATCATTCAAAGCTAGACGGTGCAATGTTGAGGCGCGTCGGCACGGGCTTAGCTCGGCGGCGCGCCTTTCTTTCTGTCGCGAAGGGCTCAATCAAGCTCGAGCGTCCGCCGATGAACAGTTCAGGCGCGATCGCTGACGGCAGGTGGTGGTAGACTCGAGGCAAGCTGCGTGCGACGCGATCGGCAGAATAACGGACCGGCTCCTCTGAGGCCGACGGAAGGGAGGTTGCCGCCTCAGGATCTGGACGCGGAAGCCGCGGTGCTCAGCGCGATGCTGCTGAGCGCAGGCGCCTTCGACGAGGTCCAGGATATCCTGCGGCCGGAGCACTTCTATTCCGACGCCAACCGAAGCATTTACGAGGCGGTACTCGAGCTCGGGCGCACCAGCCAACCCATCGATTGGGTGAGCGTTGCCAGCTGGTTGCGCAGTCGCGGACGACTCGAGCAGATCGGAGGCACTCCGTACCTGGCGGAACTCACCGACTCGACACCCGCGGTGGCTCACGTGGCAACCCACGCGTTAACGGTGCGTGAAGCAGCCCGTCTGCGCCAGCTCATCAGTACCTGTCAGAAGTATGCGGCGGAGGGATACGGTGAATGTGAGGACGTCCAGCAGTTCATCGACCAGGCGGAGCAAGCCATCTTCGATATTGCGCGCGTGGCGCGAGGCAGTACCGTCATACCCCTGCGGGACGCCATCCACCGAGCGTTCGAGCTCTTGTCGGCAGCCGCGAAGCGTGGGGAGGCAATCACCGGTATCTCCAGCGGCTTTACGGAGCTGGACAAACGCTGCGCCGGGCTTCACCCCGGTGACTTGTACATCGTGGCGGGCCGCCCAGGCATGGGCAAGACCTCCTTCGTTTTGAATTTGGCCGTGAAGGTCGCTCAATCGCGCCTCCTGGTCGACGAGCATGGGCACGAAGTAGAACGTCCGGGGCACGGCGTGGCGTTCTTTTCGCTAGAGATGCCGCGCGAGCAGTTAGCCTCCCGCATGCTCGCCAGCGAGGCTCGTGTGGACGTATCCAAGATCCGAAGCGGCCAGATCGGCGGCGAGGACTGGAACAAGCTGACTGAAGCGGCGGCGATGCTTGGCCGGGTTCCCCTGTGGCTCGACGACACGCCCGCCATTTCTTTGCTGGACCTTCGCGCCAAGATCCGTCGGCTCAAGGCGGAGATCCAACGGGGCAGGGGCGACGGTCCGAAGACTGAGCAGCTCGGTCTGGTCATCATCGATTACCTGCAGCTGATGACGGGGCGTCGTGATGCAGGGAGCCGTGAGCAGGAAATAAGTGAGATCTCCAGAGGCCTCAAACAGCTGGCCAAAGAGATGCAGGTCGCGGTGATAGCGCTGAGCCAGCTCAATCGCTCCGTCGAGACGCGGAATGCCAAGGACAAGCGCCCCCAGTTGAGCGATTTACGCGAATCGGGTGCCATCGAGCAGGATGCCGACACCATCATGTTCATTTATCGGGACGAGTACTACTTCGAGGACAGTCCCGATCAGGGCATTGCCGAAGTCATCATTTCCAAGCAGCGCAATGGCCCCACCGGCAAGATCCGAGTCCGCTTCGAGTCCGCGTATACCCGCTTCGATAATCTCGCTCCGGACGACTACGACTTCGACCGCTACGACGACTTCGACGGCTAGGACCCGCGGCAGGGCTACTCGCACAACGTCGTAGTGCGTCCGAAGACATCCCAAGCGTAGGCGGCGAGTGAGGGGCCGCTGTCCGCTCTCGCGCGGGCGATGAAATGCGTGAACAATTTGCGTCTACTGTCGTGGTCGGCAATGATGGGGGCGTCGCTGCCCTTACCGGTGCGGATTTACATAGGAGAGTGGCTACCTTCATGCCTTGCCCAGGCTCGCTCATCAAGCATGCTCGCCACCGCCGTGGCCTGAGCCAGGTCGAACTGGCAGCGCTCGTACAAACTCATCCCACCCGTGTTTCACGATTGGAGGGGGGGCGTGAGCGGTTGGCGCTGCATACGGCAGAGGTCTTCTCCTCTGTGCTGCGTTTGAACGTGACGACCATGGTGCGTGAGGTATTGCAGCAAGACCTTCAAGTGCAGAGGCTGCCTTGGCGAGTGTCAGTACGGCGGGGGGGGCCGGCGAAGCGAGCTTGTGCGGCGATTCGCCTGACGCGACTCGAGCTCGGCCTGTCCCTGACTGAGATGGCGCGTGCGCTGGGCGTGTCGCCGCCTCGGGTGGCAGAGATTGAGCGCGGGGAAAAGCTCTTGAAGCTCGACTCGGCGTGCAAAGTCGCACGGGTGCTACGCTTACCAGAGCGCCGGGTGGCACAGTGGGTGTTGCAGGACGCAGTATCGCGCGCGTGCACGGCGCGGCTCGTCGTTACGCTACGCTGACGACCGTGCGACGCGCCGGTGGAAGAGGGGCTTACGCTTCCGAGCCCGATGAAAAAAGCCCGCGGCCGATATCTAGCAGGACGTCTCTGACGTGCATCCCTGACACGGCGCTGATGAGGTAGAGGTGTTTTCCAAACCGCTCCTGAAACGCCGCCTTCAGTTCCGGATAGATGGCTTGTACTTCCGGGCGGTCACCCTGATTCAACGCCACGATTTCGGCGCGCGTGACCAAGTCGCTGTTCCAAAGCCCAAGCTCGTGACGCAGCGCCTGGTAGTCGTCCAAAGGTGTACGGCTCTCTTCGTCGGTGAGCGTCAACAGGTGAAGCAGTATCCGCGTGCGTTCTACATGGCGCAGGAACTGATGGCCGAGCCCGTGGCCCTGCGCGGCGCCCGGAACCAGTCCGGGAATGTCAGCAATGACGAAGTGGCGGCCGAGCCCAGCCTCGGCTTCGCCCAATGTCACCACTCCGAGGTGAGGCTCCAACGTCGTGAAAGGGTAGTCGGCAACCCTCGGACGTGCCCGGCTCACGCTGCGAATGAACGTGCTCTTACCGACGTTCGGAAAGCCGAGCAGACCCACGTCAGCCATGACGCGCAGTTCGAGGCGCAGGTCCTTGGACTCGCCGGGCTTACCTTCCTCGGCGCGCCGGGGTGCGCGCTCGACCGAGGTGGTGAAGTGACGGTTGCCGCGCCCTCCGTGCCCGCCTTTGGCCACGGTCAGGCTGGGTGTTGCCGGGGTCAACTCGCCAATCAGGCGACCCGTCTGTTGATCGAACACCATGGTGCCCGGCGGAACGCGCACGTGTAAGTCCTTGCCGCCTCTGCCGTTGCAGTCACTGCCCGCGCCATTGGCGCCGTGCGGAGCTCGTAGCACCCGCTCGTGCACCAGGTCGCCAAGCGTATGTTTGCCCGCGTCGAGCTCGAAGATGACGCTTCCGCCCCGCCCTCCGTCACCACCAGCGGGGCCGCCAAAGGGCAGTGAACGCTCCCGGCGAAACGCAATGGCGCCGTCTCCCCCGTTGCCGGCTTCCACGCGCAGTTCACACTCGTCGACGAAGTGCATCGCCGCGGCGTATAGCAAGCCAGGCTCTCCTCGCCCAGCGGCTTGCTTGCCTCGTGCTGCGCTTCAAAGCTATTTCTCGCCAACCCAATGGCTGTGATCGGGTACCGTGAGCGCAACCCATGACCGAGCCCGACGTCGAATCAGCATCAAACACGGAAGATTCGGAGCCAAATGCGAGCCGAAGTCAAATCCCTCCCTCTGGTGGAGTAGCCGTCGTGGTGAACGGGAACGCGAAAAACGTGACCGAAGAGGTGATCGTCAACCTCGACCAGATCCTACGCGGCACCGACCTGTACGTGTCGCACAGTCTCGAACAGGCACAAGAGATTGCCGAACGGGTCGTAACGGCGGGCTACGGCACGGTGCTGACAGGGGGCGGGGATGGAACGTTCACCGTGATGGTGTCTTACGTGGTTGCGGCCGCGGAGCGGCTGGGACGACCCTGTCCCCGCTTTGGATTCATCAAACTCGGCACGGGCAACGCACTGGCACATGTGGTGGGCGTCGGTGGCAAAGAGGGACTAGCCGCGGACATCCGCCGCCTCAAGGAAGAGGCCGGCAGTCGTAAGATAGGCCTCGTGGAGGTCGACGGGGTATTGACGCCGTTCTGCGGTTTCGGCGCCGACGCCGAGATGCTCCAGGACTTTGCCCGCGTCAAGGAGCAGCTGACGAACACACTCCTCGAGCCGGTGGTCAAGGGTTTGGGCGGGTACTTCATTTCCGGCCTCGGGCGCACGCTCCCCAAGCTGCTGTGGCGAAGCATGTTTCACTGCCGCATCGTCAATTGTGGACCGCCAGCCTTTCGTTTGGGACCCAAAGGACGCCCGGAGGGCAAGCCCATCGAGCTCGGCGACGTCGTCTACGAAGGACCAGCGCGCATGGTCGGTGCTTCGACCATTCCCTATTATGGGTTTGGGCTACGCTACTTTCCTCACGCCGCGGAGCACCCGGACAAGATGAGTCTGCGTGTCACCACGATGGGGGCGACTGAGTTCGTCCGCAATCTGCGCCCTCTATGGCGTGGAGAATACGAAAACCCGAGCTCGATCTTCGACTACGTCGCCCAAGACGTTCAGGTCCACGTGGATCCGGCGTGTCCTTTCCAAGTCGGAGGCGACTTGCAGTCCGCGCGCCGCGAGGCACGCTGGCGGCTCAGTCCCAAGCCGATACGGCTCGTCGATTTTTACGTTCCGCCGCGCGCCGGGTGAGGGCTAAGCGAGAAGCGCCCAAAACTGGGGTCGCCAGCCCGCTCGAGTATATCCTGCCTTGAATGCTTCTACCGGCGGCTCTGGAATCTACGACTCTCGGCGATGTGCTAGGCGGCTTGTGTCGGGGCGGAGCCAGTGGCGCACTGATTTTGCGCGAGGAGTATGGGTCGACGCACGAAATTGGGTTGATCGAGGGACGCGTCGACCGCGTGTTGCTTGCTCGCGAGCGCCAAAGGCTAGGTGATGTTCTCAAAGCCAACCCGCTGGGGGCAACATTAGCAGGTGCGGTAGAGCGAGCTTGTTCGCGCGCTTCCGACCCACGGCCCCTCGGCGCTCGCTTGCTTGCGGTGCGTGCCGTCTCCCCAGAATTGCTCGAGCGTACGGTGCAAGGATTACACCGCGAGCGGCTCGAGGCCTTGTTCCACCTTGCAAAAGCGCGCCTATACTTTCGACCCTTACGGCGGATGACGAGTGAACATGGTGCGCTGGATTGCGAAGACTTCCTCATCGGCCGTCGCCGACACCGGGACCGCGTCCGCGTCCGCCTGCACGACGACGCCGTGACCACGTTCGATGAGCGATACGTTACGGCGTGTCGCGTTCTGGCGGTCCACCCCACGGCAACACCCCAAGAGATCCGAAAGGCTTACCGCAGGGGAGTGCGTCGATGGCATCCGGACCTTTTCGTGAACGCCGAGCCGAGTAGGGTTCGACATGCGCGGCGACGCTTCAGCGAACTCAGCGAGAGCTATCTCTATCTGCAGTCGCGCCGCGCGGTGCCTTGGTCGAGTGGGGGGTGAACGGCTGATCCGCGATGCTCAGCTGCGTGGGGACGGTATTTGGTGTACGGCTCGACCAATGAAGAACGGCCCCATCTGAGCGATGAACTCCGCCGTCTGACGCGTGCGACGCATGGCTTGCACGACGTGAGACAATGGGTGAAGTTCCTTCCCCATCAACCCAATGACGAACTCGTTGTCGTTCTTGTCCAGCCCGTGACACGCCAAACGCACGTCGTGCGCCAAATCCTGGTCACCGTACGCTTTACCAATATCGGCGTGCTCCCGCAGCACGGTCCCTTGCTCCCGAGGCTCGAGGCGGGCAAACCCACCTGAACGCCGTAGCGGATACCACACCGCCCATTTCCAATTCTCGTTGAGCACGGTGTCGATGGGGCGGTTGATGAGCCACTGTTCGAGGTCAGGCTCGTACCCCGTGGCGTAGGTTCGACCGAACATCGTGAATTCGGACTTTGGGCGCAGGGTCTTGCCGACGCCGCGGGCGAAGCAAGGACGCACGGATGTCGCGAAATGCTCTGGATCTTCGCTAAACGTCAGCAGGCCGATGCCGAACGGATCGTTGAGGTCCTCGTAACACACCGCGGCCACTCCTCTTTCCTTGAACTCGGAGGCTAGCCCCTGCAGCGATGCTTCACTACCGAGCTCTCTGTCGCACTCGAACACCAGCAGTTGCATGAAGAGACGGCGGTTCATTGCCTGTTGCGGCCCGTTGAATCCCTTCGTTCTTTCCCAAACGTCGGGTTGAAGGGTTTCGGACGCTGGCTTGGGAGGGGCGGCAGATGACATGCCGTTAGGCAACCACCAAACCATCTGCGCGTCGACCGCAAATTGGCGTTCGAGGTGGCTCTGGGCCCGGACGGCAAAACCTGCGCGCTCGGGGACCGCGACGTCCGGAAAAAAAACGCTGGTTGCGCAGACGGTTTGCTAAGCTTGCCGGACCCCAGGTGCAAGCTTTTCACACTATCCCTCCAGCGTCGCTTTGGGCGCAAGATCCTCAAGAAAATCCGCTGCCGTCAGGCATGCGCGACGTATTGCCGCCAAAGGCGCTCCGGCAATCGCGAGTGGGCGGGCGCGTCATGAAGTCGTTCGAGCTGCATGGCTATGGTCGCGTCTGGCTGCCGTTGTTCGAGTACGCCCGCATCTTGGAGCGTACGGCCAACGTGGTGGGCAGTGCGCTTCGATTCGTCGAGCCAGAGAGCGGCGAGGTGGTGGCCTTGCGGTCCGACATGACTCCTCAAGTGGCGCGCGTCATTTCTACCCGCATGCGCAGCGCTCCGCACCCGATACGCCTGTGCTATCAAGGCTCGGTGTTACGCCGGCGCCAAGAGCGTGCGCGCATCGAGAGCCAAGTCATTCAAGCGGGTGTCGAACTGGTCGGTAGCGGAGGAGCGCAGGCGGACGAAGAGGTGTTGGAGGTATTGGCCGCGGCAGTGTCCAGCACCGGCCTTCGCCGCGTCGTGCTCGACCTCGGCCACGCCGGCATTGCCCATTCACTGTTGCGCAACGTTCCCGCTGCCGCGCAGCCGTCGCTGACCGAGGCGCTATCGGCGAAGGACGGCGTCGAAGTTCAGCGTCGGGCACAAGCCGCGCAGATGCCGGAGCGGGAAACCGCCGCCCTCGTAGCGCTCGTCGAACTGCACGGCGGCCACGAAGTTTGGGCGGAGGCAGAGCGAGTGCTCTGTGGTACCCCAGCAGAGCAACCGGCTCGCGAACTGCGTGCTCTGCACGAGACGCTCACCGCGCGCGCCTTGTTTCCGTCCGTTGTCGTCGACCTGGGTGAAGTACGAGGCTTCAACTATTACACCGGGCCGATGTTCCAGGTCTTAGCTCATGGCCCTGGTGAACCCATCGCATCCGGGGGGCGCTATGACACGTTGCTGCCTCGTTTCGGCTTGGCGGACACGCAAGCTGCCGGGTTTGCGGTAGATATCAACAACTTGTGCTGGGCCTTGGATACCGAGAAGGTCCCAGAGGGTGGGTTTCCGCGAGTGGTGTGCGAGGTCAGCGTGCCGGCGGAGCTTCGAGCTCAGTTGCGCCGTTCAGGTATCGTGGTTTGCTCGGCTGAGGATGCCCAGGCCTATGCGCAGGGACACAGCTTCGAGTTCATCTTGACGTCGACGGAGATCCGCCGCGCCGACGGCTCGGCGGCGCTTCCGCTTCCCGCCGACGACGCGGCACGCGTGGCCGAGATCACTCGCTACTGCCAATCTGGGATGTGAGACATGCGCCGCTCATGGGCCGTTGCAGCAGTGGTAGGCGGCTTGTTCGCCTTTAGCGGCCCGGCGCAGGCGGATCCATTGTCACTTCACGCGGCGGCTCGCATGAGCCCGCGGCCTGCGGCCTGCAACCCAGGTCAGGGCGTGTGGCCGAAGCTGAAGCAGCAGGCGCTGCAACGTCACTGTGTGGACCTGGCATCGGCATACGCCTTGGTGGACATCGACGCCTCTGCTGCTCACTCCTTGATCGAGAAAGTGCTGGCGGCTCTGGAGCGCGAGAGGGAGTCAAAGGGCAAACCGTTAACCACGGATGCGTTACACGACCAGTTGCGACTGCTGAAGGCGCGGTCAGCGTTTCGCCTCGGTCACTTAGAAGAGGCGTTGGCGACGTTCATCCAACAGGAGAAAACCAACCACGGTACTCTGGGTTGGGACAGTGCCAGCCTGCATGACTACGCTGCGTGCGCGGCGCTGGTCGGCGACGACGCGAAAGCCGTGCACCTTTACCGTCGGTTGGTTCCGGTATTGAATTGGTTACCTCGAGCCCGTCGCGCACGTGCAGGATTGGAGGCGGCGGCGGCCTCCTTGCGGGTAGAACCGCCAGCGCCGAGAGAAGCCCTGAGTTACTTGGCGCTGGTAGAAGGGTCGGGACCTGACCGGCACACCGCGGTCATCCGCGCCGCTTTGATGGCCGCGGCACGTCTAGCGCTTGGTCGCATCGAGATGACGCCCAACGAGCGACATCTGCTGACCAGTGACGCATCCAACATCGCTGCGGGTGACCATCGGCCAGTACTCGCACCGAGCGACTGGCTTCTGATTGCTACGGTTACCAGTTGGGTCGATACGGGACTGGCAGATGTGTGGCGCCAGCTCGACGCAGCAACGGCGCGTCCAGGTCATCGCACCTTGGCAAGAGCCGCTTTGCAACGGGCGTCGCCGTGATGTGGCGAGCGCAGTCGGGGCACCGCGGAGTGTCGGCAGGTTTGGGGTTAATGTTGCTCACCCTGCCTTTGTGGGCCAAGCCATCGGTTTGGCAAAGGGTGCGCGACCCAAAGGCCGATGAGCGGGCGGAGCTCCTTCTGCGGGCCGACCGAAAGCGGGAACCGATGGACGCCACCTTCGACTCTCCAGCGATTCGTGTGCAACTGCACCGAGCAGCAGCCACGTGGCTCGAGCTGGCCGGTGTTGAGATGATGGACGACGTGGACCTACTGTATTTGTTCGGCGAGTGTCTTGCGTCCTCAGGACCTGCCTTCCATGCGCGAGCCAAGGCGGTCATCCAGCACGCGCTCCAACTGGCACCCGAACATTCCGCTGCGCCGCAAGCCCTGTTCCAGCTCAGTCGCGTTGCTGCCTCGCTCGAAGACTACGCACTTCAGTACGATGCCCTCGAGCGCATGTTTCAGCGGGAATGGCGACACGAAGTGCGAGTGGAAGCTCTGCTCGACCAGGGGCAAGGGGCTATGGCGTCCGGTAAGCTAGAGCGAGCTCTCGAGCGCCTTCAGGGAGCGCTGAGCGACTCGACCGAGCCTCGACAGTGGGCCCTGGCACAGTGGACCCTCGCGGTCGCGATGGACCGCGCCCTGCTGGGACCGCAAGCGGCAAAGTTGGCGCATACGGCGTCGTTGGCGAGCTTCGGTTCCAGCGGACAGGCGGATGTGCTCGCGCTGCCGGACGCAACCTTGTCCCACCCTTGGGAAGCCTTCTATTACCGGGCGTTGGCATTGATGGGTAAGGCCCGTGTGGTGTCCGCAGAGAAGCAGGTGGCAACTTACCAGGACGCCAAGTTCCTGTGGCTTCGCTATCTGGACGCTTCAGGCGAAAGCAAGCAGTGGCACCCAAGAGTGCAACAGCACCTGAGAATGATTGAGCGCATCACCATGCTGGACGCGGACGAGCAGGAGGACTTGGATGCGCTCGTGGCAGCTACGCCTAGCTTTCCAGCGGAAGATGCAGGGGTAGATCCCCTGTGGCCAGAGGAACTCGAGCAAGGGGAGCGGTTTTGGGGGGCTGACGCGGGAAGTGACGGACAGCCCGTGCCGTGACGTTCATGCGGCTCGCGCGTTACTCAACGGGGGTAAGCCTGTCGGCGGCGGTATTTCCGTGGGTATAGTTTTGAGGAGCCGAGCTACGGTTTCGGCGTCCGTCAAGCCCTCGAAGATGGGTCGAAGGTTACTATCACGGTCGCTCTCTCCGAAGGCGCCGCTCAACTCGACCGCACGAGCGCGCGGTCCGTCCAACACGAAGAACACGTCGTTGTGCCCACGTATGCCGGGTATGTCGATCACGTCCACGATTTGTGACCGGTCGAGGTGCAATTCTTCGTTCTCACGCTGAATGAGCACGCGGCGATTGGTGATGAGGTAACGCGTTCGCGTGAGCTGCCGAGCGGGTAGAAGCAGTGAGTGGTACACGAGGTATCCGGCAACACCGAATAGCAAGACACCCGCCGCGACCTCACCGACTATCAGCGCGACCAGCGCTTCAGGATGCTCGGCCAAGCCAACTTCCAGCAATACGGATAGGTTGTTGGCGAGTCTCCAAGTGACATGCAGGGTCGTGGTAACGAGAAAGGCCGCCAAAGCGAGCGTCCGCCAGTTGCGCTTCCCGCTCGGCACGAACCGGCGCCAGCCGATGGCCGGAGTCGATGACCACAGCACGCGCTCACCATCATCCAGACGCTGTGAGACGCTGCGGCGAGCAGAATTGCTGGCCCCCGCGTGGTTGTCGGAGCCGCGAATCAGTCCCCAGACGCGGTCAGGGGCAGCCAGACCGCGTAAGCGCAAGAGCAAGCGGCGGCGCAGGGCTCCAACCGGGACAGCGCGCACCAGCTCGATATCTCCGACACTCGCGTTGTCATGATGCCAAAAGATTCGAGCATAGTTGATGCTTTTGCGGCTGATGACGCGCCGCAAGGGCCCACGACGCCAAACCACGTGGCCTTCGGTGATCATGTACTCGACCTTTTCGAGCCAGATCCGAGGACCGTGCAGGCATGCCAAGCCAATCGTGGTTGTCCAAGCCGCGAACAGAAGGAGCGGAGCGGGCGAGGCTGCGAGTCCCCAGGCAGCTACCAAGGCGAAACACGTGGAAGAGGCAGCCACCATGAACCAGAGCAGCGCGACCGCTCTGAACAGAGGCGGGGTCGCCACGACTTGCGGCTTGCCCTGCCAAATGATTGTTTCGCCTAATTGGGGATCTCTGGCCAAAGCACACCTCGTAAAGAGAATAGTGTTCGCCTCACCCACTTAGGTTTCGGTCAATTTGGCTTAGCGTAAAGGTGGCGATCTCTTGGACGCTTGATTTTTGCGCCATGGCCGGCCCTGATTGCACCACTACGGTAGCCAATGCAGGCGTCAATATCGCGGAAATACATGAGCCATTACCGTCACGCATCCGTGGTGCTGACACGGAGGCAGTCGAGTCGCCGTTCGGCCGCGAAGCTTGGCTCACTGCGTCACGAGGACGAATTCCGTACGAACCTGCCGCGCTTGGCCCGACGAGACCTCTAGCAGTGAGGGAAGCTCATCGACAACCTGCACACTGGCATCTATTCCTGCGCTGAGAAGCACCTGTTCGAGATCGTTGGGCGCTCGAGGCAACGCTTGCTTGCCATCCCGGTACACGACGACAAGCATGTTCAGATCATTAGTGCGTGCAATCGGAACGATACGATCGAGCAGTTCACGCCCTTGACGTGTCAGCTCGCCGGCCTCGGACCAAATGTCGTAGGCCGTCAGGACGATGCCGCGGTCGTCTCGATGAGGTCGCAGTTCAGCCAGTGATGGGGAGAGCTTGGACAGAAGCGCATCGGCCGGGTCAGCGGAGCTCAACGTTCTGTCTTCGCTGCGCACCTCACTCAAGACCGTGAGACAGCGCATGCGGGCATCCATCGCCTGAGCAAGGGCCTCATGAGGCTGCAAAGTCTGTAGGCTGCTGGCCAGATCCTCCACTTCTCGTAGCACCCTGACCACAGTTGCATTCTCGGGCGCGAGCAATTTGGCCGCTACACACAGCAGCTGCGCGGACTGGACAATGGACCGCGCGGCCTCGACTCGAGCCGTAGCTCTGCGCACTCCACCACCTGGCTCGATCGCTGCGCGAGGCAACGCGTGCTTTTCAATTTCCAGTCGCAGTTCCAACTGTTTGGTCGCCTCGGCTGCCCGAGTCTGCAGGGCTGCAAGCTCAGCGACCTGTTGCGTGCGCCGCTCGACTTCCACCATCGTCTTCGCCAGGCGTTGACGAACCTGCACCATCCTGGCTTGAAGCGCAGCGCGTTCGAAGGCCACCAATGCCTGTTCAGCTAGCGCCTCGGACAATACTGGCTTGTCATTGCTCAAAGCCTCCTCGGCTTTCAGCCGCAGTTGCTCTGCACGAGCGAAAGCTTGAGGCGCGCGCTGCTGGACGTCAGCCATAGCGGTGCTCTTGGAGGTGCTGAGACTTCGGTCCAGAACTACAGGTCTCGGCAGGGAAGCGCACGCAGCGAACAGGCAAGTCAGAAGAAGAACCAGCCAGCTTGGGGGTGGGCCCGGTAAACGTGCCGTCATGGTTGAAGTTCCGTTTCAGGCGTTGCCGTGCTCGATGGTGACGTCGGAGCAAGCTTCTCGAGTTCGGCCAGAGCGCGGCCGCGGCGAGCTTCTGTTTCTTCCAGATGGGCTTGCTCGCGCTTCAGCTGGGAGTCCAGCTCCTGGAGCCGTGCCTGAGCTTCGACGCTCCGCTTCTCTAGTTTGTCCAACTCGGAAAGCTCTGCCCTGAGTTGGGCCCACTCGTGAGCCGTTTCAACCAGGACATCCGCCGATTCCCGAAGTGCGGCTTGTTCGGACGCCGCCGCTCTTTTGGCGCGCTCCAAGGCATCGCGGGCCATCCTCTCTGCACGCTCTGTTTCGGCTGTGGCAGGAGCTTGCTGTGCCAGGAGTGTCGTTACTCGTTCGCCCAGGGGCTGAGTGGCGGCCCAAGTGCTGACGGCAAACAGCGAAGTGAGGCCCCAAACCGGCCAGCGTCGGAGCAGCGAATGGATTGATTGCACGGGACCCACCTCCGCGTGAAGCCATGAAACGCTTGCGCAGGTCAACCTCTTGCGCGGGGGGGACTGCCGATTGTCTCGTTGCTCGGATTCGTGACGCGGTGGATGTACACGAGTGCGCGCACGCAGCTGCACGAGAGGAGGATTCGTGATAGGCGGGCAGCATGCAGCGGTCTGTATTGATCATCGGCTCCGGTGGGCGCGAGCACGCTCTTGCCAGGCGCCTTGGGGATTCGTCAGAGATGGCGCGCGTCGTGGTGTGTCCCGGCAACGCGGGTATGCTCGAGGGGCTCGAGGTCATGGCTGGCGATCCGGAGCAGGTTGCCCAGCAACTGGCGCCTGAATTAGTAGTGGTAGGTCCCGAAGCACCGTTGGCAGAGGGGCTCGTCGATCGTCTGCGGGACCAGGGGCAACTGGTGTTCGGACCGACCGCGGCTGCGGCTCAGCTCGAAACCTCGAAGGCTTTCATGAAAGCGTTTTGCCTCAGGCACGGGATCCGTACCGCACGCCACGCGCAAGTAAACCGCATTGCTGAGCTACCCGCGGCGCTGGCTTCCTTCGCGAACCCTCCGGTAGTCAAAGCTTCTGGCTTGTGTGCGGGCAAGGGGGTGGTCGTCGCAGAGACCTTCGCTGAAGCGGAGCGTGCTGCTGTCGCTATGCTCGACGGCACCGCCTTTGGCAGTGCGGGCGAAGTAGTGGTCTTAGAGGAGCGACTGTTGGGTGAAGAGGTGTCCATCCATGCGATTTGCGATGGTACTCGCTCTCTAATGCTACCGGCAGTTCAGGACCATAAGCGCATCGGAGCGGGTGACACAGGACCAAACACTGGAGGAATGGGCACCTATGGACCGGCTCCGCTCGTTACCGCAGAGCTAGCTCAAACGGTGCAAACTACCATCATCGAGCCTGTCGTTTCAGGCATGGCCGCAGAAGGGCATCCGTTCATCGGCGTGTTGTTTGCTGGCATCATGGTAACGCCAGACGGCCAACCGGTACTGTTGGAAATCAACGTGCGTTTCGGCGATCCAGAGACGCAGGTTTTGATGAACTTGATTGATGGCGACATGTATGCGCTGCTGCGTTCAGCAGCGCGCGGGAAGATCACTCCGGACGTGGTAACTATTAACCAGCATAAACACGCCATGTGCGTGGTGATGGCCGCTGCTGGTTACCCGTCGAACCCGCGGCGAGGGGATTTCATAGAGGGTGTAGACCTTGCGGATTCATTACCAGGAGTAACGGTGTACCACGCAGGCACCGCCTGGGAGGACGGGCATCTGGTGACGAACGGAGGTCGGGTGCTGGGGGTGACAGGTGTTGCACCGACTTTGGCGCGCGCGAGAGATGCCGCGTACGAGGGTTGCCGGCGTATCACGTTCGCCGGAGCCCAGTATCGTCCCGATATCGGCTTTCGTGCCCTTGGCGACCATGCTTCATCCTGAAGGGGTCGAAGGCGTGCCTTTGGAGCGGGCGCTCACGTGCCTTCGCGCCAACGGCGCGGTGGCCGTGGCGACCGAATCCTTTTTCGCCCTGGCGGTGGACGCCACCTCCGCGAGCGCGCTGGACTTCTTGATGACCCTCAAGCCGCGAGACTCGAGCAAGGGGGTCGGATTGATGGTTCCGGCGGGCGAGCAGTGGCGACGCTGGGTGAGAAATCCCCCCCGGATGGCTGAGGCTTTCGCACACCTATTTTGGCCGGGTCCGCTCACCTTGGTCTTGCCTGCTGCGGCGGAGCTCGACGAGCGGCTGGTGGTGAGGGGACACGTCGCGTTGCGTGTCCCCGGTCCGTCCCCCGCGATGACCCTCGTCGACGCATGGCAGGGACCTCTTACCGCGACCAGCGCTAACCAGACGGGGAAACCGCCATGCTGTACCTCCCGGCAGGTAACCGAGCAGTTTCCGGAGCACGACTCGGAAGCGCTCCACGTCGTGGAAGGCCAGGGGCCGGGGGGGCCGGTGTCGACTTTGGTGCGTGTGAGCAACAGCGGCTGGGAGGTCGTTCGGGAGGGCGCTATCTCGCGGGCGCAACTGGAGCGTGTGCGCGGCTAGGCGCGCAGCGCGTGTAGTGTCAGCGACCATCGCACACGCGGATACGCCAACGCGTGCGGCCAGGGGTTATCGGCACGCGTCGGCCAAGAGGCCGCCGGTCAGATCTGCCCCTTAAAGAGCCAATGGCCGAGAAGGCTGCCTGATGACGAGATTGGCGCGCCAATGAGCGGCGCCGCCTAGCTCATCCGTGGTAAACTGACTTCATGCGGCGGCCGCCGGGTTTAAACCAAATTGAATTGCGGACATGAGCGAAGTCGGGCAGTTGCGATGTTGGATCCGATTGGGAGCGCACGAATACGAGCTGCGCGCAGGGCAGACGCTCGTTGGTCGGCATGACAGTTGTCACATCGTTCTCGGAGACGCTCTGGCCTCCCGAAAACATGCGGTATTCCACTTCGAGGGAGGGTCCGTCTCGGTCGAAGATTTGGGTAGTGTCAATGGTGTGATCGTCAATGGAAAGCGCATTCGCAAGCTTCAGAAGCTTTCGAGCGGTGACGAGCTGAAGCTGGGTAGCCAAGTGCTGAGCGTTCACTTGGGGAACGAACTGGGTAACAGGCCTACGCGCAGCCGAGTGGGAGCCACCACACTGGCGCGTGTCCCTCGACCCCTACAGCTCGACGAGGACGAAAAGACCATCATTCGAGACGAAGCCACTCTCGGCGTCCTGGCTGGCGCCGGAGCCAAAGCTCTAGCCCTCGGAAAAGGTGAACACGCCGAGGCCATCGTCGGCAAATCTCTTTTTACAATCCGTGACCACGTTCGGTCGCAGCGGCGCGTGGACGATGAGACCATTACGCTTGCTGCAACCCAAGCGCTCAAGCTAGCGCAGGCGACCAAGAAGCGCGCGTGGTTAGACTATTCGATTTCCCTATATGCTTACGGACGCCGGATCATGCCGGGTCCGGTTGTCGAGCTGCTGTACGAAGCCGTGCGCCAAGTTCCGGAGTTCGAACTTGCTGGGCTTCGCGAGTACGTCGAGCAGTTGCAGGAACAACAAACGCAGATGACGCCTTCGGAGCGTTTCCTGCTCCGTCGTTTGGAAGGACTCCTGGCGCGACTGTCGGGTTGAGCCGACGCTCTCGTGTGAACGCGAGCGCGCGCGTGTCTGGATGCCGGAGAAGGCAGCGCTTTGTGTGCCGGTGGAGCTAAGCCTCGCTTGAGCCAAGCGCCTAACGACCTCGTTGTTGTCGACCCAGAGACAGGGCAGCGGCCTCGCGCAACACCGCACTCAACTTCGCGTCGTCCAGCTCGTTAATTTTTTCCAGCAACGGAGCGGGCAAGTCAGCGCTGACGACTGGCCCTGCGGGTGGCGGGGAAGAGGGAAGCGAAACGGTACCCACTCTGAAGCGCAACGCGTGGATGTTTGGGTAAAACTGCTTCAGCTTTTTCAGCAAAGGGACTTGAAGCAGGGACAGTTCCGACGCCCACGCTGACGACGTGACTTTTACGTGGAGGATCCCGCGCTCGACGCGAAGCGGTTGGGTGCGGTTGGCAACGCGGTGGCCGACCAACTCGCGCCACGTGTGCCAAGGCAGGTGATCCTCGACCCGCAAAGCGGGGCTGGAGCTGAGAATGGCACCCAGCGCCATAGGTGCGTCACGCTTATTCACGAACAGCTCATAGCACTGTGACCCCACCTGCGGAAGTTGCCCTACTCGATGTTGAGCAGCTCCTTGACCGCCTCGATCACTTGGGGCGCCTGAATGGGTTTGGTGATGTACGCGTTGGCTCCGAGTTTGAGGGCGCGTTCTCGGTCCTCCTTTCCGCCTTCAGTAGTGATCACAATCACCGGCGTGTCTTTGTGACGGGGGTCCTTGCGCACTCTTTGGATGAGCTTGAGGCCATCCATGATGGGCATGTTTATGTCCGTCAGAATGATGTCGAAGCCATTCGACGCCAGCTTTCGCAGTCCGTCCACGCCATCGTCAGCCTCGGTCACGTGAAGGTTGCGCAGCCTCCCGAGCGCGAAAACCACGAGCTGCCGCATCATGGGAGAGTCCTCAACGACTAAGCACGAGTATTGTTTCATCTATCCTCATTAAAGGCGCGGGTTGCGTCGTCCGTCGCGCGAAGCTCGGTCGCCTCAGGGTCGATCGTGCCCTGGCTACTATGCTGAAGCATCAGCTTGTACACGCTGACGCGCGCGCAGCAAGCGTTTGTCTGAAACTGGCTGCAGATACCACCGCCGTGTGGTCCCGAGGTCTCACTCTTGCGCAGGACGGTGCCCTAGGAAAACAGCCATGCGACAGAAGCGTATTTGGATGGCTGTATCCTACAGGTGAAGGCAGTATGACACCAGGCAGCCTCCCGCAGCGTCGTCGCGCGCTTACCGCTTTTCCGCTTTTCGACAAATCCTGTAATGGTAGACCTCTCCTGGGTTTGACGACGACGGCTGCTCTTCTGAGCACCGCTCAATGTCCTGCCGATGGCGCGCCACCACCAACCTGCCCACAAAGCTTGCTCGCTCACGACCCGAAAGCTCGAGGTGCGCGAGACCCAGCTTTAGGACCGCAGCGCACGAAGCCTGGTGTGCTTACCGTTTGCAACAGGCCGGGCCGCTGGTGCTGCAGGGGCTATTACTGGCGCCCTATTGACGGCGAAGGCAGGTGGTTGTGCCGAAGCTTGTCGTGCCGAAGCCCGGGGTCGAACCGGGACGCCCGTGAAGGCGGCGGATTTTGAATCCGCTGCGTCTGCCAATTCCGCCACTTCGGCAAGCTGAGAGCGCGCACAATACTGACTTTCGCCGCGTTGTCATGCCACTTTGCAGCGCGCGTCACCGCTTCCGCTTCTGGTCGGCCCGTCAGGTGACTTGCACCACACGCCGACGAAGTCGTCGAGCTGGTATAGCGGCTGGTTCGCGTCTCCCCAGGAAAGATACGGGGCTCTAGTCCACGCGTGGAGGTGTAGCCCTGGGAGTGCGCTCTCGACGGCCCGTACCAGTTGCGCCACCGCTCTCTCCCAGGTTGGCCCCGGCGCGTGCAGGCGTTGTTTCGGGATCCGTGTGCTCGGGCCCCGGTAATAGAACGGGTCGAGCGGTAACGGGTTGGCTACGATCAAGGCGCCTCCGACGTGGATGAGTGGATTCATGGCGTTCAGGAGCCGGACGGGGAACTCGGTTCGGTCAAGCACGTTCAAGCACGACACACAATCGTAAGTGCGCCGATGATCGAGCAGCCCGATGTCTCCTTCGATGCACTCGTAGCCAGCTCGGCGCAGTCGTTTCGCCATTGCCCAAGAAGACTCCGTGGTGGTCGTTGAGGAAAAAAGCGGGGTCAGGTGGCGGGTCAAACCTCCGTCGCCAGCACCAACATCGAGCAGTCCACCGCGCGGCACGCCACGGAGTAGGGCTTCCCACTGCACCGTGCTCAACAGATGCATGGGGTACATCTCCAGCACGCCATTGACGTCGTAGTCCGAAAAAAAGCCGCGCAAGGCTCGGTGCAGCCAAGTACGAGTGCGGGAATGCGGGCGACAGCGAGCAGCTTGCTCGAACGCCGTACTAGCGCTGTCTGGCCCCAACTGCACGAAACGCTCGGTCAGAGTGGCGTTCAACTTGGTCGAGTCGACCGCATACGAGTGACCGCTGCTGGAAGACGGATCTCTCACCATACCTGATCGGTTGTATTCTGGTTCTGAATTGATCAGCGACTAATTTTGCTGCCCCTTGGCGCTAGCCATCGCGCCTCGAAGGCGCTCCCGGGTCCGCCCACGAGCCAAGCGGACCATGGTGACCGTTCTGCGGCGGTTGCTGCTATCCAGACCAGGCGCATATACTCAGCCCGAGACGAGGAGCAGGCGAGACCGACGAGATTCGCTCGTGCGGGAGTTACGGTTTCGCCTGCATCATTCATACACAAGGAGTCACCATGAATTTCGAAGTTGCACCGCTTCCGTATGCCAAGGATGCCCTAGAGCCCGCCATCAGCGCGAGGACCTTGGAGTTCCACTACGAGAAACATCACAAGGGTTACATGACCAAGCTCAAGGCGGCCATCGAAGGCAAGCCAGAGGCACAGAAGTCGCTAGAAGAGATCATCAAGACGTCTCAAGGCGGCGTCTTCAACAACGCTGCGCAGGTGTACAATCACACCTTCTTTTGGGATGGCATGAAGCCTGAGGGCGGGGGAGCCCCGTCCGGGGAAGTGGCCGACTTGCTGCAGCGCGACTTCGGAGGGTGGGACTCGTTTCGCCAAGCCTTCATCGCCGCCGGCATGGGCCAGTTCGGCTCCGGTTGGGCATGGCTGGTGCTGGACGGAGGCAAGAGCAAGATCATTGCCACTCCAAATGCGGAAAATCCATTGACCACTACGGCCAAACCCCTGCTGACCGCGGACGTCTGGGAGCACGCGTACTATCTCGACTACCAAAACAAGCGCGACACGTTTCTCGAGGTGTTCTGCGATAAGCTCATCAATTGGGAGTTTGTGGCCAAGAACCTGAAAAGCTGACGACCTTTGCGCGACGAGGCGCTTCGCCGACTCGCCAACCTTGCTTCGAGCCCCCGCGCGCCTTCGAGCCACGGGGGCTCGTTCGTTATCTGAGCAATCCAGGAAACGAGAAAGTTGGGCGTAAGTGCGTGTTCGGTCTTTGGTGCTTGCAAGCGTTGGACTATACACCGCCCGTCGGAACGAGCCGCCGGTGGACCTTCCGACCCGCTTGGAAAGAACGACGAGACTATGGAAAAGGCGCTCACCTTATTCGACACGACAATTGGGAAAAAGGCTGCTCTGGCAGTGAGCGGTCTCGTCCTGTTTGGATTCGTGTTCGTTCACATGCTGGGGAACCTGCAAGTGTACCAAGGGCCCGAAGTATACAACGCCTACGCCGCGACGTTGAAAGGCAACCCAGCGCTGTTGTGGGGCACGCGTATCACGCTTCTCGTGGCGCTAGTCGTCCACGTCGTGACGATGGTGCAACTATACTCGCGCGCGGTTGCCGCGCGTCCTGCCAGGTATCACCAGACGCACCATACAGCGGCCTCTTACTCTTCGGTGACGATGAAGTTCACGGGCCCCCTGCTGTTCTTGTACATCGTGTTTCACATCTTGCATTTCACCGCCCCCGGCCTGGCACTCGGCAACTATGAGCACAGCCATGAGGACGCCTACCGCAACTTCATCAACGCCTTTCAAATCCCATGGGTGACGTTGGTGTACGTTGCGGCCAATTTCTTTCTCGCGCTGCACTTGTTTCACGGTGCCTGGAGCCTCATGCAGAGCTTGGGCCTGTCGCACCCGCGCTACAACGTTACCCGCAAAACCATCGCGCAGATCCTTGCCTTCGTCATCACGGTTGGCAACGTCATGATGCCCGTGTCGGTTCTCATTGGACTCATCGAATGAAGATAGTCTGCTCGATGAACGACGAGCGAGCGTACCATCTGACTCCAGGCAGCCAAGCGCATTGCCCAAACCAAGGAAATTGACGTGGAATTGAAGAGCGGAGCTCCCACTGGTCCGATTGAAACGCGCTGGTCGCGACACCGATTCAACATGAAGCTGGTGAACCCGGCGAACCGACGGCGTTACAAGGTGATCGTCGTCGGCTCGGGTTTAGCGGGCGGTGCGGCTGCTGCGACACTGGGCGAACAGGGATATCAGGTTCAGTGTTTCTGCTATCAAGACAGTCCGCGGCGCGCCCACAGCATCGCAGCCCAGGGCGGCATCAATGCAGCCAAGAACTATCAGAACGACGGCGATAGCATCTTTCGTCTCTTCTACGACACGGTGAAGGGTGGGGACTTCCGCGCGCGGGAAAGCAACGTGTACCGCCTGGCGGAGATGTCAGTAAACATCATCGATCAGTGTGTCGCCCAAGGTGTTCCCTTTGCACGGGAATATGGCGGTCTTTTGGCGAACCGCTCATTTGGCGGAGCGCAAGTCTCGCGCACCTTCTATGCCCGCGGGCAAACCGGGCAGCAGTTGCTCTTGGGGGCTTATCAAGCGCTCGAAAAGCAGATTGAAGCGAAGACAGTCCAGATGTTTCCCCGCACCGAAATGTTGGACCTGATCATCGTCGACGGCGTCGCACGCGGCATCGTCAGCCGCGACTTGGTGACGGGTCGTGTTCAGGCGCACCTCGCCGATGTGGTCGTGTTGTGTACGGGAGGCTACGGAAACGTCTTCTTCCTGTCGACGAACGCCAAGGGCTGCAATGCCTCAGCGGTTTGGCGCGCTCATCGCCGCGGCGCGCTTTTCGCGAACCCTTGCTTTACCCAGATCCATCCGACATGCATCCCGGTGAGTGGAGACTACCAATCCAAGTTGACGCTGATGAGCGAGTCACTGCGGAACGACGGACGCGTATGGGTACCCAAGAATGCGGAAGACGCGGACAAGGATCCCCGTGAGATCCCCGAGAGCGACAGGGACTACTATCTCGAGCGGATGTATCCGAGCTTCGGCAATCTGGTGCCACGCGACATCGCGTCGCGACGCGCCAAGGACGTCTGCGACCAAGGATTTGGTGTCGGTCCGAAGGTAAGTGGCGTCCGGCGCGGCGTGTACCTCGATTTCGCGGATGCCGTACGGCGACTTGGAGCCAAAGCGGTAGCAGAGAGGTATGGCAACCTGTTCGAGATGTACGAGCGTATCACCGGCGAAGACCCATACACGGTACCGATGCGCATCTACCCCGCCACTCACTACACGATGGGCGGGCTGTGGGTGGACTACAATCTGATGAGCAACGTGACGGGTCTGTTCGTGGGCGGAGAAGCAAATTTCTCCGACCACGGAGCAAACCGCCTCGGCGCCAGTGCGCTGATGCAGGGCTTGTCCGACGGCTACTTCGTGCTCCCAGCCACGGTCGGAAATTACCTAGGCGCAAACAAGTTGCCGTCCATTTCAGAGGAGCATCCCGAAGTACGTGCGGTCGTAGCAGAAGTCGATGCGCGCGTTAACAAGCTTCTCACAATTGGCGGTAAGCGCACACCAGACTCCTTTCACCGGGAGCTTGGCCAGATCATCTGGGACTACTGTGGGATGGCGCGCAACGCTGACGGGCTGAAGACGGCTATGAGCAAGATCCCAGCGCTGCGGGAAGAGTTTTGGAGCAACCTCAAAGTCGCCGGCACGGGAGAGGGCTTGAACCAGACGCTCGAGAAAGCCGGCCGCCTCGCTGACTTCTTCGAACTCGGTGAACTGATGTGCCGGGATGCGATGGAGCGGGAGGAGTCCTGCGGTGGCCACTTTCGAGACGAACACCAAACCCCGGAGGGGGAGGCAAAGCGCGATGACGAACGCTTTTCTCACGTCTCGGCGTGGGAATGGCGCGCCACTGGTGGCCCGGTTCTGCACAAAGAAAACCTCGACTTCGAGTACGTCAAACCCACGCAGCGCAGCTATACCTAGCGCGAGACGAGAGTGATCCAGATACCTGAAGGGTAAAGATGTCGGATATCATAAACCTGGTGCTGCACGTATGGCGTCAAACGGGACCCACGGACGCGGGGCGTTTCGAGCGCTACGATGCCAAACAAATTTCCAAGCACATGTCGTTCCTGGAAATGCTCGACGTGATCAACGAGCGCCTGCTCGAGGACGACAAGGAGCCGATTGCCTTCGATCATGACTGTCGGGAAGGGATCTGCGGCCAGTGCGGCGTGGTGATCAACGGCCAGGCGCACGGACCACAGGCGGCCACGACGACATGTCAGCTTCACATGCGCCAATTTTCAGATGGCGACGAGATCTGGGTTGAGCCATGGCGTGCCAAGGCGTTCCCCGTGGTGAAGGATCTAGTTGTCGACCGAGGCGCTTTCGACCGTATCATCGCCGCCGGGGGATACGTCAGCGTGCGCACGGGGAGTGCCGCGGAGGCGAACGCAACTCCCGTAGACAAAGAAGATGCAGACCTCTCCATGGATGCAGCAGCGTGCATCGGATGCGGTGCATGCGTTGCTGCCTGTCCCAACGCGTCGGCGAGCTTATTCACTGCAGCAAAAGTCGGTCATTTGGGGCTTTTGCCGCAAGGACAGCCCGAGCGCCGCGATCGCGCGAGGAAGATGGTCGCTCAGATGGATGCGGAGGGTTTCGGTCACTGCACCAACCATGGTGAATGCGAAGCCGTGTGTCCTAAAGGGATATCGCTGGAGTTCATCGCTCGCATGAACCGCGATGTATTGGGCGCGATGATCAAGAGTCGGTCCAACGTCGCACGCCGAAGCGGGAAGAATTGACGCTAAGTCGCTAACTCTTGGCCGCCTGACTCCGGTGGCCTCGGCCGATGCGGGCGCCGAATGGTCCCCGCATCGACCCCACCCGTCGATCGAGCATGCCCGATCGGCTCACTCAGGCGTCGGATTTGACCGGTAGGATCGGCGCCCACTGCAGACGTTCCAACAGGTCGTCGTTCACAAGCATGCCGCGGTCGCTGAACTTGAGGACGTTCTCCTCGACCCCATCATGACGCTCGGCCACGAAGATGATGCCTTGGCCTTTTGGGTTGTACCCCAGCTGAACGATGGCGTTCTTCAACCACCGACCACCGTTCTCGAGATTGATGGCCTCCGGCAGCGTGTAGAAGCCTTCCGACGGCAAGCGCTTCAAGGTTCGGCCCCAAGTGGGGGAACGCAGAGGAGTCGTAGGGTCGCCCCAAAACCAGCGGTTGTTTCTGTTTTGTCCGGGCCTCACCACGAACGTGCCGCCACCGTTGGGTCGTTCACCAACGTAGACGAGCGTGTCGGCAGGGAATTCCGATTCGTGCCCCGGTAGGGCTTGGGTGCTTCGGTAGAGGCCTGGTTCAGGTAAATCCAACATCTTTCGTCCTTCTCTTCCTTTCGAGGTGGCACTCTAGCCCGTGAGAGACGGACCACAAGTGGTTTGATGAGCGGGAGTACGAGCAGTTTGTTTGCTGTAGGTAAGGGGAATTCTTTAAGGTTGCCCTTTGTACGGAGGTTTACGGATGGCGGCTAAAAAGAAGACGAGCAATACCGCGTCGGCTCGGCGAGCTGGGAAGCGCTCGACCGCAGCCACGAGCAAAAGCGGCCCCCCAAGCAAAGCAACAAAGGCCAGCACAGCGAGCAAGAGCAAGGCCAACACAGCGAGCAAGGC
>CAZNZA010000012.1:0-1476 GCA_964577325.1 uncultured Polyangiaceae bacterium
TCTTCGCAGACCTGATCTCCGGGGCAGGTCACGAGCTCTATCCTTCCACAGCCGTCGGGAAGGTAGCCACAAGCACCTGCAGGTCGTGGCTTGGGTGAGCAACATTCTCCTTCGGGCGTGCAGACTCGGCCCGGGTCACACGCCTGGCACGTCGGTGCCGGATCGCAATTCACCACCACGCCGCATGACGTCGCCTTTCCGGCAGTGAGTCCGAGTTCAGCGCAAGTCTGGACGGTGCAGGGCGTAGAATTACAGGTATGCCCGTCGTCGCCTCCGCAGAACTGCCCGGATGGACAAGGCCCGCAGTCCTGGATCTGACCACAGCGGTCCTCGAAGGCGCCGCATTCATAGTTGCGCTCCTGGCACGTCTCAGCGACGCAGGTGCACTGATTGTTTTGACACTGCTGCTCTGCGTCGCACTGACCGCAGTCGTGAACGTTCCCGCAAGCATCTCGGTAGGTGCCGCACGCAAAACCGAGGGCGTCACATTCCGGTTCGCATACGGTGTAGTCTTCGTCGAACTCGGCTCCGATCAGGGTTTGGCAGCCCGTCAGTGCCAGCGCTGTGAGCCCGCGCAGCATCCATTCACACCAACATCCGCTCGCCCGGTGCCAGTGTTGGACCACAGAGGAGGCGCGAGGATGGATGCGAGAGGGGGGCTTCCGGGTTATCAGCCGGCGAGCATGCATACGAGTAACACGAGCCAAACGGCGCCCAGAAAGTGCCAATATTGAGTAAGGAGTCTAATGCCTTCGTAACGCGAGCTCGAATACTCCCGGTGATGAGCGTGATGCGCGACCAATCCCAGGGGCACCAATCCGCCCAGTACATGGAGGGCATGTAGACCGGTCAACATGTAGAACGAGAACATGGCCAGCACGTGAGACGCCTGGGACGACGATGGTGCCTGCAAGTCGAACCAGTTCAAGCCTTGCGTGGCCAAAAATGCCACTGCGGCCGCACTTGCCAGCTTCAGGTGAAGCAGCAGACCCTGTTGGCGATTGTGTCGAATGGCGTTCAATGCGCGCTCGAGCTGCCAGCTGACGAGCGCCAGAAAACCCGTAGCAACCGCCAACCCCCACGGTAATCCGAAGCTGACATTGCTCCAGTACGGGTTATTGATTCGCGCGAGAAAGTACGCCGCCAGTGACGCAACGAACAACACGGCCAGGGAAGCCAAGAGCAATAACATGCCCAGCTGCGGCGTGGACATCTTGAAGGACGGCTCCCGGGGAGGAGCGCTTCGAAAGCTGTTGGGGTCGATGCTCATGAAAGGAGAGGCGGGCTCGGGTACATTGCCTGCGGAGTCTTTGGGCTGTCAACCAGGTACGCCTGTAGCATGCCGGAGCGCGGCTTGCACTTCCGCTACCACGAGAGGATCTGCCTCCTGCGTCAAGGCAACGTGTAAGGCGGCCAGGGCCGGGTCGTGGTCCGGAGGCTGTGTCGACGCTCGTGGGTGACTGCCAGCGCTGCTTC
>CAZNZA010000012.1:1576-17460 GCA_964577325.1 uncultured Polyangiaceae bacterium
ACTCTGCCCAGGGACCACGCCGCCTGCTTGCGTACCACGCTGTTGGGGTGTGAAAGCAGCGCCTGACTCAGCGCCTCGACAGCCGCGTCTCTTTGAGAGTCGGAATAGGTGCCGGAGTCGGCGGCGAGGGCGTTGCCCAGGGCGAGGGCCGCGTTGCGCTGCAGGCGGGCACGAGGTGTTCGTCGCAGTGCACTGCCACGGGTGAGTCGGCGGTAGTCGCCACTCGTCATGCGCAACCAGGCTATCAAGTCCGCGCTGCGCCGCGACTCGAGCGTCGAGAGCTTCGATAGCGCAGCGGGTCGTTTGCGCGACGCATTGTAAGGACAAACCTGCTGACACACATCGCAACCAAACACGTGCGTGCCCACCTGAGAGCGAAGCTCCCTGGGGATGTCCCCTGTGTGCTCAATCGTCAGGTAGGCGACACAGCGACGCGCGTCGAGCACGAACGGGGCAGCAAACGCGTCAGTGGGACAGGCGTCGATGCAGCGTGTGCAAGAACCGCAGCCATCGGGCAGGGGTGGTGTCGTCGGCAGTGCCAGGTCCGTCAGTAGAGCGCCCAAAAGTAAGTTCGTACCCGCACCCGGAGCGATGGCCATGGCCGACTTACCGACGAAGGCCACCCCGGCTCGGCGCGCCCACTCGCGCTCGAGAAGGGGGGCGGTATCGACGCACACGCGAGCGCGTATCCCCGAACCTTGGGCATCGCATAGAGCTTGAGCGAGCTGCCAGAGCTTCTGCTTGAGCACCGTGTGATAATCCGCGCCGCGAGCGTACGCGGCAATGTAGCCTTCTTGCACCGACGGCTGCGTGGGCGATTCCGTGGACACGGCTGCGACCACGATTGACCGCACCCCGTTGAGCAGTTGCTCGGGTGTCTGGCGCGGTGCTTCCATGAACTGCATCGTGCCGTGGTAACCTTGTTCGATCCAAGCTTCCACCCGGCTTTGCGCATCGTCGTCCGGGCCTGGCGCGGCGATTCCCCAACGTACCAGCCCGAGTTCGGCAGCCGCATGTTTCAAGGCTGCATGGGGTGAAGCTGCGCTGGGTGAGGCCGACGAAGGCGTCAGCTCCCGCACCCCTAGTGCCGCCTTCCCGTCGTCGGGCGTTGATTTTTCCTGTTGCTTGTTCACTTGCTGGTCAATGACTGCTTTTCCAACGCGTCAGGTTGGAATAAAGAGCGCGCTCGGGTTGTACGGGCGGCTTGAGGTCGCGCCGAAGCATGCGTGGCTTTGGTCGCTCCTCTAGGGTCAGCCAAATGGGATGAGATGGCAAATGATCGAAATCGACGGCTTATACAAGTACTACGGTGACTACCGAGCGCTGGGACCGCTTTCGGCCACCATCGAGGACGGGGAGATAGTGGGTCTGCTCGGCCTCAACGGTGCGGGAAAGACCACCACGCTGCGCGTGCTCGCGTGCGACCTGCTTCCGTCCGCGGGCACGGTGCGAGTGGGCGGGGTGGACGTGGTGGCCGAACCACACCGCGTACGTCAAATGATAGGTTATCTATCTGACGTACCTCCGCTGTATGACGAGATGTCCGTTGGCGATTACCTGACCTTTGCGGCTCGACTGCGCCAAGTTCGGCCCCAGGAGGTCGAGAACGCCGTGCAGAATGCGGCAAGTGCGACTGGATTGACCGAGGTGCTGGGCAAGCAAGTCGCGGCACTTTCCCATGGCTACCGCCAGCGAGTCGGTATTGCTCAGGCCATCGTCCACGATCCGCGCCTGGTCGTTCTAGACGAGCCGAGCTCGGGCCTCGATCCCATACAGATCAAGGAAATGCGCAGCCTGGTGCGGAGCTTGGGCGGGAAGAGGACCGTCCTCGTCTCCAGCCACAACCTGCCAGAGATCAGTGAGATGTGTGACCGCCTTCTAGTCATTGGGAACGGTCAAATCGTAGCCGCTGGGACGGAAGCGGAGCTCGTCAGTCGTTTGGTTTCTCAACAGCAGTTCGAGGTCTGGGTAAAGCAGGCGCCGGACTGGGATAGCGAGCGCCTGGTACGGACGTTGGAGGCGGTGGAGGGCGTCAACCACGTGTCCCTCGGGCGCTCGCAAGAGCAGGGCGTGTTGGCGGCACTGGTGGACACGGAGCGCGACGTACGCTCAACCATGGCCTTGGTGCTCGTGGAGGCGGGGGCACAGTTGCTCAACCTTTCCCGCAGCGAACGAGAACTCGAGAACGTCTTTGCTTCATTGGCGAAGCCCACTACGGAGGTGGCGGCATGAGTAGTACCTGGCTCATCACACGTCGTGAGCTCGGCGCGTACGCTAGCTCACCGCTCGGTTCGGTCATCATTGCTGTCGCGCTATTGATAAACGGCATCCTCTTCTACGTCGACTCGATCTCCAATCAGCTTTTGTCGGGGGAAGCGTTAGCCCGCTTCTTTTACAACGCTAGCGGGCTGACAGCTGTGGCCGCGCTTTTTCTTTCGTTTCGCTTGATCGCCGAAGAGCGGCAGAACGGCACATTTACGCTGTTGAACACCTCGCCGATCACCGGTGGACAGATCGTGTTAGGTAAATTTCTGTCGGCGTTTCTCATGGTTTGCCTACTCACCGTGCTGTCGTTGTACATGCCTGCCCTGCTGTACTTCACCGGCAAGGTGAGCGTCGGGCACATTGCGGTGGGTTACGTAGGGTTGTTTTTGATCGGAGCGGCGTCTACAGCGATTGGCTTGTTCGCTAGCTCTTTGACGCGGCACCAGGTTATCGCCATTATCCTGGGAGCGGCCATTCTAGCCATCTTGTTCGTCATGTGGATGGTTGCCAAAGTCACGGACGCTCCCCTCAACGATTTTCTCGGGGGGTTGGCGTTCCATCACGTGAACTTCCATCCCTTTCAGTCGGGCATTCTCGAGCTTCGAGGGATCGCCTACTACCTCGTTGTAACCTACGTGTTTTTGTTGGCTGCTACTAAGGTACTGGAGGCTCGACGATGGCGATGACGCGCAAAAGGGGGCCTCTGCACGGGTTGTGGCCGACGCTGTTTTTTGCAGGCCTTGCCTGCGTGCTGCTCGGCGAGCGTATGCTGGTGAGCTTTCCGCGTGTTGCCGTCGCCGTCAGCGGGCTGGGTTTGGCGCTCGTGGTGCTATCGGTCGCTGGTCGGCTTGCGCAATCCACGGGGGCAAGCGCTCGGGATCGGATTGGCCGCTTGTTGGGTGGCGCACAAGGAGTCGGGCTGCTGGGACTGGCCCTCTATTGGTGCGTCAGTCTGTGGTTGGCGGATGACCTCGAGCCGGGATCTGCCGTGCGACCTGCATTGACCGTGATTTGGGTCACGCTCCTAGCGCTCAGCGTCGTTTCTGTTGCGTTCGGGGAATGGTCGCTGCACTCCATGCGCCGGGCCGAGCACGTGGAGTCGAGTCGCGTGCGCTTCGCTGTGGTCAGTGGCTTGGTGCTCGCGACGGCTGCCGCCTATGGGGCGTTGTTCGTCTACGCGGCGGCGAGACAAGAGGCGAAGGCGGACTTTTCGTATTTCAAAACGTCCAATGCCGGAGAGCCAACCCTCAAATTGGCGGAGCAGTTGGGCGACAAGGTAACCGTCACGGGATTTTTTCCCGCCGTGAGCGAGGTAGGCCGAGAAGTATCGGGCTACTTCGCTCAATTAGCCGAGCGCAATCCTGCCTTACGAGTCCAGATCGTCGATCGCTACTTGGAACCCAAGTTGGCAAGCGAGCTGAAAGTCGTACGCGACGGCGTGGTGGTGATCGCCAGAAACGACGATCGCCAAACCGTCAATATCGGCACCGATTTGGCACAGGCTCGAAACAAGCTTCGCACCCTCGACGAGGAGGTGCACGCCCGGTTGATGAAGTTGCTGCGGGAGAAGAAGGTAGCGTATCTGACGACGGGCCACGGAGAGTTGAACGACAAAGCAGCCACGGCCGCCGAAGGACGGACTGCCGACGTCTTTCGGCAAGTCATCGAACAGGGCAACCTGAGCGTGCAGGAGTTGGGGCTGAGCCAGGGCCTGGGCCGCGAGGTGCCTGCAGATGCCGACGTACTCATCATCCTGGGTCCGACGTTGCCGTTTGCGTCCGAGGAGATTGCAGCCATCCGTCGCTATGCGGAGAGCGGAGGTAGAGTATTCATGGCTCTCGACGCGGACGCGCAGAACGAGGCGCTGCTGAGTGCCTCGACGCCTTCAGCGAGCGCCGCGGACGACGCCAATGTAGAGGCTTCGGCGCCCACGTCTCCAGCAGCGCCCACGTCTCCAGCAGCGCCCACGTCTCCAGGCGAGTCGACCCAGAATGCGGATCAGCAGTGGCTGATTCAGCTGGCTGAAGCCGTTGGGGTGCGTTTCATACCATCGGTGTTGGCCGATGAGGAGACGTATGTGGTGCGCCGGAATAACGCCGCCGATCGCATCATACTTCCTACCAACCGCTTCTCGTCCCATGCGTCCGTTTCTACCTTGAGCCGCAACCCTACGCGCGGGGTGGTCGTACTTGGAGCGTCCCAGCTAGAAAAGCTACCCGGCGAGCAACGGCGCTTCGATGTAGCCATTCGCACGCTAGCCACGGCATTTGTCGACGAAAACGGAGACTTCTCCCGGGCAGCGAGCGAAAAGCAGCAAGAGTTCGTCATCGCTGCGGCAGTCACTGCTCCCGTCGAGAAAGAGGGCAGTGCAGCTCCAGAACCAGGTGGCGCTGATGAAATGAGAGCGTTCGTGCTGAGCGATGCAGACGCGGTGAGCGACTTGCTCATGCCGCGCGTGCCCGGAAATCCATTGCTGGCCTTCGATGCCGTGCGCTGGCTGGTTGGCGAGGAAAGCCTAGCCGGTGAGATCGAAAGTGAAGAAGATGTTCGTGTCGAGCAAACGAAGCAAGTCAACATGGCATGGTTTTATTCAACCGTGTTTGGCGTGCCTGCCATCGTTCTGGGGTGTGGAGTGTTCATCAGCCGCAGGCGAAAGCGGGCCCCTAAGCGGCGCCCAGCGACCGGGCCGAAGCGGGCATCCGTTCCGGCACCGCCCCAGGACCAGGGAGGGAGCCAGTCATGAGGCGTGATAAGGCGCTGTTCGTCCATGGCGGACTGTTCGCTCTTGCCGCGGTGCTAGCGTGGCGGGCTTCGGTGGCGGAGGAAGGTACGGGGTCGGCATCGGAGGTGGAGCTCTGGAAGTTCGACACGGATGCTCTGCAGCGGGTGTTGTACGAGGACGAGCGTCGCCGGGTCGAGTTGCTTCCCCAGCGCGACGCCGTGGGCAGATATCTGGTCGGTAAGGTGGTGCACACCCCTGCGCCCGCCCAGGCGTCAACGGGCAGCAGCGCTAGTACTCCAGACGCAGGTGCCGCGGCGCTGCTCGAGGCAGAGCCGGATGGTGAGTCGGTAGAGTCAAAGAGCGAGACGTTCATCGGTGTGTCCGATGCCAACGAACTCGTGGACAATCTCGTGAACCTACGGGCGCTGCGTGCGCTCGGAACGGTGGGACCGGACAAGCTTGAAGACTTCGGGCTCGTCGGTGAGGACACGAGCCGTTTGCTCGTCGAGTTCACCGCTGGTCCCAAAGAGTTGCTGTTTGGGGGCCGCACACCGGGAGGGGGCGACTTCTACGTGCAACAACGTCCGTCGGGACAGGTGTACGTGATAAGCGGCGACATTCGGCGCGACGTGGAGCTCGCGCAATCTCGCCTCATGGAGCGGGAGTTGTTGACGGTTCCCGAAGGAACGGTCGTTGAACGAGTCGTGCTCGAGCAGGGGGGCACGACTCGAACCATCGTGCGCTCCAACGAGCACCCGTCGTTTTGGACCGACGAGACGGCGCCTGCGGAGAAGGACGAGACGCTGACGAATTGGATGAAGAAGTTCGAGCGCCTACGCATCAACGAGTACGTCGAAGGCGAACCCGAAGCATATGAACCTCTCGTGGTCGCTGCGTTCATGTCCGGCGACGAGGCGCTCGGCAGTATCGAGTTCGGCCAGCAGCCGAACAGTGACGGAAAGCCACGCTATCTGGCGCGCAGCCCTCAGTCGCGATGGTGGGGCGTCGTGCTGGCGTCCAGCGGCTCTCAATTGGCCGAAGATTTGCCGACGATTCTCCAGTAACCGCTGGTTCGGCAGGGGTTGATTGACCGCCACGGCTAGGCCCGTGCTGTCGACGGTGCCGAGGACTTGCTGGCGCTCGAACGTCCGCGTATCTTTGGGCATGGCCGACACCATTTTCACGAAGATCATCGCCGGCGAGATCCCCTGCCACCGCATCTACGAAGACGAGCATGTCCTAGCATTCTTGGACATCGAGCCGTTGAGCGACGGCCATGCACTAGTGATCCCGAAAACGGCATATCGCACTGCCGATGAAATGGACGATCAGACGGCAAGCGCCATGGGGCGTGCGCTGGTGCGCGTAAGTCGTGCGCTCAAGCAGGTGACGGGATGTTCGGCGTATAACATCCTCCAGAACAATGAACCGTTGGCCCACCAAGCGGTTTTCCACACCCACTTTCACATCATCCCGAAGCCCGACGAGACCCACGGGTTGGGCATACGCTGGCCCAAGCGCGCTCTGGATCACGAGCAGGCACAGAAACTCGCCGAGAAGCTACGCGCCGCCTTGTGACCGGTAGAACGAAGCCGCAAAGCTGCGGGCGCCCAACGCCCAGCACTAGGTGAGACTGTTGAACTGAGCCGCTAAGGCTCTGGCTTCGAGGATGTTATCCTCGATCGAGCAGTAGGTCCAGGAACCATAGCGTCCGATTGAATACACACCGCGCGTGGCCAGGACTGACTTGAGGCGACGTACCTCCGCTATCGAGCGCTGGGTGATGTGTACGTAAGCGGGGTCCAGCACGATTGAGTGGGAGGCAATGAGCTCTTGGTCGGCAACGATGCCGACTCGCTTTAGATCGGCAAGGACGCTTGCCAAGGAACTCTCCACCACGGCGTCGTCAATTACGGCATCGGCGGGGTGTCCTATCTCGACGTACAAACTCATGCGATCGCTGTCGAAAATGTTGTCGTAGAAGCCTACGCGGTAGAACGTCACGTCGCGATCTGGGAAGTATACCCAGTGCACTCCACGGGGGCCCTTCTTGTCGAAGCCCAGGTTGAAAACGAGAACCTTATTGTACGAGTAAACGTCTTTGGGAGCCGGTAAACCCGCCATCGTCAGCAACTGGGGGAATGGGGCCGCGCTGACGGCATACTCGAAGCGAACGGGGCCCTGAGCAGTGGTGGCGATCTTGCGCTTGAGATCCAACTCGAGGATGCGTTGCCCGAGCCGCAGTTTGTCCGCGGCTACGTCTTGCTGGATGGCTCGCACATACTCAATCGCGCCTCCCTCCGGGTACGTAAACGTGGAGTTGTAACTCTGGTTGTCGGCTTGACGAAAGCCGGAGACGATGTCCTTGAGATCTGCGTATGGGAAGAAGCGTCCCATCGCGTCGACGTCCAACGCACTCAAGTCCGTGGCGTATAGCTTCTCGTTGTAGGGGATGAGGAAGCGATCGCTGATACCGCGTCCAAACTTCGACAGCAGCATCTCTTGAAAGTTGCTAGCCGGCTTGTCCTCTTTCTCAAACAGATCGACGAGGCACTCGATGAATGCATCTCGTGGTAACTGATGAATGTTCTTCTGAAAGGGGAAGTCGATCCAGTTTCCTTGCGTGTAGATACGCGCTGCCTTTTCGACGTGCCGCACCCGCGAACTCCCGATACGTTCGACGAACATCTGCTCGATGTCCTTGTGTCGAAAGTGGAAGAAGTGGCCCGAGTAGTCCCACACGAAACCATCGCGCTTGATGGTTTGGCAGTAGCCGCCCACATCCTGCTCGGCCTCGTAGATGAGGTAGTCGGAGCTATCGAGAGCGGCGGCGAACGCCAGGTTGGTTATCCCTCCGCCTATGATGAGAAACTCGGTCGAAATCATGAAGCCGCTCGTCCCGTGATGCCTATTGAATCTGAATCAGCTCGACGTCAAAGCAGAGGCGCCCTGCGGGAAGCCCGGGCGCACTCGGTTGCTCGCCGTAAGCAAGCTCGGCTGGGATCCAGACGCGGAATCTATCGCCTTCACGCATGAGTTGCAGTGCTTCCGTCCAGCCCGGGATGACCTCGTCGACACCAAAGGCTACAGGTTCACCGCGCATGACTGAGCTATCGAACAGGTCACCATTCATATCCCAGCCCGAATAGTGCACGAGCACGCGGTCGGTCTGCGCAGGCGTGCGTTCTCCCTGGCCGCGCGCCAGGACGTGATACACGAGCCCGGAGCTCGTGCGCTGGGCTTCTTTTGGAGGCTGCGTCAGATCGGCGGGGACTTCCGGAGCGGGCAGTGCAGCAATCAGCTCTACCAGTTGCACGTCCACCACCACGTCTCCGTTCACGCGGCCCTCGCTGATACCGACCGCGAGACGCGACGGGATCCATAGGCGGCGCCTTTCCCCCTTTACCATCGTCGACAGTCCCTCCGCCAACCCTGGGGCGAGGGTTGCCATGCGCATCCGTACGGGTTGCCCGCCACTCGACGTTTCTTCGAAGCGGCGGCCCTGAGCGTCCCAGGCCGTGTAGTGGAGGAGCACGGTATCGTCGGGACCCGGTGCTGTCTTCCCGCTTCCTGGCTCGAGCGTGAGTTGGTGCAATCCGGTCGCCGTGGGTTTCGCTTCGTCCGGGATCTGCAGAATCCGCGGTGACGCAAGTTCGGCGCCATACAATGCCTGATGCACGAGGTCTTCCGGCTCTTGCGGTTGGGGCTCGGTCACCGGCGATGGCTCTTGCGGCGGCGGAACGTAGTCGGCGGGGCGACACGACACCAACGAAGCCGCACACACGAACAGACACAGGCCCGAGCGCAGAGGCTTGGAGAACGGAACGAAAAAATGCAGGAAAATGGACATGAAAACCATCGCGTCGAGCTGTGGGGCAAACCCGCGAATGAGACGCGGCCCCTGTGTAGCCCGATTGCCTTCAACTCACAATTGACAAAGGCGCGCCCGAGAGAGGCTTAGACACTCCGGCATTGGCCTCAAACGCTCCGGCCCGCGTTCAACGTGGCAGGCGGCTGACGTACGCCTCTAGCCTTCGTCCCGATGGCAAAGTGAGTACACCCAAACCCGGGTCGGGTGGGGCAGGTAGCGTATGGGCTATGCGCAGTTCGCGCTCGGCAGTATCAGACAATCTGATCCGGATTTTGAAGGCATAAACCGAGCGCGCCGCACTATCGAAACGGCCTCGGGCCATGAGGTGCTGCGTCCCGGTCAACAGGCGTCTCACATGAGCGGGGACTCGGGCATCCCGGGACGTAAGCTGCGTCAGGCGCCCTTGCTCTGTCGTTAGTTCTACCTCGAAATCGAAAGCAGCCGTGGTTGCCAAATTCTCCCAGGATCGATCACTACTTGCAGCTCGAGGTAACCAACGCGTCAGCTCCACCCAAGGGTCCGCCTGCTCGTGGCTCTCCCCGAGAACGTCTGGAGTGCTCGGTTCGACGGCTGAGTCGGTCGCACCACGAGCTTGGCCAACCGCACGTATCGGCGCCGCTTGGCGACTCGCACTGAAGCGCTGCCGTTCGGCACGTTCCAATACGCCACGGCGATCGCGTTCCTTGGCCAGCAGTCTTTCGACCAACGTGTCTCGTCGAGCAGGGACAGTGGGCGTCTCGGCTTCGACGGCGATGGGTAACTGCTGTTCGACGCTCAGCCAGTCTTCGCTTCTTGCCCGTTCATCGGTTTCCCGCGCCGGCACCGGCACGGCTGAGGGCGGAGCTCGGGTCGCCGCGGCCGACTTGCCAAGTTTGGGTGCGGCCGTCTCAGGTCGTGGCGAGGGCGAGGGGAGCGACTTTGCTGCGGCCGGGGGGGCTGGGGAGGGCAGCGTCGCGGGGGGCGGCTGAGCGGGTACTGCCCCGCGCGTCACTGCCGGCGTCTCGGCAGCCACGGCCTCGATGAGCTCAGCCGCCAGGACGCCGCTCTTCGGCGTGGGTTCGCGAGCGGTCGCTACCGGCGACTCGACTGCTCGCTGTCGAGAGGCCAGAACGACGATTGCCGCGTGAGTCAAAAGCGAGACGACGACAAAGCGCATGAACCATTCTGACATAAGTCCGCAGGCGTTGGTTCCCAACCCCCGCACGACCCGCCGTTGAGAGGATCCCTCAGCCTAGGTACACCAGGATTGGCTCAACGAGCAGGCTTGCCGGCGGTCGCACCTCGCGTGGCGCGCCGAAACAACGGTTCAGCCACGTCGCTCGCGGCTTGGTAATACACTTGTAGCTCGTCGAACGCGGACAGCGCCGCCTCCGCATTCTTGGAAGGATCCAGCTCAAACGCGTCGAAACCGCAGCGCTGCATGTACAACAGCTGGTCCCTCAAGACGTTGCCGACTGCTCGCAGTTCGCCGCGATAGCCGAGACGAGTGCGCAGCAAACGGGCGAGCGAGTACCCTCGCCCGTCCGTGAAGCGAGGGAACTCGATCGCGATCAACCGCAGTTCGTGCAATCGCTGGATACTAGATACATCGTCGTTGGGCGCTAGCAGCAGTCCCACCTGGACATCGTGTCCTGGCGGAAGCCCTGCGTTCCAGCGTTGTAACTCGACCAAAACGTTGCCCACGGCAGGGAACTCCGCGTCGGCGGCCAAGCGGACCCAATCGTCCTCTACGATTTGCCTGTCTTTAATGACGCGCATACGCGGCCTCCTTGAAAGGCTCCATGCCAACCCTACGGAAGCACTCGATGAAAGTTTCGGCACCGTTTTGGCGCAGCTCGATGTAACGCTTCAGCACTGCCTCGACCGCGTCCACGACCGATTCCGGGCTAAAGGCCGGGCCGATCACTTTGCCCAATGAAGCCGCATCGCTCTCGCAGCCACCAAGCATGAGTTGATAGGCTTCTTGTCCGTGTTTGTCGATGCCTAGAATGCCTATGTTTCCGACGTGATGATGGCCGCACGCATTGATACAACCCGAGATTTTGATGCTGCAAGGGCCGATGTCTTGTTGGTAATCGAAGGCGTCGAAGCGCTCCCGCAACTCGAGAGCGACCGGAATCGAGCGCGCGTTGGCAAGGGCACAGAAGTCCAGGCCAGGACAGCAAATGACGTCGCCAGCACGCTCGAAGTTAGCACTCGCCAGGTCTAGTTCTACCAATGCTGCGTGTAGTGCCTCGAGGTCTTTTACCCGCACGTCCGGCAGTACCAGGTTCTGGGTGTGAGTGACGACGACGCGGCCGAAACTATAACGGTCGGCCAGATCGGCAATGGCGCCTAGTTGAGCGTCGGTGGCGTCTCCCGCAGGGCGCGCCTTGGCCTTCAAGGAGATGACAGCGCAGATGTAGCCGGGCACCTTGTGCGGACGGGTGTTTACCTTCACCCATTGCGCGAGCTCCCGCTTGCTGGAGAGTTGGAGCGCCAACAGCTCGCGCTCGGCCGGCTCTAGGTTTTCGTAGGCGGGAGGCGCGAAATCTCGAGCAATGCGCTCGATCTCCTCGCGCGAAACCTTCATGGCGCTGTCTCGCGTGAGTGCCCATTCGGCTTCAACGGCATCCCTGAAAGCGTCGATGCCCATTTCGCTGACCAGAATCTTTATCCTGGCTTTGAACTTGTTGTCCCGGCGCCCGTACAGGTTGTACACCCGCATGATGGCCTCGAGATAAGTCAACAAGTCCTCGTAAACCACGAACGGGCGCACCACGTGTCCGATGAACGGTGTGCGGCCTAGACCACCACCAGCCCAGATTTCGAACCCGCGCTGCCCGGCGTAGGAACCCTTGCCCTCGACGATGCGAATGCCGATGTCGTGGTAACGAATGGCCGCGCGATCGTTATCGGGCGCGCCAGTGACAGCTATCTTGAATTTGCGCGGGAGGTGCGCAAACTCCGGATGAAACGTCGACCACTGACGAATCAGCTCGCAGTAGGGCCGGGGATCTTCGATCTCGTCGGGAGCAACTCCGGCGAAGGGATCGCTCGTGGTGTTCCTGATACAGTTGCCGCTGGTTTGAATTGCGTGCATCTGAACACTCGCCAGCTCTTCGAGGATCTCGGGAACATCGTTGAGCTTGGGCCAGTTGAACTGGATGTTCTGCCGCGTCGTGAAGTGTCCGTATCCCTTGTCATAGGTGCGCGCGATGTGTGCAAGCTTGCGCACCTGCGTGGTGCTGAGCAACCCATACGGGATGGCTATGCGCAGCATGTAAGCGTGCAGCTGCATGTACAAGCCGTTCTGCAGGCGCAGCGGCTTGAACTCATTTTCCGTGGTTTCGCCTTCTAGGCGGCGCTGAACCTGGCCGCGAAACTGAAGCGCGCGTTGGTCGACGATGGCTTGGTCGTATTGATCGTATTGGTACACGGGTTCCTCGATAGGCGGGCAAGCGTCGAGAGTCGCTCTAAGACGGCCCGATGCGGCTCAGACAGGGACTTGATACGCAGACTCAGGACGCGTTGGTTGAGGAGCGACGGTCGAAGCGCGTGAGTGGGATGGACGGGCCTGTTGCTCGAATCGCTTCGCGCTGGGAAAGGGGCTCCAGCAAAGCTTGGCGTTTCTCCACCCGTATCGAGTACGGGTCGGACACCAGGCGTTGCTGAGCATGCGCCGCGTCCAAGCGAAGCGCGCATTCGTCGTCGCTTTCAATGGCCCAAGCTTCTTGGAGGTTGGGGCTCCATGAGCCGTCAGCCACCAAGTATGCTGGGCTCCCGGTCTCAGTAAAGGACGCGGTGATGACGTGGTGAGTCCCCTTGAGCTTTGCCATAGGGCGCATTGTGCGCGGGGGAGCCGGCGGCTGGAAAGACATAATACTCATGTCGACTATTCCGATGTGTTATGTCAAGAATGGAGCTCCGGCCATGATCAATTTGAACCAACTTCGGGTGTTCAAAGCCATTGTTGAGGAGCAGAGCATCACCGCCGCCGCCCGGCGCTTGAGGATTAGCCAACCAGCGGTATCGAAGCAGTTGGCTGAGCTGGAGGCGTCCTTGGGAGCCGCTTTGGTCGATCGTCTACCGCGCGGCATACGCCTCACGCAAGCCGGAGAGCTTCTGCGGCACCATGCCCAGCGCATCTTCCGCGCAGAGGAGGACGCCGAGTTGGCCTTGGCTGAACTGCTCGGCCTGAGCCGCGGGCGCTTATCGGTGGGGGCGAGCACGACCATCGGCAGCTACCTCGTGCCGCGCGTGTTTGGCGACTTTCACCTCAAGCATCCTGGCGTGGCGTTGGAATTGGAGATCGGCAACACGAGCGTGATCCAGAGCGCGGTAACGGAGGGGCGGCTCGATCTGGGGCTGACGGAGGGGTTGATCACTGGTGACACTCTCGACGTCTCAGTCTTTGCCCATGACGAGATGACTTTCATCCTGTCACCCGCTCATCCCTGGGCGATACGGGAACAACTCAGCCTGAGTGAGCTCGCGCACATCCCTTTGATCGCTCGTGAGCGAGGTTCTGGAACCCGCGCCGTGATCGAGGCCGCCTTGGAACGTGCGGCCTTCGACTGGCAGCCGGCGATGAGCTTGGGAAGCACTGAGGCTGTAAAAGTGGCCGTAGCGCAAGGTCTCGGCGGCGCCTTCGTCAGTCGCATCACCGTAGAGCTGGAGGTGCGCTCTGGTGCTTTGGTGGAGGTGCCAGTCTCGGGGGTCGTCATTCAGCGGGCGCTGCATCGAGTGCTGCAGCGGGGGAAGCATCCCAGTGCCGCAGCGTTGGCATTCTTTCGTCTGCTGGAGGCCCACTTTCCCAACTCGCCCGCAGCGGCTTGAACGGCAGCAGCCGTTCGCGGGCTCAGCGGAAGGCGAGGTCGGGTGCTGGTCGTGAGGCGGCTTGCGACTTGGCTTGAATGAGGGCCGGGCTTTGGCTGATGCAGGCCCCGCATAAGCCGGAAGCAGGGCAGGACTGAACACGCTCCAGGGCCGACAACGCCGCAGCGGTTCGGGCGTCGCCTTCCTCCCCAATCCGCTCTGCGAGCTGATGCAGTTGCTGACATGAGGTGGCCGTACGCGTTTCCACCGCGATCTGCACCGCCTCGGACGCTTGCTCGGCCATGGGTTGCAGGGCTTCGAGAGCCCTACGCCGGACTTCAGCCGTCGCAGGTTCATGGGCAGCCATGGCCAGCAGCAGGTCCGCCGCCTCGTCTTCCAGGTACTGCTGCGTCAGGCGCACCGCTGCGCTCGCCGTCTCGGGAGTCGGAGGCGGAGGCGGGGTTGCGATCTGCCAGAGCAGGGCTGGAACATCCGGCGTCGTCGCCAGTTCAGGCTCCGTCTCCAACGCCTTCTGAAGGGCCTCGACCGCCTCTGCCGGTCGAGCCCTGACTTCGAAACCGAGGGCTAACGCGAGCCAGTCGGTACCGGTGCGGTCTGCGGCAGGCAGCGCCAACAACTGTTGAAGCGCCGCTTCGTCGCCGCGGGACGCCGAGGCATGATAGTGTTCACCCGGCGTGGCCTGGTAGGTGGGCTTGGCCGCCGTGCCGCGGTAACCGAGCACCACAGCTGAGCCGATGGCGGCAAGGGCACATCCCGCGATCCATAAGCCGATGCCTCGTCCTTGAAGCCCGAGCGGACCACGTCGTCGCTGCAACCACGGCTTGCGCACGATGCCAGGGGGAGCAGTGCGCGTCACGCCGCCACTGCGCGATGACGGCGGAAGTTGCAGCCCATCTGCGTTCGAGTTGCGGTCGAGCTGGTCCAGGGCTTCGAGCAGTTGCTCGGCCGTAGCGAACCGCTTCGGCGCCTCGTCTGCCAGCAGCTTGGAGAGGACTTCGACGAGGGCCGGGGGAACGTGCGCGGGCAAGGTCGCCAACGAAGCACGGCGTTGCCCACCGCTGTCCTTGACGTCAGCGACGTCTGGAACATGGCCAGCAAGCATTTCGTAGAGAATCGCCCCGGCGCTATACAAGTCGGAACGGGCGTCTACGGGCAGGTGGAGCATCTGCTCGGGCGATGAGTAGGGAGACGCTTCAGGTTCCGCCGTACTGTGACCATGTGAACGCCGACGGGCGGTCGGCGCCATGGCGCTGTGTACGGGCGGCAGTCCCAACAGCTTTACCAGTTCGTCCTGGGCGTCGAGCTTCAGCAAAGCGGCGGTCCTGCTGCTGAGAGGTGCTCGCTCCTCCAAGCTGAGCATCACGTGTTGGGGTCTCAGGTCGCCATGTACCAGGCCCGCGCTGTGGGCAGCCTGAAGCGCCCGGGCGATCTGCCGGGCAATGCTCAGTGCGCGAGAGACGGCGAGTGGGCCTTGTGCAAGGGCGGACGCCAGGCTGTGGCCGCGCACGAGCTCGAAAACCAAGTACCACTGACCGTCCAGGAGCCGACCCTCGTCGAGCAAACGCGCGATGTTCGGGTGGCGGAGCGACTGCGCCAGCTGTATCCCGCGCTGCACGTTGCGCGAGAGGTCGGGCTGCCCGGTCACGTTTGCGTCGAGCAGTTTTACGGCGACACGCTCTTGCGTCACGACATCCAGCGCGCGGTACACGACCCCTGTGGGCCCGGCTCCGATGCGCGCCTCGAGCCGGTACCTGCCGCCGAGGGTGATATCCCCGGGTTCCGCTTCCGGATCGAGAAAGCGCGGTTGATCAACGGGGGTGTTGGGATCGGGCATCAGGGGTGTTCACCGGTGTTGCTTTCTGAGGTCTTGGCGCCGTGGGGGAAGGACGCCAGCCCTCGCTGCCGGCTCCCCCCGCACAATCTGTGAAAAACTGTAACATCCAGACCAAATTCCAAACGCCAGCTGAGCTTCGCTGGCATCGATTGACCCGACCTCGCTAAGCTCGGTTGGGCACTATTACAACTTTCCGACGGGGTGGAAACCCTCGTCAGTAGCCAATGCGGCCTAGGCCAGTCGGGTCCTCAATCTGGCCGTCGAGGGCAAAATGGGCCGAAGAGTGACCGGCGCTTCGACTACAGTGGTCAGACCGGTAGCACGGACCCGAAGCGTCAGAAGCTTTGCTCGTCGAGCACTTTGCTCGTCGAGCA
>CAZNZA010000012.1:17560-56498 GCA_964577325.1 uncultured Polyangiaceae bacterium
GCACGGACCCGAAGCGTCAGAAGCTTTGCTCGTCGAGCACTTTGCTCGTCGAGCACTTTGCTCGTCGAGCATTTCCGGCGGCAGCGGGCCCGTGGTGCGGAGTGGCGACGACGCCTCCCCGCTCAGTCCGGCGCCGCCGTCTTGTTCGAGAGGTCTGATGTCCAGCAACGGTTTAAAGCGAATTCTACGCATCTGTTTTGCGCCACCCAGCGTTGGCGCCCTTTCGCTTCTGCTCGGCGCGGCATGCGGTAGCGGAGGCGGTGATGCTCCGCCAACGACGATGCCGAATGAACCGTCGCCGGTGGGGCCCAGCGACGTTCCCAGCTCCTCTGGCGATCCTGGTGTTTCCCCAGCGCCCACCTCTGAACCAGATGTCATCGGTGTTACTCCAGACGAGCCCCCCCTCATTCTCGATCCTGGCGACAGTACTCCGACGGCTACTGGCGGATTCATGCCTTCCGAAAAGCTGGACCTGCTGTTCGTGGTCGATAACTCGAGCTCCATGGGTGACAAACAGGCCATCTTCAAAGACGCCGTGCGCGACATGATCGACCAGCTCGTCAACCCGCCGTGCTTGGACAAGGCCACGCAAGTCTTTGTGGATGTGCCCGCCGGGCAAACATGCCCTGCAGGTTCACAACGGATCTTCAATCCGGTGAAAGACATTCACATCGGCATCATCAGCTCGAGCTTGGGCCCGCGTGGAGCCGTCGACGACGAGATCCCCAGCGGCTGCGAAGACGCACCGCGTGGCAACGACAAGGCTCACCTCATCCCTTTCATGCGTGAGGGGTTTTTGGAGAGCACGTACCAAAGCCAAGGTTTTCTGGCCTGGGATCCCGACCAAAAGCAAGCACCGCCCGGGACCGCTGACCTGGAAACGCTGATCACGGACTTCCAAGCGCAAGTGGATGCTGTAGGTGAAGATGGATGCGGATTCGAAGCGCCGCTGGAGGCGGCGTACCGATTTCTCGTCGATCCGGAGCCTTACGCAACCGTAGAGCGTGTGCCTTGCGGCGGCGGCGATGCCGATACACCGTTGTGTGCGGCACCGACCGGTATCGACCAGGAGCTGTTGACACAGCGCGCGAACTTCTTGCGCCCTGATTCTGTCGTTGTAGTGATGTACCTCACGGACGAAAACGACTGCTCGATTAGGACCGCCGGTCAAGGTTTCTTTGCGTTACGCGAGTTGCGGTTCCTGGGTAGCGGCACGACTACGTGCAGCACGGACCCCAACAGTGAGTGCTGTCATTCTTGTAACTTGCCGGATGCGTCGGTACCCGCAGCTTGCCCGAGCAAAGCGGACAACGGCTGCGAAACGGCAGAAGCGGTTGACACCGTCGAGTCGTTCAACTTGCGCTGCTATAAGCAAAAGGAGCGTTTCGGCATCGACTTCCTGCGCTCTACCAGCATCTATAGTCAAGGTTTCACCAGTACCAAGGTCGGCAACCGCAACAACGACCCCGTGGACAATCCTCTCGTTACCCAGCAGCGGGGCAAGGAGAAGGTGTTCGTCGTAGGTCTCGTGGGCGTACCCTGGCAAAGCACCGCCACCGAGGAGACGCTTGCTAGCCCGAACGACCTGGCCTTGCGGCGTGACGATCAAACGAATTGGGATCTGTTCCTTGGAGCTCCGCCGTTGGATGCGTTCAACCACGAAAGTACGGCCCAGCGACTAGAGGGGACCAATCCGTTCACCAATGAGGTCATCGGTCCGCCCGGAACCTGGAACGCCATCAACGGGCACGATCGACCGATCGAACCCGACGACGGTCTAGTGGACGACCTGCAGTACTCGTGCATATTCCCCTTGGCGGAGCCGCGGGCTTGTGACGGTGAGGCCACCAGTGCTTCCTGCGACTGCGCTATCGAGCCCGGACTCGACGGCGTGCTCGACTATGCCACCAACAATCCGTTGTGTTATGACGTCGACACCGACAGCTATGGCACGACGCAATACTACGCCAAAGCATACCCAGCCCCACGCATCGTCCAGGTATTGAAGGACGTTGGGGTGCAAGGGGTGCTTGCCTCCATTTGTCCCAAGCAACTGTCAGCTGCCGATCAGCAGGACTACGCCTATAGGCCTGTCATCCGCGCGCTGTTGCAGAACGTGGCTAGCCAGGTCGCGCGCTGACGTACGCGAGGTGCTCACGCAAATATACGACGACAACTCACTGTTCGAAGAGCCAACGCAGCGCCTCTGTCATCACCGCCGGCGAACTAGGTCCGAACGCCCCGTGGCCCACGCCTGCGAATTCGAAATAAGAAGCGGGCAGGCCCCGTTCAGTGAACAGCGCCGCATCGGAACGCAAGTGCGGGAGCCGTTCCTTGCTGCCAGCTAACAAAACCAGACCCTGTACCTGACTCAGTCGTTCGAACTGCGGCTTGCTGGGTGGTCCGCCCAGCAAGACCCAGCGATAGCGCGCCGGGTGCAAGGCCGCGAGGCGCTCGGCGCGGGAGGCGCCCTGCGAATAGCCGAAGATTGCCACCTGTTCGATATCCAGGAGGCCTGCTCGCGCGTCGCGTGTTGCCGCGAGTGTCCGTTCGATCAGGCGGTGGATCAACTCCACATCCTGACTCCAGGAGTAGCGGTGGCCCTCCGAGCAGGGTTTGTCACCGCCCGGAGCGACCACGGTCGCCTGCTCGGTTGCAGCTTCCACCCAGTCTGCAATCTTGGTGACATCCCCGCACACCCCATGCAGATACACCAGGGCCCGGCGAACATGGGCGGGGGCGTGAGCAACGTGTGCCGCTCGATAATGGTCGACCCGTACACGGCTAAGTTCACCTATCACGACATCGAGTGGCAACGAAGGCCGGTCTGGGTGCTGTGTCTCACGGTCGGGTTCGAAAGCCGGTGAAACGCCGGGCGGGTTCGACGGATCGAGGGACCTCAGCGGAAGCACCGAAGTTGACGAATCGCGCCGCTCGTCGGCCACCGCAGCCGAACTCTCGCCTACCGCGGTTGGAGGAAGCGGCGGCGTGCAGCCCATGAGCCCGATACCGCCGAAGCGCACGAGCTGCCGGGCGAGAGTGCGCGGAAGCCGATGGCGTAAAGGACGTGTCACCGGCTCAGTTCGACTCCAGTGGCGACGATACGCACCTCTTCGGCGGAGCCATCATCGCGCTTGTTGGGAAAGGAGGCTCCCTCCTTCTCGTAGTGTCTCACGTGAGGAGGGCGCACGCGCTTGACAGTGACTTCCCCTTCGACGACGGCCTCGGCCCCAGCACTGTCTGTGGGGACGAAGAACGCGTAGTCTTTGAACGTGACGCGGCAGGCCTGCGCTTGTGCTTCGCTCGACGTCGCAAGCTCCATCCAGCACCCTTTGGCGCTGCAGGCGCGGCGCACGTGACCGGACACGCGAACCGTTTGCCCAGCAAAGCGCTGCGGCTCAGCCAGCACTTCGCTCAAGGGCCGCAAGGGGCTGTGTCCCAAGGGGCTGCCATAGTTGTGAACAGTCGGACGCCTAACGCTCGGTGAGGACTGTGCGCTCGGTGAGGACTGTGCGCTCGGTTCCAATGGCGACGACTGGCAGGCGAGACCTACGAGGCAGGCCATCCCCAGGGAGGCGAGACTGACGAGGGCGCTAGCCGAGGAGGCACGCCAGACAATGCTAGGGCCGCGAACGGGTGGAATCATGCTCGGCAGTTTCGCTCTCTTCCGTGGACCTGCAAAGAGAAGACCAGCGATTCCGCGTTTCGGCACGGCTGATCTTGCCCGTTGCACCGACCGGAAGCTCGTCGGCCAATGCCCACTTTTTGGGAACCTTGAAGGGTGCCAAGCGGCCGCGTAGCCATTGCTGCCACTCGCGCGGGGAGAAATTGGCGGTCGGTGTCGGCACCAGCACCGCGCACAGCTCTTGGCCCCATTCGCGAGATGGCCGACCAAAGACGCAGACCGCCGCCACACCCGGATGTTCACTCAAGGCAGCTTCAACCTCATCCGGATGCACGTTTTCCCCGCCCGTTATGACCACGTCATCGGCTCGGCCCAAGACCTTCACGCGTCCGTCGCTATCGAGGCAAGCGAGGTCCGAAGTGACGAACCAACAATCGGGATCCCGCACCGGCTCCCCGAGATAGCCCGAAAACAACGCGGCTCCGCGCACGGCCAGTCGACCCTCCAGTAGCTGCAGTTCTACTCCCGGCAGGGGCGTTAGCGGTCCGTCGGCGGCCGGTGTCACGTCGGTGGCTAGTTGAGCGCAGGTCTCGGTCATGCCGTAGCTGCGGTAGACGGGCCAGCCGAGCCCGCGGGCCGCGTCGGCCAAGCTTGGCTGAAGGGCTGCACCGCCGATCAGGGCCACTCGTAACGTTGGTGGAGGCGCCAAACGCGCCTCACACACTCTCGCCAACTGAGTGGGGACGAGCGAGACCAAGGTTGCACCCACGGCGCGACATGTCGCGAGGAAATCCGCCGCATCGAAGCGTTGGCTTACCGCAGCCTGACTCGGACTAGCGATGGCCACGGCCGAACCAGTCCAGAGGCAGCGCGTCAGGATCGACAGTCCTCCAATGTGGGCCACCGGCAAGCTAAGATGCCAGCGATCGGCCCGGCCCAGGTGCAGTCGTTCGGCGCTCGCGTGCGCAGCGGCAGACAAGGCGCGCCATGAAAGGCGCACGCCTTTGGGTATGGCGCTGCTGCCGGAGGTAAACACCGTGGCGAGCGCCGATTCTTCTTCCGCCAACGGCCGCCCACCTGGCTGATCTCGATAGCTATCCAGTAGGGGCTCTTGATGCGGCTGCTTCAGGACCCACGGTGACGCGTCGATGAGGATAGCACCCGCCTGCTGCACGGCCCGTTGGCACTCATCGTCGGTCCAGCGCGGGTGCAGTGGCAGGAAAGGTATGCGGAGCGTGAGCAACGTCCACGTCAAGAGCACAGTGTCTGCACTTGCTGAGGCTTTGAACGCTACACACGGCGTATCCGGACCGATGGAAGCGTCTGTCAGCCATTGCGCTAGGGACACTGCTTGGCTGGCGACTTCTCGGTATGTCCAGCTGTGGGTAGGAGTGACGAGCGCCAATGCGTCCGGCGTTGCGCGCGCCCATGTAAACAGATTCATGCGTTCGTCGGAAGCGATGGAGTCGCTGGTTGCTGTTTCAGGCATGGGTGGCGTTGCCCTCCGCACCCCATAGCGACAACCCCGCATGGTCTGCGAGACCGTGGCTCACATTCGGGCTCAACCAAGCTGCCAGCGCGCGGTAGACCTGCATCGCCAAGCTGCCATCGAAGAGGTGAGACAAAACGAAGTCGAGCCCCCGGCCCTGAGCCAGTTGGTGCCATCGCAACGTAGCACGAACGCCGCCCAACAACATGGGCTTGCAAACTAGGGCGCGCACGTAGCCGCTGTCGATCCAGGCGGCTAAGCAGGCATCGCGGTGACCTCGCAGGAGGCTTTCGTCGAAGGCGAGAGGAATCGGCAGCTCGCGCGGCTCGCCTAGCAGCTCGAGCGGCAGCGGCTCCTCGACGTACTCGATAGGCAAGCCGGCAAATAGCCCCAATGTCTGCTCGAAAGAACCCGGCTCCAAAGCTTGGTTGGCGTCCAGACGCAGTCTGACGGTAAACCTTTGACTCAGCGCCGTCGCCCGTTGCACCTCCAACGGTACGTCGCGTCCAATTTTGATTTTGAAACGGCGGGCGCCCTGTTTACACCAACTGGCGGCCTGCTCCAGAAAGTCCTGTCGCCAGATGTCGAGCAGAGGGCAGGGGAACGGCGCAGGGGTGCTTTGAAGCGAGAAGGGCGTTGCCGCGAGAGCCTCGCCCAAGGGTTGACGCCGCCTTTTGGCCCAGAGCACCAGCGCCGCTGCTTCAACCGCAAAGCGAGCGGCCGCGGGCGCGAAGCGCAGAGGTCCTTCCAGGCGCTCCAGTAGCTCGGTGGCATGCTCTGATGGCTGGGGAGCGCGTGTCGACAATTCTAGCGTCTGCAACCACTGATGGCATTCGTCCACGCCCTCGGTGGAAAAGCCCGGCAGAGGGGTGGCTTCCCCAGCTCCCCACGAGTGGCTGTGTTGCGGGTGTGCACCGGGTAGACCCAACTCCAACCGAATGCTCTTGCGCTCGGACCACGACAGGCGGGCGTTCGATTGTTCTGGAATGCGAATGACGCTATGGGTGATGAGAAGTTGCACAGGTAACCAACGTCAGTCCGAAGCGCTCCCAATCATCAGAGCCCCGGAAACGAGCAGACCGAAGATGACGAGGAGTTGGGCTGTGCCTGCCAATGTACGATTCAAACTCGCACCGCTGCGAGTGGACAGCTCGTGGGCGCGTTTTATAGCCAATGGCAAGGTCAGCCACGGGAGGAGGATCCATCCGTTTGCGCGCCCCGCTGCAAGAAGCATGAGCGGAACGGCGTAAGCTAGACCCAGCAACGCCGCATATTGAGCGATTCCCGCGCGCCGACCTAAGCGCACGACCAAGGTGCGTTTCCCTACCCGCAGGTCCGTTTCGTGATCGCGGACATTGTTGACGACGAGAATGGCCGTAGTCAATGCGCCCATGGGTACGGCCAGCCACCAAGCGAGGTCGGGCACGCTTCCCGCGTTCAAGAAGCCCGTACCACAGACGGCAACGAACCCGAAGAAGACGAAGACGAAGACGTCACCCAGCCCGTTGTAGCCCAAGGGGTAAGGGCCTCCGGTATACGCGACGGCGCTCGCGATGGCTGCCAGCCCCAACAGCAGAAACACCCAACCCCCAATGGCGGTGAGGTAGAGGCCAAGCAGCAGCGCCAGCGTGAGTACCAGCCACATGGCTCGCTTCATCGCATGCGGCTTGATCCATCCCTGAGCTACGGCTCGGGCAGGACCTACGCGCTCTTCGTCCGCCCCCTTTTCGAAATCGAAGACGTCATTGGCAAAGTTGGAGCCCACTTGCAGGAGTAAGGCGCACCCCAAGGCAGTGCTCGTCGTAACCCAGTTGAAGCTGCCCATGGAGTGGGCGCAAGCGGCCCCTACTAGGACCGGGATGACCGCGGCAGGAAGCGTTTTGGGTCTCACCGCGAGCCACCAAGCGGCGCCTTTGGAGCTCGGGGGCAAAGCTCGGGTACCCGGTTGCACGAAGCCAGACGTCACGAAAGGTTCCTGTCCAAAAGTGCCGCCACCGCGGCAGGCGCTTCGAGGAGCAGATTATGCCCGCAGTTGGGGACGCTGTCGAGTCGGCACTGAGGAAGCAGCGAGCACAGCCTCCGCCCCAAGTCGCTGAACTTTACGTCGTCACCTCCTACTAAGAGATGCACCGGAAGCTCTACGCGTTCGAGTTGTGCAGAGTAGTCGGGCATTACTCCTAGCCCACATGTCTCCAGCGAATGGGCTAGGCCCGCGGCGGAGTGCTGCTCGCGAATTCGCCGTTGCGCCTCGACGGCACCCTGCGGCAGTCGACGTTGCGACGCAAACAGAGGAAGGTCTTGCCAATAGGCCAGAAAGTGAGACAGTCCAGCGCTCCTCAACATCGCGGCTAGGTTTTGGTCACTTCGTTTTCGAACTTCCCGTTCAGTCGCGTTGGATAGTCCGGGATGAACACCGATCAGCAGCGCGTGGCTGAAGAGGTCGGGATGCGCAATGATGAGCGCGAGCGCCAGCCGAGCGCCCAGGGAGTAACCACACACGATGCGGACGTCGGCGCCACGGAACTCGGCGTCTCGCTGACACGCTTCGGCAAGCCGGGTTACTTCTTGCGCGAACGAGTCCTGGTGCGCAGCAATGCGCGGGTAGGGACGACCGTGGCCGCACAGATGAGGAGCGATGGCGCGGTAAGGGTTCTTCATGTGGTGCCGCACCGATTCCCAGGATTCCGGGCTTCCAGTGAACCCGTGTAGGAAAAGAACCTGGCGCATGTGGCTTTTTTTTACTCGGCAAGTGTGCCGTCGGGCACTGCCTCGTTGGCGTCCGCGATGTCGCTCATCTTGCGAGGTGCAAAGGCCAATTTGGTGAGACGGGTGAGCTCGGTGTAGGTATGGCGGCTAGCTACGGCGTCCACCTTACACACGAGGACTGCGGGCGAGGCTGTCGCCGACGCCTGTTGGAGTGCTTCATCTAGCTCAAAGGCTGAACTTGCCGCCCACGCCGGCAGTCCGCACGCCCTCGCAATGGCGGCTAAGTCCGAGTGATGGGGTGAGGTCCAAAACGACAGATCGACGGCCGAGTGGGCGATAGGAAGCTCATCGAAAAGCCGCCCACCATCGTTGTCGAGCACACAGATGATAAGCGCGGGGCGGGCGGCGGCTACGGCACGAAGCGCTCCCATATCGTGCATGGCGCTGACGTCACCCAAGATCAACCAGGTGCGGCCCCCACTCACGGTACTCGTACCGAGGCCACCGGCGATGAGACCGTCAATGCCGTTGGCGCCCCGCTGTGTGATGCACCGGCAAGCCACGTCGGGGTGTAGAAACGTCTCTGCCAAGCGGATCGTCAGGCTGTTGCCCAGTACCACTGTGTCACCTTCCGCTATGCGCTTGGACAGGAGCCGGAGAGCGGTCGCTTCGGTGAAAGGCTGGGTAGAGCTTGCTACTTGGTGGAAGCTATTGGTTGCGACACGCGCCGCGGCGTCAGCCCGCTTCCAGCAGTCTGCCCACGCTCGCGAAGCGGGGCGTACACGATGTGCCAGGGCCGCGAGCACCAGATCGGGATCTGCCGCAATCATGTGGCGGGCGCGGTTCGAGGCATCGGTCCAATGGTACGGGTTGAGCACATGGATTTCAGGTCCACTTTCGCGATCCATCACGTCGAGCCACCGACTAGACGTTGCTGTACCACCGACACATACGGCGAGGTCGGGTTCCACTTCCAGCATGCTGCGCAGCGCGAGCTCGAAGTAGGCGTGATGGGGTCCTGTTTCGGGTCGTGCAAACTTCAAGGGATGACTGCACTCAGCCAACACGGGCCAACCAGTGTGGCGCGCGAAGCTAACGATCCCGTCGAGAGCGGTCGTCGTGAGAGCCGGACCCAGGTACAGTAGCGGGCGCTGTGCTCCTGACCACACGCTCGCGAGCTGGTCGAGCGCGTCTTTCTGAAGCGCAAGCGTTGGTGCGTGAAACCCGCAGACACCCTGCTCGACGTAAGCGGTCACGCGTGTCTGAAGGGCCCTTTCCTCGTCGGTCGCTGTGGGCTGGGGCTCGAGCGGCTTGCGCGCCGGCACGTTGAAATGGACCGGGCCTGGCACGGGGTATACGGCCGCGGTTAGCCCCTGCGCTACCTTGCGCTGGGCGCCTCGCAGGCCGCGCACGCTCGACTCCGGGACGCCGAAGTCGATGAACAGTCGTACGTGTCTGCCGAACAGATGGTGCTGGTCGATAGTCTGTGGAGCTCCGTTGCCCTGCAATTCCGAAGGTCGGTCGGCGCTGAGTACGATCAAGGGTACGCAGCTGTGGCTGGCTTCGATGAGTGCCGGATAGTAATGCGCGGGTGCAGTTCCGGACGTGCAGACGAGAACTGATGGCCGTCCTGAGGCTCTGGCTTGCCCTAAAGCGACGAAAGCCGCGACACGCTCATCGATCACGAGCGTGGTGCGGGCTGTAGGGGAATCGAGAATGGCCGCCACCAAGGGCGTACTTCGGGACCCAGGACTGATGACGAAGTCGTGGGCGCCCCCACCGATCAAAGACTCGACGATCAACCGCACCCATTGAGTTTGGGTGTTAGCCGGCTGTGAGGGACTGTGTGGTGGCAATGGGTTCACGATCGTCAATCGAGCGTTCTCAAAGCCGACTGCAGGGCGAGGAGCTTGAGCTCCGTTTCCGCGAACTCACGCTCAGGGTGCGAATCTTTGACGATGCCCGCCCCCGCGAAGAGCAAAGCTTCCCTTCCGTTGAGGATACCGGAGCGCAACGCCACGTCGAATTGCCCGTCACCATCGCGGTCGAACCACCCCAGCGGCCCCGCGTACCAGCCCCGACTGAAGCCTTCGTTGGCGACGATCCATTGCATGGCGGCCTGAGCTGGCACGCCGCCCACCGCGGGCGTGGGGTGTAGGCGCTCTACCAGATCCAGGATGTGCGTAGGCTGCTTCAAGTTACCCTCGATTGCCGTTCGCAAGTGGAGCACGTGCTTCAAGGCGCGCAACTCGGGCTGGGCTGCATACTGAAGCTCGCTGCAGAGCGGACCGAGCGTTTCGATGATGGCGTCGAGAACGGGCAGGTGCTCGCGCCGCTCTTTGGTGCCGTCCGCCGTAAACCGACCGCGTGCAGAGGCGGGGGCCTCATGCGTTGGGTGGCTGAAGGTGCCGGCCAAGGCTTCGGTGTCTATGTGTAGCGCCCGTTTGCGCAGGAGGCGCTCGGGTGTTGCGCCGACGAACGAGCTCGAGGGCAGGGCAAAGACGAAACGCGTGGAATCTGGATGTGATGCGGCGAGGGCAGCCATCGTGCGCGCCCTCGACAAAGGCCGCGGAAACGTCAAGCGCGCGCAACGCGCGGCGACCACTTTGCCCAAGGCTCCGGCATGGATGGCGCTCAAAGCGGTGTCCACGAGCGCATTCCAATGAGCCTGGTCGGCGATATGGATCTGGTCCGGCGCCAGGCCGCCTTCGAGACTGGGAGCCGGTAACCGCATCAGGTGTTCGTGCAGACCTCGCAGCTCAGCGAGGCAATCGTCCAGGTGATGTCGTTCACGGTCGGCGATGAGCATGCAGAGCATGGCGCCGACGGGGCGCTGCACGTAGCTGAAGCGCGGAACTAGCCCGTAGGCTTCACCGAACGGACGCCACGCGGGGCAGCGCTCTTCCTGGTCCGAAAATGCGAAGCCGCAAAATACCCGGGGGAGCCACGTCTGCGCAGTGGAAGGGCCCACGACCAGGCGAGCCAATACGTCTTTCCCCCAGTCTCGCAGAATCGCAAAGCGCTCCCGGCCGCTGGCGGCTTTCTCCGCGAAGCGCCCCAGCCCGACGACGGTCTCGTCACCGCTGGCCCAAAGCACGCTGGCTTGCGACTGAGTGTGAAGCGACCACGGCGAAGGGCCATCGAGCAGGGCTTCGGCACTCGCGCGTGGGGCGTCGACACACAACAACAGGTCGCTGCCCACGGGCCAGTGTTGACGCAGCACTGAATCCCGTAGATGCTCCCAAGGTGCGCGCTGCTCGGCGCGCTGGAGGCGGGCATCAGAGGGGAGGCAGTGAATGGCGCCGCGACTCACCGGGCGCTCCCCGATAGCCTTGCGCGTGGCTCGTGACGCATCACGCGCGCCCCACGTACAGATGACACACGCCGAACGTAAACGGTTGGATCCGCTCGACGTGCAGACCGCACGAGGTCATGAGCTCACCGAAAGCGTCGGCCGACGGAAACGCACGGATAGACTGGGGCAGGTAACGATACTCCCGCTCGCCCGACAATGCGGCACCCAACCACGGAACGACCTGATGCATGTGGAAGCGGGCCACCTGCCCCATCAGTCCGGACCTCGGTTCCGACAACTCCAGAATGGCGATGCGTCCCCCGTGACGCGTCACGCGTGCCATCTCACGCAGAGCCTGGTCGCGAAGCGGCACGTTGCGGATGCCGAACCCCATGGTAATGCCGTCGAAGCGGTCACTCTCGAACGGTAGCTCTTGCGCATCTCCGGCCACCATTTCAATGCGCCCCGTCAAACCGCGAGCGGTCACTTTGCGCATGCCCACCTCCATCATGCGCGTGGAAGGGTCGAGACCGGTGATGTGCGCGGTCGGGTGGCGTCGCGCTGTGAGTAGCGCGAGATCTCCAGTACCTGTTGCAAGGTCGAGCACCTGGGCGTTGTCGCCCAATTGGAGGGCGTCGACCGTGAGGCGACGCCAACGCTGATCGATGCCAAGGCTGATGAGCCGATTGAGCAAGTCGTATCGCTCAGCGATCCCGTCGAACATCTGACCGGACCCGGCTGGCGGACTCGCCTCGAGCCTGTTTTGGACGGAAACCATAGCGTTGAGCCTGCGCCGCGACGGCGACGAGTGGGGCTGTCGAATAGGTCGTCGGCCAAGCGCTGTCAAGCAATCGCGGCTGCGGCGCGGCCGCTCCTGCCTTGGCAGGGGGGCCTTTCGGGATCGTGCCCGGTAGCGGCCAAGCGCTTTGTCTTTCGGCTTCTCCGAACCCCGGCTAAGACGTGCCGCATGTCGTGGCGTCGAATCGAGCGCACAGTGCCGATAGCTCTTCAGGGGCTCGTCCTTGCGCTGACGGGCACAGCGGCCGTGGCCCATGCCAAAGCGCCATGCACGGAAAAGCTGACGATCGCCTGGCGCTTCCACGCTTCTGCCCCGATCGTCGCGTCACCCGCTACCGGAAAAGCATTTGTAGTGGTGACGTCCATCGATGGCTACGTCCACGCCATGACGGATGAGGGACGCTTTCTCTGGAGCTACACGCTCGACACTCCCGCTTCCGGCTTAGGCCTCGACGAGCATGGTCGCGTTCAGGTTATGAGTGAACGGGGATTGATGCAAATCCTGCAGCCTTCGGGGTCGAAGCTGACGAGTTGGCGCTTACCTTCTCCGATGCTTCCTACTGGGCCATTCGCCTACGACGAGTCCTCATCGATTGGATTCGTGCCGAGCGCGTTCAACCTGTACGCTTACTCGGTAACAGGGGTGACGTGGCGCGCTTTCCTCGGCTCTCGGATTGTGTCTGGCCCGACGGTAGATCCCAGGGGAAGAGCCTGGGTAGTGACGGAAAAGGGTGAGCTGGTCGGCGTGCTCGCGCCCAATCGCAGAGTGGGCTTCGATTTGCCATCCGCAGCCGATGCCTCGCTGGTCCCGGCCCCTCAGTTGCTGTCTGTGAGCGAGCAGCAGGTGATGATTCTGGTGCAGGAGGAGCTTACGGCGTATTCACTCACCGGTGAACTGCAGTGGCAGCGCGGCGCTGTGCACGCAAGTGCAGCCGACGGCGGCTTCGTCGGTATTGGCGGGTCCTGGCATTGGCTCGACAGCCGTACCGGTACCACCTCAGCGGAACACGAGCTCGACGTGTCACTATCGAGCCCGCCCGTACCGATGCAGGAGTGGATGCTGTTGCCGACGGTGCAAGGTCGTTTGTACGCGCTGTCACGCCAGGGAGACGTGCAGTGGTGCGACGTGGCGAGCGCCCCGCTTTTGCAACCGCGCCCCAAGGCTGACACCCAAGGAGCGATTGTAGCTGCTGGCGATGGCTCGGTAGTTGAGGTACGGCTGCGCGAGCAATCACCATGACGTCCATTGGCCGCAAACTCGCTCGCTGCACGGCTGACGCAGAGACGCGGGCCCCCGGTGCACCAGAGATTCCGGATCGCGCGCCCCCTACTCGCGAAACGAAAGCGGCGCAGACCCTGAGCGACCTCAGGCGCCAGATCGCAGCCATTCTGGAACAGCCGCATGCGGAACAGCCGCATCCAGTGAGCCCGCCGTGTTTGGCGCCGGTGGGTATCGAGCAGTTGCCGTTTACGCTCCTCGAGCGCGAAGAGGGACGGATTTGGCGCCGCCTTTCGCGTATTCCCCCGGCGTATCAAGTGGGGGTGCGCGCCTGCGGGAGTGGGGCCTTGGCTGACTTGCGTCTGCTAGCGTTGCTGGCCTTGGATCCAGAGCTTTCGGAATACCAGTCGAGCGACGCGTTGTTCTTGGACACTGAGACGACAGGCTTCGGCGGAGCAGGCACGGTGGCGTTTCTCATCGGTCTGGCGTTCGTGACGGACGGCGAGCTGTGGCTCGAACAGCTCTTCCTCGAAGGTCCGGAGCATGAGGCAGCCTTGCTGCTTCACCTACGGGAGCGGATGCAAGGCAGACGCGTGCTCGTGTCCTTCAACGGCAAGAGCTTCGACTGGCCGTTGCTCGTCGGCCGTTATGTGATGAATCGCTTGCCACCACCGAGCGAATTCCGTCACCTCGATCTCCTGCACGTCGCTCGTCGTGTTCACAAGCAGCGTCTCACGCGCTGCTCGCTCCAGAGCGTCGAAGCTATGGTATTGGGTTTCGAGCGTTTTGACGACGTGGGAGGTGCCGAAGTTGCCGCTCGCTACTTGCACTATTGTCGAACGGGGGACGCGGCAGGGCTCGAAGGGGTGCTCGAGCACAACTATTGGGACGTACTGAGCATGGTGGCTTTGGTGGGAGTATATGGTGAGCCGGCCTTCGATCTGCCCGCGTCCGACGTCACTGCGGCGGCAAGCACTCTCGTGCGAGCCAAGGCACTGTCGCAGGCCCTGACCTTTGCGGAGCGGGCGGTGGACGGTGGAGGGGGTGAGCGCGCCTTGATCGTTCGCGCAGAAATACGCAAAGCGTTGGGAGATAAGCACGGGGCGCTCGCGGACTTGGAACTCGCGCGTTCAAGCCCAGTGGCTCGGCTTCAACTGGCTAAGCTGTACGAGCATTTCATGAAGGACGCTCCGCGTGCCCTCGGAGTCGTGGACCTCGGTACCAGTGAAGCCCCATCCGCTGCTCTCAAACGGCGGGAGCGCCTGCTCAGGAAGAGTGCGGCCGATCGCTTCAAATGTTGAATCCTCTCAGCCGGCACTGGTGAGTTTCCGCCCGCCATAACTTCTGCTACACGCGGGGGCATGGGTTACGACCATTCGAGCATCGAGGCACGTTGGCAACAATACTGGGAGCAGAACGGCACTTTCCAGACCCAACGCCATCCCGACAGGCCCAAGTACTACGTGTTGGACATGTTTCCCTATCCGTCGGGCAACGGTCTGCATGTCGGCCATCCCGAGGGTTATACCGCCACCGATATCATTGCGCGCTACAAGCGCATGAACGGCTTTGATGTCCTGCACCCCATGGGATGGGACGCGTTTGGACTGCCCGCTGAACAACACGCCATTGCTACAGGAACTCACCCGGCAGAAACGACAGCCCGCAACATCGACACCTTTCGCCGGCAGCTGAAGAGTCTCGGATTCAGCTATGACTGGTCGAGAGAGGTTAATACCACTGATCCCGATTACGTGCGTTGGACGCAATGGATATTCCTAACGCTCTTCAAGCGAGGGCTAGCCTTCCAGAGCGAGGTTCCCGTAAATTGGTGCCCCGCATTGGGTACGGTGCTGGCCAACGAAGAAGTCGTGGACGGACTGAGCGAGCGAGGCGGACATCCCGTCATCAGACAACCTTTGCGACAGTGGCAGTTGCGTATCACGGCATACGCTGATCGCCTAGCGAACGAGCTTGCGGATCTGGACTGGCCCGAAACCAAGCTCAAACAGCGCGACTGGATCGGACGCAGCGAAGGGGCCGAGGTCAGCTTCCCGGTGGTTGGGTCAGACGTCGTTCTAAAGGTGTTCACAACCCGACCTGATACGCTGTTTGGGGCGACCTACATGGTCGTGGCGCCCGATCACCCCGAGGTGCGGCGCATTGCAACCAAGGAAGCCCTGCCGACCGTCGATGACTACGCCCAGGCGGCAGCGCGCAAGACGGATCTGGAGCGCACAGCGACCACCAAGCACAAGACTGGTGTCTTCACTGGTGCTTTTGCTCGCCATCCGCTCAATGGCGCTCACATCCCCATTTACGCGGCAGATTACGTTTTGGGCTCCTACGGGACCGGAGCCGTAATGGCGGTCCCGGCTCACGATGCGCGAGACTTCGAGTTCGCCAAAGCCTTCGACCTTCCGCTCATTCAGGTGGTCAGCCCTGACGGCAGTCTGTCGGATGACCTGCGGGAAGCTTACGTGGACGAGGGCGTCGCCGTACGTTCAGGTCAGTTCGACGGCTTAGCAACCTCCGAATGCAAGCGAGCCGTGACGGATTTTCTCGAACGCGAAGGTTTGGGAAAGCGCCAGGTAAACTACAAGCTCAGAGACTGGGTCTTCAGTCGGCAGCGGTATTGGGGAGAGCCCATCCCGGTGTATTTCCCGGTCGAAACCACGGGAGATCCTCGGAATGGCGCCGCATACCGCATCGATTACGACAAGCCGATTGCTGTAGAAGAACGGGAGCTTCCGTTGTTGCTTCCTGAACTGGAGGACTACCGTCCTGGAGATGACCCGCAAGGCGCCCTGGCGCGAGCTCTGCAATGGCGTTTTTTTCAACGCGACGGACAATGGTACGCCCGAGAGACGAACACGATGCCTCAGTGGGCCGGCTCGTGTTGGTACTATTTGCGTTACCTCGACCCGCGCAATGAGGAGCGGCCGTTCTCGGAACAGGCGTACGACGATTGGATGCCCGTCGATCTGTACGTAGGTGGCTCCGAGCATGCAGTTCTACATCTGCTGTACGCGCGCTTCTGGCACAAGGTCTTGTACGATGCTGGTGTCGTGAAGCACCCTGAGCCGTTCATCAAACTGGTGCACCAGGGTATGATCCTCGGTCAAAGCTACCGCTACCTCGCTCGTGTCGATGACGACGGAACGGAGCTCGAGACGTTAGCGCTCGACGATCAGCGAGTGATTGCGGGTCCCGAGAAAGGAACCTTCTCGTTGGCCGAAACCGGTGGCTCTTTGACCTTGAAGTCTACCCTGGGTCCCGTGGAATGGATCGATGCCAAACCCGTTTTGCCCGGCACGCACACGGCACTGCACATCGTGAGCGAGAAGATGAGCAAGTCGCGGGGCAATGTCATCAATCCTGATGACGTCGTGCGCGAGCACGGTGCTGACGCGCTCCGGGTGTACGAGATGTTCATGGGGCCGTTAGAGCGCACCAAGCCATGGCAGACGAACGGCATCAACGGCGTGCGTAATTTTTTGGATAAGGTTTACACCGTCGCCACACGTCCTGCTTCGGATGAGGGCATGGATCCGCAAACGGCCAAACTGGTTCATCGCACGGTCAAGAAAGTGGGGAAGGACATCGAGGCGCTGCGCTTCAACACCGCGGTGAGTCAAATGATGATCTTGACGAATCACTTGTTCGCGATCGACCGGCCTGCGCGCGAGGCGCTCGAACGGTTGGTGCTCTGCTTACACCCCTTTGCGCCCCACCTGAGCGAGGAGTTGTGGGCAGGCCTGGGGCGCGAACCGAGCCTGACTCACGCGCCGTGGCCCCAGTACGACGAGCGGGCGTGCGAGGACGACGAAATCGAGCTTCCTGTGCAGGTCAACGGCAAGGTGCGTAGCCGCCTTACGTTGGCCCGCGAGGCTGAAAGCGATACCGCGCTCGGATTGGCTCAACAGGACGAGCGCGTTCAGAGCTACCTGCAGGGTAAGCGCGTCGTCAAGGTCGTGTACGTGCCCGGCAAGATCCTCAATCTCATCGTCCGCTGATCCTTTGAGCGGGAAGGGCAGGGGCCTGGCGCAGGCTGCTTCAGCTTCGGGAGCGTTTTGCGGTGGTGTTCCACCCCAGCTTTGATATTATCGCTTTCCGGTTCGACCCATACCCCCTCGGGGGCTGTGGCTTGAGCCGTAACTTCGCGTTTTACAAGGACATCTCCCTTCCCTCCGCGCGGCTTGCCTTCACGAAGCCGCGATCGCAGCCTCGGCGTTGCACCATGTGGTTTCATGCTGGAGTGTCTAACGGAACGACGAAGGGCAAGTAGGTTGTTCCTCAAATGATCACGGTCGGATGTGCAGGTTTTGCGGTTCCCGCAACCCGATACTTCAAGGAGTATACCTTCGTTGAGGTCCAGGAGACCCACCGCGCGGTGCCTGGCCCGGGTACCGTCCGAAGGTGGCGCCGCGAAGCTCCAGAGGGCTTTGAGTTCGCCTTGCTCGGGCCGAGGGACATCGGCCAAGAGGGCTTCAAAGCGGGAGCTGCGGTCGAGCAGGCGCTCTTGGTCCTGGATGGCGTGGCCGAGCAGCTGAACGCGAAGCTGTGCGTGTTCACGGGGCCGTCGGACTTCGCTCCGTCGCCTGAGAATCGTCAGGTGCTCAAGGAGTTCCTCGGCGCGGTCAAGCAGCGTTTCGAAACCGTCGTGTTCGATGTGGGGAGTCAGTGGGACCCGACGGAGGCGGACGCGTTGGCCGAGGAGACGCAAACCATTGCGGCTCGGGATCCGCTGCAGAGCGGCGCCTCGAAGCGAACCGTCGCGTACTATCGACTTCCAGGGCCAGCTGGCCACAAGTCACGCTACGAGGACCCAGCCATCGAGCGGCTGGCGGAAATCGCCAGAGCTGCCGCCCATGAGAGCGCCCACTACGTGTTCACCAACGTCGACATGTTTGCCGACGGCAAGCGCTTCAAAAAAGCCTTGGGACTTTGAGGAGCGCGCTGGCTAGCAGGGCGAGTGGGCTAGCAAGCGCGCGCGGCTCGACCGATAATGGCGCCCGCCAGGCGGGGAGCGCGGGCACCATCGGGACGCTCAAAGGTTGAAGACGTAAAAACAGGCGAACGTGCACGTGCCTTCGCCAGCTTGGCGGCCGAGCGGGTCCATTTCCGGATCGCCCATGAAGTCGCTCGTGACGCAACTGCGGAGCGCCAGGGTATCGTCCAGCAGGTCCAACGCGTCTCCCGTGGGTGAGGTCATCTCCGAGCAGCGATCGAGATCGCTCAAGGGATCGTCGGTCGCCGTCTCCAGCATGCAGCGCTTTATGTTCGTCCATTCGGAGCCGCAGCCAGTACCGCAGCAGTTGTCCCACTCATAAGCGCAACTGAGCTGGATGCATTCCTCACAGCTGGCTTCCTCCGCATCACCGGGGCACATGTCGGGGTCCGGGGTCGGTTCGCCGGTATCGGTCGTGTCGGTGGTGTCGGTTTCGCTCTCCGTGGTGTCGGTCGCGTCCGTTTCGGTGGTGGCCGTTTCGCTTTCCGTGGTGTCGGTCGCGTCCGTTTCGGTGGTGTCGGTCGCGTCCGTTTCGGTGGTGTCGGTCGTAGCGGTATCGGTATCCTCGCCCCCCGAAGCGTTCGAGGTCTCCGTGTCGGACGTCTCCGTGTCTGAGGGTTCGGGAGCTGAGTCTTTGTCGTCGAAGTCTAGGTCATCGGTATCGTCGAAGCCTTTGCCGTCACCGACCTTCAGAGTGCAGCTCGCGGCAAGACCAGCACACAGAATCGCGCTCAGCAGTGTTTGCGGGAAGAGATTCCAAGCTTTCATCGGATTGCATCCTTATTCATTTGGCAACTGGCCTCGTTGGCGATGGGACTCGTTTCGACTGGCGCCACCTACTGGACACGGAAGTTAAGCTTACGCAGGTTGCCCCAGCCAGGACAACCGCTGAGGCAACGTAGCGGAGGCGGGTAGGGCGGGCCAGAACCCGTCGAGGGTGTTTACGGCCGGGGAATGTGGCTCCCGCCCCGGCCCTGCCTTTTTGGCTAAAGGGTCGGTTTTCCCGGCCTGGATTGGTACGATCCGGACCCAAATCCGAGGACCCGGCTGCAGTACTTGTAGTGGGATGGTGGATCACAGATGCTCCAAGCGCTCATGCCGCGAGTGCTTCACATCGAGGACGATCCAGCCAATCGACTCTTAGTTCGCAAGCTGCTCACTCCAGCTGGCTTCGAAGTCATCGATGCCGTGGACGGAATGGACGGTATCCAGAAGGCGGTCGCCGATCCGCCGGATCTGGTGCTCGTAGACATCGCGATTCCCGGCTTGGACGGTTACGAGGTAACGCTGCGCTTGCGAGCCGAACCCCGTTTGGCGGAAGTGCCTATCGTTGCCATCACCGCTGAGGGTAACCGTGATACGAGTCTGGCCGTCGGTGCTAACGGGTTTATAGAAAAACCTATCGATGCTCGCACCTTCGCACAGACCATCCATGGGTACTTGGGCGGGCAGAGTGAGCAGTCCGGTCACATCGAGGAGTCGCTGAGAAAGCAGAGTCAGCGCATCGTGGGCCATTTGGAGGAGAAGGTTTCGGAGCTATCCTTGGCCAACCAGCGCTTGCTCGAGCTCGACCAGGCTCGCAAAGAATTCTACCGGAACGTCTCGCACGAGCTGTCCACACCAATGACCCCCATCGTCGGCTACGTAAAGCTGTTGGGTGATCTCGAGCTGGGGCCGCTGAACGAGCATCAGCTAAAAGCGGTGCACGCGATCGACGATTGTGCCAGCCGGTTGCGGGGGCTGATCGATAACTTGTTGGACGTCACAGCGATCGAAACCGATCGCATGCGGTTCGTCTTCAAGGAGTACGACCTCCACAGTTTGGCTCAGCGCCATTTGGCCCGTTATCGGCGCGAGTTCGAAAGCAAAGGCATAGCCCTCATCGTAGACGTGGCCCCGCCACCCCTGCGAGGGGTGGGCGATCCGGATCGCCTAGGTCGAGCATTGGAACAGCTCCTCGACAACGCCGCGAAGTTCACCCCCAGCGATGGCACTGTCTTCGTCAAGATTGGACCCCGCAACGACGCGGAGTACGAAGTGCGCGTGTCAGACTCCGGTCCTGGCGTGCCTCAGGAGGTCAGGACCCGAGTCTTTGAACCGTTTTTTCAGGGCGATGGCTCCGTAACCCGCGCCTACGGTGGCGCTGGGGTGGGGTTAGCCGTGGTTCGCGGCGTGGCCAGCGGTCACGGTGGTTCCGTGCAGTTGCAGTCGCCAGCAAACGAGCGCGTGGGCGACAAGACCCTGCATGGGGCATCATTGACGATGGTGTTCGCCAAACACGCCCGCGCCGCGCTCTCGCGTGCGGCCGGCTGAGTTCGGTGTTCGAGCGTCGCGTGTTGGGCGTCAGATTCTGGAGTGCGGTGTGACGGCGACGCGCCAAGTGTATCTGGATTGGAACAGCACCACTCCGCTGGCGGAGGAAGTGGTCGAGGGGATGGCGCAGCAACGTGACGCGCTGTGGGGCAATCCTTCGAGCGTTCATTCTGCAGGACGCCGTGCTCGGCACGCGCTCGAAGAAACGCGTGAGACATTAGCGGAGATTCTCGGTTTCCACGCCCGTGACGTCGTCATGACCGGAAGTGGTACGGAAGCCAACAACCTCGCGCTCCACGCCGCCGAGGTGCTGATGGTCAGCCGTCTCGAACATCCCAGCGTCACACGGATCGCGGAAAAGCTCGAGCGCTCGGGTAAGCGAGTCGTGTGGCTGGATACTCCAGCGCTTGGCCGTATCGAAAGGCAGGCTGTCGAGCGAGCGTTGGGGGACCTGGAGCCTGCTCTTCGTCCGCGTACGGTCGTGGCTTTGATGGCAGCCAACCACGAGACCGGAGTGGTGCAACCCATCGAAGAGGTGGCCAGAGCCGTGCACGCCGTGGGTGCACGCTTGCACGTGGACGCCGTTCAGCTTCTAGGCAAGGCGTCGCACGCGTCGCTGGATGCCGCCGATTCCGTGACGGTGACGGCGCATAAAATTCGGGGACCGAAAGGCATCGGAGCACTGCTCTTTCGCGGTCCGGCGCCGCAGCCTTTGCTCGTCGGTGGATCCCAGGAGCGCGGGTTGCGCGCAGGAACTCAAGATGCCTGGCTCGCTTTGGGATTTCGCCTCGCGTTGGAGCGAATGAAGCCGGAACGCATCGCGGCACTGGCACCGCTCCGTGACGACTTGGAGCGGCGGTTGGCTGCGTTGGCTTCGCCAAACGTGGGTGGCGTCGAACGCCTGCCGCACGTGACGAGCCTGATGTTTCCGCAAATACCGGGACCGGAGCTAGTGGCCGCCCTTGATTTGGATGGTATTTGTGTCGCCAGCGGCAGCGCGTGCTCTGCGGGCACCGACGAGCCGTCGCCGGTCATCGCGGCCATGGCGGGACCAGAACGAGCGAAGCACACGTTGCGCGTGAGCCTGGGCGAGGACACGACCCCTGCTCACGTCGACAGGCTGGTTGACGCGTTATTTCGCATACTTGCGGGTTGACCATGAAGGGGACCCTCTCGTCGCGGTCGACAGCTTTGGCCGTCGCTGCTCGAGTCCCTTAAAGCTAGGCTCGCAACTCAGCGATTGCCATAGACTATTTACAGTTCAGCTGCGTCCGGTGTCGCGTCCATTGAAGGGATGGCAACATCTTGCGTGACGAGCCCCCGCTGGCGTTGGGCTTCGTACAGCGCCAAAGCAGCGGCGACGGAGGCGTTGAGCGAATCAATGCTGTGGGGCCCCACGAGCCGCGCCAGATGTGAGCAGGCGCGGCGAGTTTGGCGGCTCAGTCCACGACCCTCTCCGCCGACCACTAAGATGGTTGGTACCGTCAGGTCCACTTGCACGAGGGCCAACGGTGCGTGGCTGTCCAAGCCTACGACTTGATACCCCTCGCTCGTCGCCTCGACGAGGGCAGAAGGCAGCGAGGGGACGCGACACAAGCGCGCGTGTTCGACTGCCCCAGCAGAAGCTCGGCTCATGGCCGCGGTCAGCGGTGCCGACGCATTCTCTCCCCAAACGACTGCCGCCGGACCAAGTCCCACCGCGCTGCGGACCGTGGCGCCGAAGTTCTGCGGATCTTGAACACCGTCCAAGGCCAGCAGCAATTGAGGTGGTTGCCGCAGCACGTGATCAAGCCGCAAAAGCGTCAAGGCAGGAGCTTCAGCGACAGCTCCTTGATGGTACTGGCCTTTCGCCAAGCGATCGAGTTCGTTTCGGTCTACCCAGCGCACGGCGATGCCTTGATCACGCGCGAGAGCTTCAAGGCCGGCCAAGCGTGTCGTTCCACGCTGCAGACATACCCAAGTGACGGCTTTGCCATGCGCCCGTATCGCTTCGCGTACCGGCTGCACGCCCGCCAGCGTTCGCACGCTCATGGGGTTTCTAACGCTGCCGGCGCGCTCCGCAGTTGACGGGACGCTGCGTCCATTTCGGCTCGAATTGCCCGCGCTGCTGCGGCGGGGGATGACGCGTCTCGAATGGGACGTCCCACGACGAGCATGGATGCACCTGCGGCCACTGCGTCGGCTGGCGTCGCTACGCGGCTCTGGTCCCCGGGGCTGTTTCCAATTGGACGGATCCCTGGAGTGACCACCTGCAGCCGCGTTCCCGGCGCTACGCGCTGCACCGCTTCTCGCAGCAACCCCGCTTCTCGGGCGGAGCATACGAAGCCCCGCACTCCGCAGCGTGCCGCCAGGTGCGTCAACGTCTGGGCGTGCTCGAGCAGCGGGCGCTCGATTCCAATTTGAGGCAGGTCGGCGTCGCTGAGCGACGTCAGAACGGTGACCGCGAGGATGGTCAAGTTCGAATCGACAGCTCCTCTAAGCGCCGCGGCCAGCATCCCTGGACCACCGCTGGCATGCACGGTGAGATAATCGACCTCGAGCTCCACGGCTCGCCTCACGGCGCGCTCCACCGTTTCCGGGATGTCGTGCAACTTGAGATCGAGGAAAACGGAGCAGCCGAAATCGCGCACTTGGCGCACGACCGTCGCACCTCCCTCGATGAACAGCTCGAGGCCGATCTTGAGTACCTCGACCTCGGAGCACACCTCTCGTGCTCCCCCCAACGCCTCCGGGACGGTGGCATAGTCCAAAGGGAAGCACAGCTGCGGGTGGTTCATGCGTCGAATCTCAGTCAGCACGCGCTCAGAAGCAGGAGCAAAGCGGATCGCCCGGCGGACAATCGCAGGCCGCACGTGGCTTGGGAGCCGGTTTCGGCTTGGCCCGAGGTGCCTGCTGGGCAGGTGCCGCTCTGCCCGCGGCCTGGGTGCGCGGCTTGCTGCGTTCCAGCTCCGCTATTTCCTGTCGCACTTTTGCCGCCGTCTCCTCATCGCCGCCAGCAGCATCGAGCTTCGCTTGCAACTCGCTCAACTGCTTCTGGAAGGCGGCGATCTCTTCGGCCGCTTGCTGAGCTCTTGCCGCGGCTTCCTCAGCAGCGAGGGCAGCAGCCTTTCGCTCCTCCTCAGCCTGTGCAGCAATCCGTGCTTGCTCTTCCGCTTGGGCCGCACTCTTGCGGTACAGCATCCCGCCACCGATGATGGCCAACACGAGGGCCATCACCGTGCCGCCGACCATCATCTGAAGCTTTCGCTTACCTTGGTCTTGCCTGAGCCTCATCAGCGCCGCCTCGTGGGCCTGAGTCTCCTTCATGGCGCGTAGCCGTGCTTCGTTCTCGGCTTCGGCTTTGGCTTTCTCTAGCTCGGCGAGACGGATGGCCTCCAGACGCGTCTCCTCCTCGCGCCGCCGTGCCTCCTCGGCCAGCAGGCGTTCCTGTTCTTCGCGTTGTCGGCGCTGCTCCTCTTCTACGCGCGCCCGTTCAGCAGCCAATCGTGCCTCCTCGGCCGCCCGCGCCGCTTCCGCTCGCTTGGCCTCCTCGGCCCGGATGCGGTCTTCCTCGAGGCTCATCAGCTCATTGAGGGAGAAGAGCACGGAACTGTCTTTATTGTCGGCCATGGATGCGAAGCTCCTCCTAGTCTTTGGGTGCTGTCTGCTTGTGGTGCTTGATACGCCGCCGAAGTGGTGCGGGGCGAATTAGCAACCGCTGAGTTAATTCGTCAAACGGATAGATGCCGATCGTCGAGCATAACTGATTCGGCACGAAAGTTTGATACATATGCCTACGGCCATGTGGCCGATGGAGTAAAGCGGCAAGTCGCGAAGGCGCGCCCCAGCGGTGTTCTTTTCCGGCCCCTGTTCGGTGTGCCACACTGCGCCGGTTGCATGAGCGAAGGCTCGTTGAGAACGGGGTACACATGGCGGTCATTGTGGAGGCAGATATCACCGGCACGGTGTGGAAGATCCAGGTCGAAAAGGGAGATGCGGTGACGGAGGGGCAGACGCTGGCCATCCTCGAATCAATGAAAATGGAAGTGCCCGTTGAAGCACCCGAAGCGGGCAAGGTGATCGAGATCCACGTTGTTGAAGGGCAAAGTATCGAAGAAGGGGATGCCCTACTGACCCTAGAGTGAGAAGTGTCGGACACGGCCAGGCAAGGCGCCGTTAACGTCAGTCAGCTAGCCTGAGACGGATCACTCGCGCCAGAAGATCTTCCAGGGATTATGCTTCAGGTCCCGCAGCAGCTCTTGCAGATCGTCATACACGGCTTCGTCGCGCACCAGGGCACCCACGCTGCCTTTGCCCGCCTTGACCTGTTCGAGAACCTCGCTCGCGTCGGCGGCGGCGGCATTGGCATTTGTCGCCAGGGAGCGCGTCTGCTGGGTGATTTCCTCGTAGCTTCGCAACTGCTCATCACTGCTCAGCACGTCCGTTACCCGGTTGGCGTTGCTGACGAGTCCGCGCGATTCGTTGAGCAGGGGGGGGAGGTCACGCTGTACGGCGTTGGCGCTGGATTGCAGGTCGCGGATGATGCCTTTGATACGCGGATTGTCCACGTACTGTTGACGAGCGGCGGCAACTGTCTCTTGGGTTTCGACCGTCAGCGCCTCGAGGTTAGCAACGATGGTGTCTAGTTTCGCAGAGTTCTGGTCGAAGAACTGCCCGCTGCCCTTCAGCGTTCGGTGCAAACCGTCGAAAGTTTCTTGAATTTTGTTGTCATTCTCGGTGATCGCCACGTACGTGCGGTGCAACAGCTCGTAAGCTTCACTCAGTAACAGGTCCAAGCGGGGGGGGCTGATGCCTTGAACTTGAGCCCCGTCCGCCAAGGGCGGCGAGTCGGGGGAACCTGGTTCCACTGCCAAGAAGTATTCTCCCAAGACACCCTGTGTGGAAACGAACCACTTCGAGTCGGCATGAATGGACGGCTGGTAGCGCTTTTCGAGTTCCGCCACGACGCGGATCAAAGTGTTGTCGGCAACGGCCTGCGGGTCTGAGCCGCGAAATTCTATCTCGGCGACCTTGCCCACTCGCATACCTGCAAGACGCACCGGGGCACTGGTCTTCAGACCACCCGGGTTGGTGAAATGGACGTTGACTCGGTATGTTGGCTCGAAGCTCAACCCGCCCATCACGACGATGAAGCCTGCGAGCAGCCCCAATGCCACGAGGATGAGAATGCCTACCTTGACTTCGATGCTGCGGTGTTGGCTCATGAAAGATCCCTAAGGTACCAGCTTTTTTGGCGACCCGCGACTGCGCAGGTGGCGTGGTCGCGTGGCGGTGCCGTCTGCGTCTACGGCACGCGGCCTTGACCCATTGCGCTGTCAGAACTCCATTGGGCCCTCACTTCGGCCGTTGATGAACTGCTGGATGACCGGGTCGTCACTGGCTCTGAACTCCGCCGGCGTGCCCAACTTCTTGACCTGTCCTTGATAGAGCATGGCGATGCGATCGGCGATGGAGAAGATGGACGTGAGATCGTGAGAAACCACGATGCTGGTCACTCCGAGGGTATCGCTCAGCTCTCGAATCAGGTGGTCGACTCGGCGTGCACTGACAGGATCGAGGCTCGTGGTAGGCTCATCGAACAGCACGTAGCGCGGGTTGAGTGTCAGTGCCCGGGCTATGGCTACGCGCTTTCTCAAGCCGTCCCCGAGCTCGGCCGGGTAGCGCTCGGCAAAAGCCTCCATGTGGACCGTCGTGAGGCGCTTCCTCGCCTCATCCAGGGCCTCGGTTCGGCCTAGCTTGAAGTGTTTGCGCAATGGCAGCGCCACGTTCTCCTCACAGGTCATCGAATCGAATAGCGTCGAGTGCTGAAACACCATGGCGCAGCAACGCCGCACTGCGTACATCTGCCGTTCGGTAAAGCGACTGACTTCTTCGTCATTCAACCATATCTCACCAGCATCTGGTCGCAGCAGGCCCACTAGCTGCTTGATGAGAACGCTCTTGCCGGCTCCAGATGCGCCGATGATGAAGAACACCTCCTGATCGTGGACATCGAAGCTGACGTCATCCAGCACCTGCTTGCTGCCGAAGGCTTTCTTTAGGTTGCGAAAGGATATCACCCGATTTGGCTCCGTCAGCGTACGATGAATCTATTCGAAGACGAGGTAGCCGAGGCTCGTGAGAAAGAAATTCAGAATGATGATAGCGAGGCTACAGTTGACGACGGCTCGCGTGGTTGCAGCTCCCACTCCCTGGGAGCCGCCGTGCGCGGACAGGCCGCAGTACCCACTCACGACAGGAATGGTTGCTCCGTAAGCTACGGCTTTGGCCAGACCTACGGTGACGTCACCCGTGTCGACTTCACGGAAGTCGAGGAACGTCTGCGGGTTGATGGCAAAGAATATCTGTGCCGTCCACATGCCTGTCAGTACCGCCACGCTTCCGGCCACGAGAACCAGCACGACGGTCATCACGATGCACGGAACGAAGCGCGGCCGTATGAGGTAGTCGATAGGATCCGCGGCGCACATGCGAAGCGCGTCCACCTGCTCCGTGACGACCATCGACCCCACCTCGGCAGCGATGCCTGCACCCACCCGTGTCGCAAGCATCAAAGCACAAATGCTTACCGCTAGCTCCTTGACCAGCAGCTCGAGATAGGTGGTGCCGAGCTGACTCATGTCGGGAATGACACGCAGCAACTGAATGCCCGTCTGATAGACGACGATCATGCCGATGAAGCCCATCACCACGCACAAAAACACGAGCGACTGATTGCCGATGGCGTACATGTGGCCAAGCGCGCGTCGAGCATCCGGTCTGCCTCGTACGCTGTACATGAGCGTCGTGGCAAAAACCGAATACAATCCACTTGCGGCCTTCGACAAGCCCACCACGAGCGCGCCTAGCCTTTGCAACGATGTCGAAGTACGAGCCGCGACGGGTCCGTTCGATGGCGATGGGGAGAGCATAAGCAGCAACCTACAAAGGTCCGTCGACCTCGCCCCGAAGGAACTGCTTCACGAACGCGTTCGAACTGCAGCGCGCTTGTTCCGTAGTGCCCTCGAAGATGAGCTCGCCCTTCAACAGCATGCCGACGTAGTCAGTGACTGTGAGTAAGCGCTCGACGTCGCTCGATACCATCAGAACTGTGCTGTTGCGAGCTTGTTGCTCCGCTCGAAGCAGTTCGAACAGCTTCTGGCTGCTGACAGGGTCGAGACCTGCCGCGGGCTCATCGTAAAGCACGATGGGGGCTTCGGTTATGGTTGCTCTGGCAACGCCCACGCGTTTCTTCTGTCCACCACTGAGGCCTGATGGATGCCGAGTTTCGAAACCGGGCAGGCCCACCGCTTTGAGTCTGGTGGACACGCGTGTCGCGGCCTCCGCCAAAGACAGTCCAAACAGCTGAGTCAGTGGGAATGCGATGTTCTGCTCGACGGTCATGAAATCGAACAAGGCGTTGTTCTGGAACAACATACCGATGCCTTTGCGGAGCTCGACGAGCTCTAGTGCCGACAGGTGATTGACGTCCTGACCATCGACGAGGATACGGCCGCTAGTGGGCTCGAGCAGGCGAGGGATGAGCTTGAGTATGACGCTCTTGCCTGCGGCGCCTGGCCCGATGAGGCCGTACAACTTGCCTCGAGGGACCGTCAATGAGACACGGTGCAAGACCGGGTGCTCGAAAGCAAGGCTGACATCATCGAGCTCAATCACGATAGGTTTCGCCTCTGAACGCCCAGTCGGTCATGTCGTGACCGCGGCCACCAAGGAGACGCTTGGGCGGGGCGCACTGCGAGATGCCATATTGGCTCAGGATTAATGCTCGCTCATTGGGCCGCGAAGGCCACGCGCACGACATCCAACTTGGGATGAGATGGAAAGCGCATGCCGCGCACTGCCTTGGAGATGCAGGCACGCGAGGAGTGGTTAGGACTCGTGGATACCGTTACGCCCACAGCTTTGCCTGCTTGCACCGCCACGCAGATGTTGACGGCCACATTGCTTGGCACCCCGCAATGAGAAAAGTAGCTACCGGAGTTCATGATGCTGGAGTACTGACCGCGACTGATGTCTGCTTGTCCCCCTGTCATCTTGATTTCCTCGACGTAGGTCGCCTGGGCAGCCTCACAACTCATGCCGCCACCGAGCAGCGGGATGCCACCGGAGCTGCCGACGACCCGGGAGCCTTTCCGGCCCGCCGCGCTCTTCTTGTCCGCCTTCAGAGCGCCCTCGGCCTCTATGTTGCTCACCGCTTCTGTTTGTACGGCAACTTCGTCGCTGCGTGTGCCGACCTGGGTGACGAACCATCCGCCGGCTCCCAGGAGGAGCAAAACGACGACGGCCAGTCCACCTACCATCTTGCCGCGCGTACGCTTGCTATCTTGGGCGACTCCTAGATGTACGGCTGCCTTCTCGTCGGCGATCGCCTTATGGCGTTGGGCATGTTCGGCAAAAGGCGCGAAGTCGGGCCAGCCTTTGATGGGCCGTTCCTCTCGCGTCTCCGTGTTCTGCAGGAGATCATCGCCGCTGAAGTTGTGGGTTCGAATCTGCTGCAACAGCTCGACACTGTTGAACGGGCCATGGTCCATGCCGTCACGAATGACCACATACCGCGGAGTCGGATCGGACTCGAGCTTCGCTTTCAACGCTGCCAACTGGGCCGTTGCCTCGTCCACCGCTGAGCCTTGACTTGGCGAAGGCGACCTCACGACGGCCGGGGGTATGGCGGCCGCTGGATACGCAGCGGCCGGGGGTATGGCGGCTGGACCGATGCCGTGGGAAGCGACAGCGCCCAGGTGCGGCGCGGGCGCACCGGGCGGTCTACCCCGCTGCTCTGGCGCGAGTGCGACGGCCGCTACTCGGGGCGGCATTGCCGACGGGAGCATGGACAGGGAAACGTCGATTTCCACTCCATCGATCTGGTCGAGGTGGCCCGCGTCAGCCGCGGGTGGGGGGGCAATCGTTGGCTTGGGGGATAAGCCGTACAGGGCTTGGGCTAACGCATACAGGTCATCAGGGCGCTGCGCGGGGTCTCGGATCAGCGCCTTGGCCAGCAGAACTTCGACAGCCTGGGGAAGGCCGGGGATGAGTTCCGTTGGGCGCCGCATCTGCGGACCCACAGATTGTCCCGTTAGTAACTCGTAGAGTATGGCGCCAATCGAATAGACGCTCGCGCGGGCGCCGCCGAGCTCGCCGGGATTGGCTTCCGGCGGCAAGCACGCCAGGTCCGCAGGGTGCGACGGCGGGCGTGCCGCCAGCTCGTTGGCGACGCTATAACCGCGCGGGGTCTGCACGATGTTGGAAGGATAGACGTACAGACCGAACCCCTGTTCATGCACATCAGCCACACTGACGCACAGGGGCACGATGATGTCGACTGCCGCGGCCAGTTCGATCGGTCGGCGTTGAGACAGATGGTGCTCGATGAGCTGACGAAGGTTGGGGCCGGGCCTGAGCGCCGTCCCGCCCGCAATGGGAAGACCAGTCATACGTGGGGTGCGAACTCTATCAGTGGTGCCGAAGGTGGTCTACCTCTATGGCCAGACGCATCTCGGGGTGACTGCAAGCACGGACGACCGAAGCGACGAGGACTTGATCGCTAATGTCGCTTCTGTTGAACGTGGCAGCAGCAAGGGCGGACAATTCTGCCAGTCAGAGATCCGAATGGTACGCATCCTGTCTTTTCTTTTCTTGGGCCCTTAAGTTTGCACACATCGGTCCTCGCAAGCCGAGTGAAACATTCTACTCGGGAGGTCAGGTGGTCTCGCCCGTTGGGCACCGATTCGGCACCTCAGCGTAGGGTGCCGGGTTTCGAGGCAAGAGAGCGGCAGGCGGATTGCGACGGCAAGAGCGCGCGTGGTACCGTCGTTCGCGTATGGATCCTAGTCAGCAAGACGCGCTTGTAAAAAGGCTCATTGCCAATCCTCATGACCAGTCAGCGATTGCTGAGGCTCATACTGCAGGGCAGCAGAATCCAGAGGCCTACGCGCGCCTACTCGAGCGAGTAGGACAAGGCACCGCAGAACCAGCGCTGGCGAGCCATTGGCTGTGTGAAGCTGCCAACGTTTGGCAAACGACGTTCGGCGACGTTGCTCGTACCGCAGAAGCTTTGTTGCAGGCGGTAGACAGACAACCTACAGCGGACCAGGCTTACGCCCGACTCGAGGAGCTCTACCGCACCGCCACGGACGAAGCATCGTTGACCGCACTCATGGAGCGACGCGCCCATGCGTTTGAAAAGCATAGCGAGCGCGACGCGAGCTTGCGGCCGCGTGCCGTCGCGTTGTTTCGCGAAGTGGCGCAGCGTTTGGAGCAACGTGAGCCGGCGCGTTCGCGTTCAGTGCTGCGGCATGTCGTCGATCTCGAGCCTTCGGATCAACTAGCCATCTACACGCTCCGTGAAGCGCACAAGGCTGCAAGTGAATACTCCCAAGCGCTGACCCTGTTCGAGCCTGAACTGCGGCTCGAGCAAGACCCGGAGCGACGAAAGGCGCTACGCTTGGACGAGGCTGAGGTGGCCAAGCGAGCCGGAGACGTGCCTGCCGGCTACGCAGCGCTGCAGCAATTGACGGCGGAGTTTCCGGACGACGTGGTGATTAAGGCGCAAGCGGCAAGCTGGCTGCTCGAAGTTTACCGTGCTGGTCTAGAGGTGCCTGCTGATAGTAAACAAGGGGCAGGGCGAGCCTTCGTCGAGCTAGCCGAGGCTTATCCCGGAGAGCATGGCTTGGCATACGCCGTGTGTGCTCTAGAGCTCATGCCGGCCGACGACAGAGCGGTGCAACTGGCCATGTACTATGGCGAGCAGCTACAGCGCCTGGCAGAAGTTGCTCCGATGGCAGCCGCGTACGTCGCCGCTAATCCGCAGGGTGTGCTCGTGGCGCAAGCGCGTCAGGTGGCGGGGGATACGCGCCCGTGGGAACCGCCAGTTCCTGCAGCTGCACGCAAGGCGTCGGCGGCGCCGGCTGCGGGCAGCTCGGGCACGGCAGGCGTGGCGCCTGCCGTGGGCGAAGTGCGTGCTGCTTTCGAGTCGGTAGATGGACTTTTGGAGCGCGCTGAGCAACTCGCGAAGCGAGGCCGCAAAAACGAAGCTATCCAAGCCTTTCGCCAGGTGCTCGAACTCGAACCGACGAACGGCGATGCCCTGTCCTACCTGTTGGAGCAATTGCCTCTGAAGCGAAGGTACGCCGAACTCAAGGACGTGCTTCTAGCGGCGTCTGCAAGTAGTGAAGCCGACGTCGAGTCGCAGGTGCGCTGGTTGCAGGAAGTGGCCGGCTTGTGCGAAAACCAGCTGCGAGATCTCGAAGGCGCGGTACACGCGTGGGAACGAATCGTACGCTTGGATCCCAGCAGAGCGGCGTATGATCAGTTGCGCCGTCTGCTCGAACGGGCACAGAGCTGGGATCAGCTTGCCGAGGTCTTGGCCCAAGAAGCAGCCGATACCGAAGATGTCGAAGCGCGCATTGCTATCGAGCGCCACCTGGCGCGCGTTCACGCCGAGCAGCGCAAGGATGCCGTCGCCGCGGGGTCGGCGTGGGCGCGCGTTGCGGGCTTGTCGCGAGGTGACGAAGACGCGCTGAACGAAGCCGTCCGTCTCTTCGAGACGGCGTCTCGCCCGGACTTGGCCGCCGATGCCATTGCCCAACACATAGCGACGCTGGATGACGCAGCGGCCAAGCGAGGCTTGTACATCAAGTTGGGTGACTTGAGGGCCGCACAAGGCTTGTCTCGCGAGGGCGGCGAAGCACTGGCAGAAGGTGCAGCGGAGCTTGGCGATGCAGCTTTGTGGGGTCGAGCTGAACATTACTTCGTGCATGCAAAGGCCTGGGAACAGGCTGCCAGTGCGGCCAATGAACAGGTCGAACTGACGGAGGCTGCAGCGGAACAAGCGGCTCTGCTGGCTCGCGCGGCGAACTACAGCCTGCAAATGGGCGAACGTGAGGACGCCGTGGCCCGGCTGGAGCGAGCGGTGGAGCTGGCTCCAACGGTCGAAGAGTACTCCGCGCTGTTGGAACAGCAGCTGGTCGCAGCGGGGCGGGTCGGAGAGCTCGCAGCGCTGTTTCTCACCAGGGCTGACAAGATGTCCGATCGCGCTGCAAGGGTCGCAATCCGCAAGCGGGCAGCAAAGATTCAGCGCGACCACTTGGAGGACGTAGACGCTGCGCGTGCCAGCTACCTGATGGTGCTGAGAGACATGCCTGACGCCGAGACGTTGCTGTGGCTGGCTAACGATGCGGAGCGGAGGCAGGATCTCGAAGCATCTGTCGGCTACTTGGCACGTTTGGTAGAAGTGGTCGAAGATCCCTCTGAACGTAGCGAGCTTGCGCTCCGGGAGGCGCGTTTGAGGGCTCGCGGTCTATCCGATTCGGCTGGGGCCATTGAGCGTCTACACTTCGTGTTGGATGAGCTCGACCCCAACTGTCAGCCAGCAATGACCGAGATCGCGGATCTCGAACAAGCGCAAGGCAATCACGTCGCCGCAGCGCAAATACTCGAACGCCACTTCGAGGTTGCTGGATCCCAAGAGACGAAGCTCGACGTGGCTGCGCGCTTGGCGGAAATTTATGAGCGACGCCTGCATCAGGTTGAAGATGCGATTCGGGTGTTGTCGTTCATTCATCAGGCGGATCCGGCAGACCTCGACGCGACGCAACGGCTGTGTGCCCTGGCCGAAGACCATGGCAAGTGGGAGCTCGTTGCGAAGCTCATGCACGAACTCGTGCCGCTCGAAGACGACGTCGATGAAGCCAGCCGCATGACACGGCGACTGGCTCAGGTGTACGCCGACCGCCTGGATCGAGGAGAAGAAGGTTTACGCGTATTAGCCGAGGCGGGCACGCGCGGGGACGAGGCTTGCCGGGACGCTTTCATCGAGCTGGGCGATCGGCTGGGTAACGAGCACGACGTCGCGCGGCAGCTGGTGCAATGGTATAGCGGAGCACCGGTAACGGAAGCGCGGACGGAGGCGATGCACGCAGCCTTTGAACGCTTCGTCAGCAGCGGACATGAGACGGAGGCGCTCGCCGTGGCTGCTGATCTAGGTAAGTCGCGCAGCGCTCGGCTGGACATCGCTGAGACATTGGAGACGATCGCCGTGCGGGCCAGAGACTTGGATGCACTGCACCTGGCACATGAACTGCGCGCCGCTCCGCGGACAGGCCAAGAGCGCGGTGAGGAGCTCGTGCGACAAGCGGAGGTTCTCGCGACATTGGAGGTTCCGTCCGCAGAGGCGATTCTTCACGGCGAGAGTGGCCTAGTGAGTGTGGAGCCAGACCAAGTCGAGCCGCTTCTCGCTCGGCTGGCGGGGCTGACGAAGGACGCATCGGCCAAAGTCGACGTTTACGAGCGACAGATCCCTCGTTGTAAAACACCAGAAGCTCGACTGGCCGCACTGTGTCGCGCTGCAGAAGTTGCGGCTGAACTCGATGACATCGGGCGAGCTCAAGCTTTCTTCCAGATTGCGTTGAGCGGAAGTGTTGCGGAGGAAGGCCTGGAGCAAGTCGTGGATCTGGTGCGGATCATGGACCAGCGCCGACAAGCGGCGGGCGATGCGACGTTGCGGCGTATCTTGGCCGAGGCTCTGGCCAGCGGCGGGCAAGGCGCCCGTGACGGGGGCAAAACGCGCAGTAGGATGCTACGGCGCGCAGCAAAGCTGGCTCAGTTCGAGTTGGACGCCACGGAGCAGGCGTTAACTTGGATCGGTGATGCTTTGGCCCAGTTCGTCGAGACGGAAAGCCTCGAGGCACTCGATGATATAGCTTCGGCCGTCGGTGACTGGAACTTGGCCGATGGTGTGGCCAGTCGCGCTCTCGAGGAGGTCTTCGATGGCCCCATGGTGCGGGAGCTTTTGCGGTATCGCGCGGATCTTCGCGAAGCAAAGCTCGGTGACTCATCGCGCGCCGCAGAAGATCTTCGTCGCTTGCACGACCTGAATCCGAGTGACCTCGAGGTTAATGGGCAATTGGCGGCGTTGTATGACAAGCTCGGCGACTACGTGGGCATGGTCAAGCTGCACGAAGATCAGATCGTCAGAAGTCGCGATCAGGCGCATCGAGCCGAGCTCGCCCGTGAAGTTGCTCGGCTGTGGCAGGACAAGCTGACCGATCCGCGTGAAACGGCCGACGCATGGCGTCGCGTGTTGCGCCTGAATCCGGGCGACGAGGAAGCGAAGGTCGGTCTGGCGCGGGCGAAGGAGGCCATGCTCCAGGGTCGTCCTTCGAGTCCTGATCCCTTGCCTCCGCCGGTGGTCGGTGCTCCCCCCGATACCCTCAGCTTGACGGCTCCAAATGCTGAGGACGAACAAGCATCGTTGCCAGACCTCCCGGATTACGGAGCGGCGCGATCGGCGCCCAACGACGAAAACTTCAGCGCGGATGCCAGTTCCGCGGCGGACGGCGACGTCGGGGCGGAAGCCGCATATGCCTCGAACGACGCTTCATCCACTTCGGAGGATGCGGGTGTCATCGAAGACGATGCTGATGCCGACGACGATAGCGGTGACGAGGCGGACGAGCCGAGCCACGATGTCGAGTGGACGGCGAGCGAAGACGGCGACGATGATGAGTTGCCAGCAGTGAAGGGGAGCGAGCCTGACACGACCGACGCTGACATCATGGTCCCTATGGGGTCGGTCGGCGGGAGTGCCGCGGCAGTAAGCGCGAGCTCCGAAGAATACGAACCAGCCGATGGGTTCTTACAGCCGCCCCTCGATGAGGAAGATACGCCAGACGTGGATCACGAGGAACTCGAAATCGACGACGCGGAAGTCATCGATGTGGAACCCGACGAAGAGGGTCCCGAAGCGTCGCTTTCCTCGCGCCCGCCCGCTCCCCCATCGCGCCGTGCGTCCGCTCCGCCCTCCCGGCGGGAGGGCGCTAAAGTCCCGCCCCCTCCGCCCCAGCCGGCATATGGGGTGAGTCGCAAGGAGTAAACGGGCAGCCCAACCACCTACGGTCGGCTTGCTAAGCCACCGCGGCAGCGCTGGGCGTGTTTAGCTGTAGCACTCCCGCTCCCTGGGCCGGGAGCAGGAGTGCTGCCGAGGCACCGAGCGTCAACGGAAGGTTCTGCGTCGGGTCGTGGCCGGCAGGCACCCCCCACGCGGCAGGTAAACCGTGTTCCAAGCTAAACCGACGGCACACTTCGAGGGCATCGATCCGGTGTCGGCCCGGTGAGCTTGCGGACAGCTGTCCGAACGCCAACCCTGATAGATGCTTGATCAACCCACGCCGGGCCAATGAGGCCAGCATGCGGTAGATCCGGTAGGGAGGCTCGCCCACGTCCTCGAGAAACAAAATCGCCCCCAGCGGTGGTAGCCAGTCCCCAGCCGCGCAAACGTCATGCAGCACCGCCAGGTTTCCCCCGACGAGAGGTCCACGGGCGCTCCCGGGGTTCAATACTTCTACGTTTAGTTCCTGTTGCCGGAGCGGGTTGAGCACCGCTCGCAGCCAAGCCTCGCGGAAGGGGTGGTTGCCTACTCCAAGTGAAGTGATGTTCCCGGCGTGGAGAGACATGAGCCCGAAGTGCTGATAGGCGCAGTGCAGCGCCGTGATGTCGCTAAACCCAACCAGCCACTTCGGGTTGTCGAGCACGTACTCCTTCGGCAGGCGCGCCACGACTTCGGCGCTGCCAACGCCGCCACGCGCACATACGAGCGCGCGGCATTCGGACGCCAGTGCTTGCTTCAGGTCATCGAGACGCTCCTGTACACTTCCCGCAAGGAACCCGTCTTGCCGAAAAATCGTCGGCGACCAATGCACGCGAAAATGTTCAGCAAGCCAGCCGGCGCCTTTCCAGAACAGTGTTCGGTCGAAAGGCCCCGCCGGCGCAACGATGCGGACGGGATCGCCGCGGTGCAGCGGGGGCGGAGAGCGGAAGTGGAGAGGGGCTGACATCGAACGTGGCTCGTGGACGTCTGCTGGTGTACCATCGCGGCCATGACGCGGGGAATCGTCAGCTTCGTGCTACCGATCATGCTCGGCGCCTGCCGCAGCGAGTCGTCCGTGGGTAATTCGACGGCAGCGGGAAACGATCGCTCACACGTGGTAGAGCCGCCAGCCGAAGGCGCTGTGGGGGCTTACGCTGTTCAGGGCGCGAGGCCTTTGGAACTCGCGCCGCTTCCCCCTGAGGCACCGGCATCCGTTAGCGTTGACGCCGGAGCGCTTCCCAGCCCGGGGCAGCGCAGCGGAGTGGCTCTGTGATGCGGCCCGGCTGGCGATTTCGGGCGCCACAGCGGGATCTGAGCTTCCCCCCGGCGTCGCTTTCGGGTACACGCGCGGCAGAATGAAGGCCCGCGCCCTTTGCGTCCTCGTCTCGTGCGCGTGTAGCAGCGGTGCTGGGCGCTTGCCGGCAGGACCTCCACCTGTGTACGAGCCTCGACCCGCGGTGAGTTGGACTGCTCCGACTCCCGCCCCTGATCCTCTGGATGCGGTGCTCGACGAAGCGCCACTTCCTCCTGTGGCTCTTGACGCCTCAACCCTCGACCACCATTCGCCCGATGCGGGAGCGCCTCACTGATGAACAAGAGTAGCAAGAAGTCCATTCCCCGTCCCGATCGAGCGGAGGCTGACGACGTTCGCGCACCGAGCCACCAATCCGTGGAAACGAGCCGTCACATCGCGCTGCTCGCCGCGAAAGCCGGCTTGGAGAAGAAGGCAACGGGGATCGAGATCATCGATGTGGCTGGCAAGGTCGATTACGCTGACTTTCTGGTACTCATGACGGGGGCCAGCGATCGCAACGTGGCTGCTATCGCGCGCGAGGTGGACGCTTCGCTCACCAAAGATGGGTTCCCCGCCATGGCTATCGAGGGGTTGCCTGCCGGGCAATGGGTGCTGATCGACTTTGTCGACGTCGTAGTCCACGTCTTTCAGCGCGATGTGCGGTCCCTTTACGACTTGGATGGGCTGTGGATGGACGCCGAGCGCGTTCCGGTCGCTGTAGACACGCCTAGAGATGACCAGAGCCCCAGCTCGGTCTCGGATTTTCCGCCAAAGCGTTCACTTTAACCCCACGCTTCGGCTGTGTTGACCCTACCGCGATTCGAGCCGCCCCACTGGGCGAGGGCGTTCGAATCGCTACTTGTACGGCAAACTATCAGCCGGTGGGACTGCTACACTTGCAGAGTTCGGTTCAACTGCACCGAACTCTGGGGTTAGATCTGGATGCGGATTCTCGTGTTGGCGGTGGGGCGCATCAAAGACCGCGCCTATAGCCAGATGTGCGACGATTACCTGCGGCGCATCCAGCGCCACTGCGCTGTCGAAGTGCGGGAAGTGAAGTCGAGCGAGGGCTTGCTCAAGCAGCTGGCGCCTACTGATCTCGTCGTTGCCATGGAGGTGGATGGGCAGGGGTGGACGAGCTCGCAGTTCGCCGGGCGGGTGCAGCAGTGGGTTGAATCTGGTCGGCCTCGCCTGGTGTTTCTGATTGGTGGCGCAGAGGGCTTGCCGTCGCAGGTGTCCGCGGACGCGAGCGTGCGCATGAGTTTGTCCAACTTGACGTTGCCTCATCGTCTCGCGCGCGTGCTGCTCCTCGAACAGCTCTATCGCGCTTTCTCGATATGGCGTGGCGAGCCCTATGCCCGCGAAGACTGACGGGAGCGACGGCGGAAAGTCACGGCTCCTTTGCCTGGCGGCGCTTACGCGAAAACACCCAAGCAATGCCGATCGAGATGACGTACAGGAGCGTCAGCGGCATCGCGAGTAGGAATTGGCTCAATAGGTCGGGAGGGGTGAGTACCGCTCCCAGCACGAACGCCAGGACCACGAAGTATCGAAAGAATTTGATCAGGTGCGTGTGGTCGATGAGACCCGCCACGGTGAGGAAGAATACGAGCACCGGCAGCTCGGAAACACTGCCGAAGACGAGCAGCATGCGAGTGATGAAGGCGACGTAGTCGCCGACCATGATCGTAGGATTGACCGCAAAACCTTCAATGGGTCCGGCGAAGGATAACAGGTAGCGGAACGCGAGTGGAAAAGCCGCCGTCATGCCGAAGTACGCTCCCCCGGCAAACAGCAGGGTCGAGGCCGTGACGAAGGGAATGGCGAAGCGCTTTTCGCGGGAGTATAAACCTGGCGCTACGAAGGCCCAGATCTGATAGAAGATGATGGGCAGGGAAAGGACCAGCCCAGCGGTGATGGATAGTTTGAGGTAGGCGACGAATAATCCGGCTGGGTCAGGGAAGTTCAGCTGCGGTTCATTGGCCAGATCCAGATCGATCCACGCATCGCGAAAAGGCGTAACGAGCCACAACAGGATGGTTTCTCGATAGAACCAAGCGCACGTCGCGCCCAAGGCTGCCGCGGCGGCTATTTTCAGAAGCCGACTCCGCAGCTCCTCGAGATGTTCCCAGAAGGTCATCCCTTCGTCTTCGGGTTCCGGGTTAGCCGCGTTCAGTGCCTTGATGTCGGGCTCCTTGGGGGACTTCGTCATTGGGGTGCTCAGGACTTCGTATCGGGGATCGCGCCCGATGGTACGGACTCCGATGGCTGTACGGACTCCGATGGCTGTACGGACTCCGATGGCTGTACGGACTCCGATGGCTG
>CAZNZA010000012.1:56598-56860 GCA_964577325.1 uncultured Polyangiaceae bacterium
TACGGACTCCGATGGAGTACCACTCGGAGCCATCGCCGCGGACACCTCGGCATCGTCCGGGGGAGCAGCCGGGGCCGCTATCGGATGCGCCGCGGGGTGAGAAAGGGGAAGATTGGGCGGAGCTCGCACGGCAGACTCCCACTCCGCTGAGCCCGGACCCAATGACGATGATGCTGCCGCTGCTGCCGACGACGCTGCTGCCGACGACGCTGCTGCCGACGACGCTGCTGCCGACGAGGCCGTGCGCACGGGGCGCGTCGCC
>CAZNZA010000012.1:56960-59029 GCA_964577325.1 uncultured Polyangiaceae bacterium
CGCTGCTGCCGACGACGCTGCTGCCGACGAGGCCGTGCGCACGGGGCGCGTCGCCGCCCAAAGATCGTCAGGAATGGCTCCGTAAGCATCACAACCCTCATCGGGATACTCCCGGCTCCGGTCGTAGCTCACGCCCGCAAAGGGGTCGCGAGCGGGCGCTTCGGCATCGTCCACCGCCGGGGTAGTGGAGGCAGGCGCTTTCGGCGCGGGTGGCGGACCGCTCATCGCATTGCGCGCGAAAGAGCTGAGATCCCCGCGCACCGCGTTTTTGAGGGAGCGGATTTCGTTCAATCCGCCGCTTATCCCTTCGCTGCGAAGGATTTCGTCAATGCCCGACTGATGTCGAACCTCGAACAGCGTGCGACGCAGCTGGCCCGACCACTTGCCCAAAGTCCCGAGCATCATGGGAAGTCGGTTCGGGCCAACCACGACCAGGGCCACGGCGCCAATGAGAAACAGCTCTGTAAATGAGACGCCGAACACGAGCGCACGCTAGCGCGCGGCACCGGGGACGGCAATGTCGCAGCACCGCCCCGCTCTCGCGGGCTTCGATCCGGCCGTTCGGTGCGCGTCGATACCGGCTACTCCTTGGAGCGGCGCTTCATGCGGGCCGTCTCTTCCCGAACAGCCCGGGCACCCAGAACGTAACCGAGCGTCAAGCCGATCAGCAGCACTCCAGGAATGTAAATGATGTGTTCGATGGGCATCCGGCGGCGTGCTCCCGGTTCATCAGATGTCGCAGTTGGCTTGCGCCAGAAGCGCCGCTAAGCGAGCCCGAACGACTTCGAACTCTTGTACGGCAAGGTCCAATTCCGCTTCTTGGTAGCGGCGCGCCGCTTCAACGAGCTCAAAGCTCGTTCCCCTCCCATTGATGAAGGAAAGCTCTGCCAAGCGCGACGTCTCCTGCGCGAGCCGCCGCGATTCGCGACTCACTTCGTAGGCGCGCTCGGCCACATCGACGGCGCGTTGGGCGCGCCCGATCTCTACCAGTACCTCCCGCTCGCGCTGCAAAAGCTCCTGTTCCACGAGTCCCGCCTGCGCGTGTACCGCCATGCGTTGCGACGAGCGCACGCCACCGTCGTAGAAGGGCACGGTGAGAAGGGCGCCGATGCTCCATTGCATCGGCCGGGCTTCCGCGGGATACGTCGGATGCCCGTAGGTATAGTCGCTGGTGAGATCGAGGGTTGGGGCGAGCTGGTAATCGACGCTCTGCACGCCCCGCTCGGCTACCTGTCGTTGCTTTTTCAGCGCTTGGAGGTCGGAACGCTGCTCCGTGCTGACCGCCGAACACACGGCGGCGGCGTCAGCCGCGACTTCGTCCAATTTGAGTTCTGGGGTTACGCCCCAAGCGTGGGCATAACCCAGTGCCATGCCCAACGACTCGCGCGTCTGATGAACATTTTCATCGGCGTTGATGACCTGTTGGCGGTTCAGCGCGACCTCTTGCTCGGCTCGAAGAACGTCCACGGCACTAGCTGCGCCGAGCCGCGCTCTGCGCCGCGTCAAATCCAAGGTGGACAGGGCGGACCGTAAGCTTACACGGCTGACTTCCGCCAGTCGCTCGCCGGTGACAGTAGCCAGAATGGTGTCGGCCACCGCGGACAAGACCCGTCGTTCGGCGTCCTGAGCGCTGTAGGATGCGGCCTCCACCGCGATCTCAGCGGTTTCCGCGTCGTGCCAAGCCTGCAGGTCGAACAGGGGTTGCCGGAAACTGACCGTGCCGCGCCAGGTGGTGACACCTGGTTGCTGGTAACCCAGGGCGGTACTCTCGGTGCCCGTCGACAACAACGGATGTGACACGCTTCCGGTTCCGATTAAGGTTGGGTAGTAGCGCGCCATGCTCTGCCGCACTTGGGCGGCGGCCTGCGTGACTTGCAGCTCCGCGATGCGCAAGGAAGTGGACCGGGCACGGATGAGACGAAGGGCTTGCCGCCAGTCAGAAAGCACGTGCGCCGGAGGCGGGAGGGGCGCGAGCATGGGGTCACTGACTTCGGGCAGGGTGACCGTCAGCTCCGGGTGCGTCGTGCCGGGAGCCGCACTGCCGGGAGCCGCACTGCCGGGAGCCGCAC
>CAZNZA010000012.1:59129-79267 GCA_964577325.1 uncultured Polyangiaceae bacterium
TCAAGACGTCCAACGCGCGTTCTGTCAACCCAGCAAGCGTTAGCGCATGGGCATACGAGGCCGCCACCTCGCGGTCGTCCGGGAGACTGCGATAGGCCAAACGCAACCACCGGCAGCCACCTAACGGATCCTTGAATACGGTCGCCATCAAATGTCCCAGGTTGTGCAACAGAACTGGGTGGCCGGGATCGTCGGCAAGGGCCTTGAAATACGCCCGACGCGCCATCCGATACTGACCGAGCAAGGTCATCGCCATTCCCAGCGCGCCGTTGGCTCGCGCGCGTGTGATGCCGTCAGACTCGTGCCTCAACACTTGCCTCGCCAGCCCGGCCACCTCCCATGCGTGTGACGGTGCCTTCGGGGTGAGCAGAAGCCGTTCAGCCAGCTCGAGGCGTACCAAGCGTCCTCGCACTTCATGGCCTTGAGTATGCGCAACGAGCGGACGAAGCATAGCAACCAGCTCTGAGCTTGGAAGCTCATTTTCGATGGCCCACATCAGGCTCCGTTCGAGTCTTGCCACGTCCACAGTTTGCACGGTTCTCTAGGACTAGCTACGAAACGCCTCTCCCGCAATGAGGAACTCTCTTCAGAGGTGAGAGGCAACGAGATCTACGAGGGAAGACACATTCCAAATGGCACAGCCCGACCGGCGGCGAAGGCGATGATCATCGATGTGGCGTGGGACGGGTCGTCGCGCCATGCTAAAGTGTTCCGCCTACAGCCTGTTGATGGAGCGACAACCCCATCACCGTTTGCCCGCGTCAGGTGGTCAGCCTGGGCGGGGCATGGGGCCGAAGACGTAGTGGCAAAAGATGAACATGATCCCGTGTCATCCCGGCGAGGGCGAAACGCGTGGCCGTGCTACCTCGACGTACGCCTGACGCCCACATATTTCCATGCCGTTGAGCCGTTCGAGCGCTCGTTCACGCACGTCGGGCATGACCTGGATGTAACTGTGGCGCGCCTTCACCACGACTTCGCCGGTGTTCGCTTCGTCGATGCCGGCAGCGCTCAGGGCCTCCACCACCTCCCGTGCACTCGCCCCGTCGCGTTTGCCCACGTTCAGATACAGGCTCACGTAGCCGCTGGATCCTGATTCCGAGCCACCGCTCTCGTCGGTGGAGCGGTCCGGCGCTACGTCAGGAGTGCTTACGGGTTTTGGGTGACGGCGTCGCTCTGGAGTAGTCGTTCGAGCGGAGCTGGGCTTAGGTCCGGTTGCTTCCGCCCCTGCCGATTGGACATCGGTCACTTCGTACGCGATGTCCAACTCTTCGTCGTAACCCTTGGCCGCCCTGCGAGGACCTCGCTCGGGACTCGCCGCGTCGCGAGCACGCCCTGGTCTGGGTGCGCCGCTTGCCTGAGACGCTTCAGCGCGGCCCGAACTGTCGGGGCGAGGTTTGCGTTCCGTACGAGGTGGCGCTGGCCTAGCCGCTGGGACTTGCGCGCGGCGTTCATTCTTCCCCTGCTGGGTGGCGTCCGAACGGTTGCCCAAGATCGCTTCCAGCACACCGGTGAGAATGGACTCGGCGTCATCGTGGCTCAATAGACGACGGGCAATCATGCGGTACGGATGATTGGGGTCCGGCGACGAATACTTGAGCGACAGCGATGCAACGACGTCCGTCTCTTCACGCGTTTGAAGCTCTTGGCGCGTGGGCAACTGACGTTCGAGCGGATGAATCTTGTACTTGAGACGGAGGTAGTACAAATCGCCGATAGCGGTGGGGCTGACCAACGATATCGCAGTCCCCATGCGACCGGCGCGACCGGTCCGTCCGGTGCGATGTACATACTGTTCAGCGGAATCTGGAAAGTCGAAGTTGATGACATGGGTCAAGTGGGAGATGTCGATGCCGCGCGCTGCCACGTCGGTGCAGACGAGGAAACGGAGTTTGCTATCTCGGGTAAGCGTCATGACTCGCTCACGGTCGCTTTGGCCCAGATCAGCATTGAGCCACTCCGAAGCGAAACCCCGTTCCTGAAGTGCCTTCGCGACGCGCTTCGTTTCGTCTTTCGTGTTACAGAAAACGATGGCGCTTTCGGGATTCTCGACCTCGATCACCTGTAGTAGTTCGTTTAGCTTATTGCCGTGACTAATGTACACGAAGTGCTGAATGGACAGGGCACCGATGTGGTCACCACTAAGCGTGACGAACTCCGGGTCTTTGAGCCGCGTCTCGGCAATTCTAGAAACGTCCTTGGGAACGGTGGCGCTGAACAGCAGGGTCTGATGTCCGGCAGGTAGTTGTTTCCAAATATCGTTAATTTGAGGAAGGAAGCCCATCGACAGCATCTCGTCGCACTCATCCAAAATGAAGGCTCGGATCTCCTGGGTCGGAAAAGTCTCACGCTTGAGGTGATCCAAAACGCGCCCCGGCGTTCCGATCACGATGTGCGCCCCGGCGCGGAGCGCGTCGATTTGCGGCTGCATGGGAGCACCGCCATAAACGCTCGTGACCCGCAGCTCGGTATACTGGGCCAGGCTCTGCAGCTCTCGCGTCACTTGAACCGCCAATTCGCGCGTGGGGCAGAGCACCAACGCCTGACAGGCTTGATTTCGGGCTCGAACCCGCGACCCCACGAGGGGCAGGCCGAAGGCAGCCGTTTTTCCGGTCCCGGTGCGGGCTTGCACCACACAGTCGTGGCCCTCGGCCGCGAGCCGGTAAACGGCGGATTGCACTGGAGTAGGGGAGAGATAGCCGCGCTCTTTCACGGCCTTGAGTACGGCTTCGGGCAGCCCGAGATCATCGAAGGTCGGGCCCGGCTCCTGAGTTTCTTCATTCATTGACATGTGGCCGCGAGCTTAGTGGCGTTGGCGCTGGCTTTCCAGCAGGTCTTAACCCGATGCCAAGGCGCAAAAATGGGTTTATGCGCCCAGCGCGTCAGGGGGCAGCGGTGGTGCCTGGCACCGAAGACGGTCTTTGGAGGCGCTGCTTGAGCCGCTCGACGGCACGCCGGTCCGACGCAATTCCGCGGCTTTCGTAACGCACGGCGTGTTCTTCGGCGTAGCGCAGCCGCTCCACTCTGCCGAACATGCTCGCAAGCTCGCCGTCGCCCTTGCACTTCTCGCGGACAGCTCTCGGCGTGGCCCACTGCGGCCCGAGGTTGGAACGAAAGGCCGTTAGTGCGTCGCTTTCGTTCGTTCGGGCGAAGGCCGACTGGCGGGCTTGCTCGATGCCCGAAATCAGTAGAGTCAAACCGCTTCTGCACGGCAAGGCGCTCGGCTCCGGCGTTCCAAAAGCCTGACCGATGATCTGTAACGCCCACAACAGAGTCGGTACCGCCACGAGCAGTCCGAAGGCGGCTTTGCCGACCGTTCTTCCACGCGTCTCGGCTGTGGTGGCGGGAGGGGCGAGCGGCGGCATGGTTGGGCATCCTTTAGCGGGTTGTCCGGGTTCCGGTCAAACCGCACCTGCTTTTCTTTCTCAGTGAGGATTGGCGTCCGCTGTTGGACCCCGGGCGGGGCTTACCCCCGGGGCCCACACGCTGTAGCCAAGGCGGCACTGATTTTGATGGCAGCTATGGCTTTCGGAGCCAATTGACGATATGGCCGGCATACCGCAATGAGCTTGTCGACCGATGCCGCCATTTCGACTTTGAAGAGCAGCGCCAAGCGCGCCAGCGACCCGCGACTCGACACGCGCCTGTCGGACGTTCAGAGCCTGCTCGCCGATGATCTGGCGTGGGTCGAGCAGGCGCTCACGGAGGCATCGAGCATAGCCACAGGCCCGGCAGATGCTGCGGCTGCTCATCTGGTAGCACTCGGCGGGAAGCGGGTTCGCCCGACTGCAGTGCTGTTGAGCGCCGCCTGTGCCGGACCGATTGGGCAGGAGGTGAGGGAGTTGGCGGTGATCGTCGAGCTCGTTCACACCGCCACGCTACTTCACGATGACGTCATCGACGACGGCATGGACCGTAGGGGCGCCACCACTGCTCGTCGCATTTGGGGCAACGCCGTGAGTGTTTTGGCTGGCGACACCCTACTCGTTCATTCGCTCGAACGGACATTCCGCTACGCGCCGCAGTTGATGAGCGGCCTCCTGGATACGCTGCAGCGCCTCGTCTCCGGTGAAATCCTGCAATTGCGCAATCGCACCGAGCTCGACCTATCGCTGCAAGCCTACGACCGGATTCTGCACGAGAAGACGGCCTCGCTTTTTCACTTCGCGACCTCCGGGGGGGCCCTATTGGCGGGCGCCGACGTTGCCGCCCAAGAGGCTATCGGTCAATTCGGCGAGCGCATGGGCATGGCCTTCCAGTTGGTCGACGACGTTCTTGATTACACAGGCGAGGCCAGTGGCAAGACGCTGGGCGCTGACCTGCTGGAGGGCAAAGTCACGCTGCCGCTGGTCATCGCTGTGCAGGAGCAGCCAAGTCTGGTGCGGCTCGTGGAGCGCATTCGTTCTGGGGAAGGGGCGGCTGTCGTCGAACAATTGCGGCAGTTGGTTGTGGACAGTGGAGCTTGCGACGTGGTGAGGCGTCGAGCACTCGGTGAGACGGAAGCGGCCGTGGCCGCCCTAGCGGGGATCGCCGATTCGCCAGCCCGGCGTCTGCTCAAGGCGGTGGCCACCAAGCTGGCCGATCGCGGCCGATGATCAAGGAGCGCCACCGCTACTGGGGTGGCGATTCGCTCAGGAAAGCCTGCAGCTCGCGCTCGAGCATGGCGCTGAGCTCCGCACGGATGCCATCAACCGTTCCAGCAACGCGCTCTAGGTTCCTCTGATACACGAACAGGCGAGCGGTGGCCGCCCCCGCTTCGTCGGGCTTCAGAGGGGGTGGCGTAGGGCTGGTTTCGATCGGTGTCGACGGCTCCCCGGCGCTTGGAGTGCCCGAATCGCTGCCTTCACCGTCGCTCTCGTCGTGAAGGTGCAAAGGCTCCAAAAGAACCAGCGCGCGCGGGTCCACACCGTCGACGACCACTTCGACTCCAGGGGCTTCCGCAATGAAGATTTGCTCGCGATCGAGCGCGGCCCTTTGATCAGTGGGTAAAGCTGCCACCACGCTCTGTACCAGCTCGAGAAAAGTCTCGCTCGACACAGACCAAGGTGGCGATGGGGCAGCGAGATCCAGCTCCCGGGACTTGAGGAAGGCGCTCAAGGCGGTCTTGGTGCGCCCCTGTTCGTCGTGGATCAGGCCCTGATAGTAGTAAGCTTCTGAGCTGTCCGGATTAGCCTTTACGGCTTCCTCGATCAGGGGCGACGCGGTGTCCGTGTCCCCAATCTCGTAGAACGCGCGAGCGATGAGGAAAGCGTGGGCCGGGTTATCGAACTGTGCTCGGGGAAGGCGCTCGCAGAGAGCTTTGGCGGCAATCGTTTCTCCGCGACCCATCAACGCGTCGAACTTGAGGAGGAGGGCGTCTATGCGTTCTTCGTCCGATTCCGCCAGTTCCAGCGCTTCGTCGCAGTACCGTTCCGCAGCCTCGAAGTCCGAGATCGGGTAGATGCAAAGCTCTGCGGCGTTGAGGATCGCCTCCAGGTAGGTGTCATCGAGCGCGATGGCTTGCTCGTAGTGTTCCATGGCGTCTTCGAAATCGCCCCGCAGCGCCGCCGCGTAACCGAGCAGGTTATAGGCTTCTGGTGAATCGCTTTCCAATTCTAGGGCCCGCCGAGCCGAAAGCTCAGCGCCCTGGGCATCGCCGCGTTGGACGAGGTCCCATCCGCGATCGAGGTGCGCAGAAAATTGGTCCATCAATCCGGGGTCGTATCGCCGACCAGGCCGAGCAGCAAGGGCGCGAGACTACTCGTGCACCACTACCCGGCTCCCAGGACGGTCGGTCGCCGACCAAGCACCGTGCCAGCCTTGGGGGACCGGGGGATCGGTGTGAAAAAAGAAGTACTTGGCATCCAGCGGCGCCATGTTGACGCAACCGTGGCTCATCTTGACCCCGTAGTTCTCATGCCAGAACGCGCCATGCACGGCGTACGAGCCTTCGTAGTACATGACGTACGGCACCCCCTCGATGCTGTAAGGGAGATCACCCGCCGCCGTCCCGTCCCCATCCATGGTGGAGGCAATGTGTTTCTCGCGAACTCGCCACTCTCCCAACGGAGTACTGTGATCCTTTTCCTTATCGCGATGGCTCCTTCCGGTGGAGACGAGCGTGGCGTAAAGCGGCTGAGTGCCCTTGAACAAGATGGCCGTTTGAGTCGAAACGTTGATGTCCAGCCAACGTTCATCTGGAGCCAGATCTGCGGGCGGCTCTGCCGGTCTCGTAATGCGTAAGTCTTTCACACGCATCCATGAGCCGTCGGCGGTTTGGGCATAGCGGGTTTTTCCGACCTCCAGCTCCTCCCCGGTTAGGTTGACAGCCGTGAAGCGCTTCACCGATCCAGCGACTTTCACCGTTTTCGTTTCGGCGTTGATGGAATATGTATTGCGGGTCTTGTTGAAGCCATAGACCCAGCCAATCGGCAGCTGCCAGGTAGCGTCCAGCTCGACCCCCTGAAACTTCGATCCCGCGGTGAGGTGGAAAGTATCGGTAGGGGCGACGAAGCCTTTGGTGGAGCGAAACCACTGACGCCCGTTCCACCTAAAGGTCCGGTCCACCGCAATGTAAAACCCCTTCACCAACCGCATGGCCAGGATGTCGTCGCCTTCCGCACTCAGGTCGGCGAGGCGTATGGTGCTCGGATCAACGTTATCTTGTTGCCACCATTTGGCCTGCTCGGCCTGGGTGGCATCTTCAATCAGGTTGGCAGAAGTCGTCGTGTTGATTGTCGGCTTCTGTTGCTCATTCGATTCAGCTGCTTGGAGTTTCTTGAGTGCTTCCTCGCCAAGCATCGCGAGTTGCGCCCTGCGATAGGCTTCCATGCGGCGCGCTTGTTCATCGCGAGCCTTTTGTTGCTCGACGGGTGACGGTCCGCTCACGGTCGCGCTCGGCGAAGCGGCTGACTGCGTCGAGGCAACGCTGGCAGCTTGCTTCGCCAGCTCGTCTTTGAATAAGTATGGTTCGTAAACGCGCTGTTGCTCCTTCGAGGGAACGGACCGGTACAGCGGCGCGCCGTTTCGCGCGTTGCGCGCATACTTGTATGGAAGAATGGCGTCGAGCGCCGGTTGGTTCGGAGCATTGGTGATGCGGGGATCTTTGAGATTCGTCGTGCCGTGGTCGCCGCAGACATAGCCACCGCCGACGGCCTCATACCATCCTGTCCGGCACCCCTCACCGTCGACGACGCCATCGCGAATCGGCACCAACGCACCCTCTTGCACGTATCCCAACTTCAGCGAACGCTTGAACCGGGGAGCGGCATAGACACCGGCCGAGGTTCGCGTGATGCCTAAGAATGGGCCCTCCCAGGGGGGTTCCGGCGTCGCCTCGGGCTCGGAGGTGACGGAATCAGTCACCTCGTGTTCCTGGGGCAGTGGGTCGAGACCCGTTGCCGTCGTGGCCTCTTCCCCACGCTCCATAGTCGGGGCAGTCGTTGCCTCCATGGAGCCCTCTGATTCTGGATTAGAGGCGGAATTGCAGCTGGCTAGGTTCAGGCAGCAGACGCCATAAAGCCAACGGATATCAAGCGAACGGAATAGAGAGGAATGGCGGAACATAGCGCGGGTTTGGAAAGGTTCTCCTCAATCCTTAGACGAGACGGTTCGGGGAGGCCAATTTGCTCGAACTGGCGGGCCACCCCTAGGATGCTTCAATAACTACGGACGCCCAAGAAAAAGGGTGCGATGCCGCGGTCAGTCGGATAAGCCAAAACCAAGCCAGTTGCGTCGGCTGCTCGTCGAGCTACCCAGCGCAGAACAATAATGCAATGATCATCAACCGTTGTGACCCTGTGAGCGGCTGGGTTCCGGCCCTGTCTCAGGCGGGAGCGGCGCATTGAGGACGCACCTGCGTGTTGAACGAGACACACGACGGGCGTTTGCGGCGCTGCTCGTCGTGTCGGTCATTCTGCACCTCGTGTTGACTCCGTTTGCAGGGTGGATCGCTCTCTTCGACCAATGGTTTCGCGCGCCCGTCGCCGAGGAGCCGGCGGAACAGCTGCGGCAAATCCCCATCGAGTTGTTCGAGCCGCCGGGGGAGGCGCCGACGGAAGGTTCGTTGCCAGACGAGGATCCGGTCGCGATGATCGATGAGCTCCTCGTCGCGCCGGAGAAGCCGGCGGGTGATGTCGGAGACTCGCCACCGACGGTTGAGCCGGAGCCGACTGCCCCGGAACGGGCGAGCCCGCCAGAGAAGAAACCGGCATCGAAGCCCAAGCCGAAGTCGATACCGCCCGATGCCGGTGCTCCACAGCAAAAGGCAGTGGCCGACGCCGGCACGGCCATCGCCCAGAGAAAGCGAGATCTCGAGAAGCCAAGCGCGAAGCCTGGGTCTGCCATTGACGATCCGGTGGCGTTAGCCGGCAAGGGAGGAAAGCTCGTGGAGAAACAGACCCACGTCGGTCTGATTCTGTACATGGACAGGATCCGTACGCATGCCGTCGGTCAACGCATCGACCGGCTGCTTCCCCGTCTACCGCAATGGCGCGACTTCTTTGGGGGTGAGGGCACGGTCAGGCCTGTACGCGATTTCGACCGTATGTTCCTACTTGGGCCGAGCTTCATCGACTCTTCAGGGCTGGTGATGGCCGTTGCCTACAACACCTCTGCGGAAGCAATGCGCGCCACCGTGGACGAAATGGTCAAACAGAAGGGCCAGTGGCTGCGCGACGCCCCCGTTCCTGCCGCGTTGACCTATGCCGACCGCGCCGAACGCTTGGTCTTTTTTCCTGCACCCAAACTCGTCATGGTGGTGCCGCCACATTTGAAGGAGCAGGCTTTCCGTGACAAGTTTACGGCCATTCCTCCGCCCAAGGGGCAGGAGGCCATGGTAGCATTCATCTCGGACCCTCATAAAGCGCTTCGCCGCTTCGGTTTCCACGTTCCTGAAAGCGTGGCGTCTGCCAAAATCCGCATTACCCCGCTCCCGGCTGGGCGAGTCCTGCTCGAGCTGGATGCGGAAGATGCTGATGCCGACAGCGCTCGGGCCACCGCAGCGCGGCTCTCGCAAAGCATCAACGCGACCATCGATCTGGTTACCGGGGTCTCGGACCTGCTCGGACGCTTTGGCTTCGGGGGCCTTTCGGCAGCCGCCTCGCTGCCGCGGGTGCGCCTGACATCGGAGGGCAAGTGGGTGAGGGGACAACAGGTGCTCGACGAGGCGCAGGTGACGTTCATTCTCGAACGCCTCGAGCGTCAGCTGGTGCGCCAACAACGGGCGCAGCCTGCCGCTCCGCGCACGACGGCACCTCCGCGCACGACGGCACCTCCGCGCACGACGGCTCCACGCACGACGCCACCTCAGGAGACAAGGGTAAGGCCGCCGCGGTCAGGCGCGTCGAGCGCAGGGAGCCAGCGCGGTAAGGACCCCTAAACGTTCGAGGCCTCTGCCGACCCTGAAGTGGTGAACGCGGCGCCTGCGAACGCACGGAGGCGCGACAGCCGTTCGATGACTTCGTGGGTGGTCGGCGACTCCAGTTCGGTGAGGTTGAGACGCCTGGCTCCGCGCCGACGGATCAAAAGCTCGCCTTTGCCCCCGACCACGCGGCTCCAGTGAGACGCGGCGAAATCTCCGCACAGCGCTCCGAGAATCAGTCCCAAACCCACCCATAAGAGGCTGGGCGACGTTCCCGGAGCTCTCAGCCCGTCGACGATCAATCCGGTGCCGAAAAAGGTGCCTAGGATGAGGCACGCCAACCCGACGTAGATAACCGTTCCTGCATAACGCGTCTGGCGCGTGATGTGGGTGATCTCACTGAGGGGGATGAGGTGTCGTCGCTCGCGGAACGGGCGACCCAGCAAGGTGGTAGTACTCACAATCTCCAAGCCCCGGGGGGAGACGCGAAAGCGACAGCGACGTCGCTTCCACAACAGGTAGTGACTCGTGATCCGAAACAGGCTTTTGAGCAGAAGATATCCGGAGATGGTCTGGATGAACAGCAGCGTAGGACTTGGCACGTGCCGCAAATTACCGTCCAGCCATGACGACGTGCTGCTTGCTTCTAGAACGGCGAGCAAGGTGGGCTGTCCCGCCTGTTCCATCCAATTCGCTTTCAGCGCCAAGGCCTCCTTGGAACCGGCCTCCATCATGCCGACGGCCAGTGCCAACTGTTCGGGCGCTGACCATCGTGTGCGGCGCTCGTCCACGAGGGGCCAAAGCTGTTGTGTCTGAGGCTCCTCATCGAGCGAAACAAACGCCCACGGGTCGCAGCCGGTATGGGCAGCCAGCCATGCCGCGTCATCGAGTAGCGCCGCATCTAGCAGCGGCGTACGCTCCAGTAGCGGCGTATCGCCCGTCGTTTCGCCACCAGATGGCGGGGAGCCGTGGTCTTGGACGCCGCTCGAAAGCGACCGAACCAAGTGAATGGCCGTTGCCGCTCCGAGCACGCACCACTCGACGGGGGTTTGGGCACCTCGGTCGAGGATGCCTAGGACATTGCCGAACTCTGTATCTGCGTCCTCGGGTGAGAGCTCCGTCAAAGATGCGGCCTCGGAGGAAACGGTACGTCCGCTAAGCCATGCCTCCTCTTTCGCACGAGCAGCGGCGCTGCATACTTCAGCGATGCGGGCGCAGAGGCGCTCGCTTTGGGGGTGCTGACGTAAAGCGGTCAACACATCACGGCGAGACACGTTCATCGGATCGAGAGGGGGGGCAGCACTGCCGGGCATAGTGGCAGGTGAGGGAAATGCAGCGCGGTGTTAGCGAAACTCGAGGAGTTGCGCCACTGACTTGCTGCAAGGGCGCTCCCGACCACGCAGCCGATAGCGGAGCCGTCCGTGCCCGCGTCAGCGAAAACTTGGCCTCCCGCCGCCGTGCCCCGCATCGTGTACGACAGGACGACGGCGGGCGTCGTCGGTGCTTTGGAGAAGCAGCAATGACGGCAATGGTTAAAGAACAGCTTCTGGAATCCCTGCGCTCATCGCTTCGAGCGTTGTTCGCCGAGCGGCACAAGGGTGGTTTGGCTTACGCCCGTGCCCAGGGGCAGGTCGACGGCTACATGCAGGCACTGCTGGACGGCGGTGTCGCTACGCAGCCGGAGCTCCTTTCCCTGGTTTCGCAAGAGCGGGCGCGGTTGCAAGGGCCGGCGTGGTCCAGCATTTCGGGTTGGTCGACCAAGGCTGCCTGAACGGCGCACGACCCGCTGGTGTTCACCCCCCGACAGGTGGGGTGGTGCCTCCGTAGCCACGGTCCTGAGCTAACAGGCGCTCCGCCTTCACCGCCGCGCGGGACCTGCGACACTCTTCAGCAAGGAAGATAGCCGTCAGTTGCTCTGCCGCGATGGCCAAGTCGTTATTTTCCAGCACATAGTCGAACAACCCGTAATGCTCAATTTCGCGACGCGCGTTGTTGAAACGCATCCGCACCGTAGCTTCGTCCTCGCTCGCTCGGCCACGTAGGCGTTGTTCGAGCACATCCATGCTTGGTGGCAGAATGAATACTCCTACAGCATCGGGGCGTGCGGCTTTGATCTGACGGGCGCCTTGATAGTCGACGTCGAACAGAAGGCAACGGGCATCGCGGGCGTGGGTGATCTCAGACTGACTGGTGCCGTAGAGGTTGCCATGCACTGCCGCCCACTCCAGAAACGTACCCTGTTGTATGAGCGCGGTGAACTCCGCGCGTTCCACGAAGTGGTACTCCCGTCCGTCGAGCTCGTTGTTTCGAGGCTTGCGCGTCGTGTGTGAGACGCTGAACCGTATCCCCTCGAAACGGGCTCTTAGAGCTGAGGTCAGCGTGGTTTTGCCTGCGCCGGACGGCGAGGACACGATGAGGAGCAGTGGGGAGCTATTCGACATTCTGGACCTGTTCGCGCAGTCTCTCGAGCTCTGCTTTGAGTTCCACGATGAGATGCGAGAGCGTGGCATCAGGGCACTTGGAGCCAATCGTGTTTGCTTCTCGCCCTACTTCCTGCAAGAGGAACTCCAAACGTCTCCCCACCGGTTCCCGACTTTGGCATAAACGCTCAAACTGGGCGAAATGACACTCCAGTCGCGCCAACTCCTCGGTGACGTCCGTCTTGTCGGCAAGCAGCGCTACTTCCAATTCCAGGCGCCCCGGGTCCAAAACCAAAGGATTGCTTTGCAGGGCCTTCTGAATACGTTCCGTGAGGCGCTGTCTCGAATCGGTCAGCAGTTGAGGGCCGCGCTCCGCTATGCGCCCTCGTAACGTACGGGCGTTTTCCAGGCGCTGCAGAAGCTCCGCACGCAGCGCCTCTCCCTCGCCGCGCTTCATGTGCTGCAGGGAGTCCAGCGCTGCTTCTAGGGCATCGTCTAAAGCAGCTCGCGCTTCCGCGGCGGGGTAGACGGCTCCCGTTTGGAGCACGCCAGGGGCTGCGGCGATCATGTCGAGGGACAAGGCACCATCAGGCAGTACCTCGTCGCGTAGCTTCAACAACGCCTCGTGCACACGGCGGGCCCGGTCCAGGTCCAAGCTACTGTGGGTGTCGTCGCAGCCCTCGAGACGAACTGACACGTCGAAGCGCCCGCGGTGAAGGAGCTGACGGCAGCGCTGTTCGAGGTAAAACGTCTGCTCCGTCAGCTCGGCGGGTAAACGCACACGCACTTCGAGAAAGCGATGGTTCAGCGAGCGCACCTCGAGCAACAGGCGACCGTTGCCAAGCCTGCTCTCCGCCAGACCGAAGCCTGTCATGCTCAGCACAGTGCTACAACCCTTTGCGCCGACGTACGTCTTCCAAGATGCGCTGGTACTCGACCTCCCACATAGCGGATCCCTCCTTGACGTGCTTCATCTTGCCCCGGACTTCGCTCTGCAACATTCCTTCGAGCTCGCCCACTTGTCGTAGCGGCTCACGGATCAAGCGACGTAGACGGTGGTCCGGCGCGTAAATCTCGTCCACGTTGTGCGAATGCATGAGAAACTCGATGAGTTGATCCACCAGGTAATCGATGGCTTCGTCGCCAATCTTGAGTTGGCGCTGCTCGGCCAGCTGTTGTTTGACGCGTCCGAGCTGACTCGACGGCAAGCCGCGCTTGGCCACTGTGTCGCGCGCTTTCTCGGTTACCTCCTGTTCATCCCGGATGTACTGATTGAGCACAGCTTCGATGTCTAGCTGGACCTCCGCTGGACTCTCGGTCTCGACGTCCTTGTGTGCGACCAGGGACTGCAGGATTTGCGAGGCGAGGTGGGGAACGCGAGCTTTGGGTATTCTCATACTGAATGCAGGCGTAACCCGTCATCAGAAAGGCCGCCACCCCAAATCGGCGTGCCGCACCATACACCTAGGCCGGGTATGACCACATCGCTGGCGGACGATGGCTCGCGGCCATGGTGCCGACGCCTCATCAAGGCTTGGATGACTCGTCGTCGACAGGCAGGTGGGGTGCTCTCGCTCCCAAGCGTAGGCGCCGGAAAACGGACTCTAGCTGCCGTTGCTTGTAGGCCTTGTGGTTGGCGCTCCCGGTTTCGTTGGTGGCTTCGGTTTCCGCGTCCAACAATTGGATTTCGCACAACATGTAGACGACCTTGCCCAGGGCGTCCGAACCCTGTGGCGCAAGCTCCAACAGGTGTTGCGGAACACGAACGGGGACGTCGGTGACGAACTGGATCGTGCGGTACTCGGGGTCGCTGAAGCGATTGTCTCCCGGATTCAGACGATCATCCTCTTTGCCCTGAAAGTGAGGCACCAATTGCTGAAGATGGGGGTGCTCTTCGCAGAAGCTCAAAAAGTGAAAGATCGTATTCGTGCTTTGATTGGGCACGACGTAGTTGAAGGGGAAGAGCCGTTCCGACAAGTAGAGCAAGACTGGTAGTAGGTCTGAACGTTTGCGAGTAACGATGCGGAAGCGCAGCTTGTCGTAGATCGCAACAGCTGTCGACTCCGGCTTGCTCAACAGCTTGGTGTAGGTCGAATCGAGGTTCTTGCGTCCGCCGATGAACTCGGTGATCGGAAACCCGTGGGTCAGCATGGAGCCGACAACGCGGTAGACTTTCTCTTCGACCAAGTGGAAGAGGTCTCGGTCACTCACCGGAAGGCGAAACAAGAGTTCGCGCCCAGCCATGTGATTGATGATCTGCATGGTCTTGAGGATGGTGCAGGCACACTGCTGCCGGTGGCCCCCGGAGCGCGATGCCATCATCACCAAATCACTCCACGTTGCCGTTTCCACTGGCTTGGGAATGGGAAACGTGAAGTTGCGACGCAGATAATGAACCGCCTGCTCCTGAACGGATCGCACATAGGCCCGGTCGTCTTCCAACGAAAGGTCCAGCTCGTGGATCTCGGCCAAAGCCGCCACCTCGGATTCCGACGTCAGGTTGAGGCGGTGCCAATCGATGACCGAGCCGCCCCTGAGGATCAGGCGCACGCTCTCCAAGTCATGTAAGCTGAACTCTTCGAGCGACTTCAGCCTTGGAGGGAACCCGGACGAAACGGTCATGGTCGCGGGAGTCTAAACGCTGCTGTGCTCGCTGGCGAGGTTCGTGTCGCGGCTCGTGCAGAGGCGTCGCCCGACGATCCCGACCTGGAGCCGGCTTGCGCCTCAGCCGTGGCCGGGGTGCGTGCTCGAAGCGTCACCGGCCGTTGGCTTGCGCAACGACAACGTGCCGAAAAATATGCCAAAGGTTAACCCTAGTACCATCAGCTGAGCCCCGTAATCCCCTTGTGCGAGGAGCAGAAACAACGGGATGAGGGCGGCAAGGTACCAGATGTTGAACTTCATGAAGGAAACTCCGGGCGCACCGGCGGAAGTGTTTGGAAACCGGTGTGGTTAGATGTAGGACAGAGTGTCATGCATCCCGCTCGAGGGACAACTCGTTAGCGTCACTTTCCGATCCGAGCAACACGTTTGTCACCGGCAAGAGAGGGATACGGCGTTGCAAGCGACGGGTTGAGTAAAGAAAGGATTTTTCTGGTTTCATCGCTGCTCGGCCGGATTGGTACTGGAAACGGTGCCGACCGAGGCTGGGGGGGCCGAGGGGGGAGGTGGGGCGGAAGCCGAGCCATTGGTGCGCTGGGAGCCGCGAAAGGCTGCGAGCCTTTGCTTCAGCGCTTCTTCATCGCTGTTGAACCAACGTACCAGCAATACTAGGTGGTCGACCGTAGTTGAGGGCAAGTTCGGGAAGGCCGGCATCTGATTCTTGCCGGCGGTTATCGAAGCCCGGATCTGTTCGTCCGTCACCCGCTTCTGCCAGTCGGGGTCGGAAAGGTCGGTGGCTTTGAGCATGGCGCCCTGGGGACCATCTCCTCGCCCTATCTTGCCGTGGCAGCTCGAGCAGTTGCTGGTCCACGCCGCAAGCGTTACCGAATCGAGCCCGGGGGGCGGTCCGGGGTCGTCCGCTGCCGGCCCATCTGCCCGTGCGGCTGGGGCCTGGGTCGTGACGGTCGTTGCGCCGCCCGTGTTCGTATGATCCTTGGGGGTCCACTCACGCACATCCGCCGGCGAACTTTGGCAGGCTGCGATGGTCGGGAGGAGCCAGCAGAGGATAGGCCCGAGTGCGGGCCGCCACATTCGTGACGTATCCATGGCGGCGCTCTTAACACGCTCCCGGGGCTTCGGGGGCGGGATCGCGAGAAATATGCTTACCTGAATTCCGTTCCGCCGCCGTTCAGGGGCACCCCTCGATAGGGGTTGCCGTTGACGGCCGCGATCTTGAACTCGGTTCGGCGGTTCTGTGCCCGGCCCGCGGGGGTCGTGTTGTCTGCGATGGGATTTTGGTCGCCAAAGCCGACGGCGATCAAACGCTCGCTTTCGATGCCACGGGCCACCAACCAATTCTTGATCGCCAGCGCGCGTTCCCCGGAAAGCCGGAGATTGGCCTCGGGCTGTCCGACGTTGTCGGTGTAGCCCTCGATCCGAACGTGGCTGACTTTTGGGTTCTCATCGATGAACACTTTCAGCTGCTGAAGCACGGTTTCATTCTCGGGCGTTGGTTGAAGCACCGCCTGGCCCGTTGCGAAAACGACATTGCCTGGTAGCAGGATGCGGTCGCCAGACGTTCGAACCGTCCTCTCGGGCGGTAGTGGAGCCGGTGCCGTCGCGGTCGGAGGCGCCGTGGTGGGTTCAGGCAGCGGTGAGGTGCTGGGGGGCAAGGTCGACGCGGGTTCAGTCGTCGCAGGTGCCGGCGTCTGCGGCGGGGCCGGAGGGACGGACCCCGCGGGCGGGTCTGCGGGTACGGAGGCGGGCGGCGCTGGCGTGGAGACAGGGGCAGCTGGTTCCGGTTCATTCGGCGAACCGGCTGATAATTGAGCGCTCACCTGGCAGCCAATGCTGGCTAGGGTGGCGATCGCAACGAGATGGATTGAAGTCAAGGCGTCCTCCGAGGGTGGCAGGTGGGCTCCGCAGCGCCCGGCCGGACGATATCGGAAAAGGCGGGCGTTAGGGTAGGGAAGAGCACCCTTCTTCGGCAAGCCGCGTTTTGCCCTACCCGCTCCCGTCAGAGGCCGCTAAGCAGCGGCACCGTGGCAGCTGAGTTCGTCCACCTTCACGTCCATTCCCAGTTCTCATTCCTGGTGAGCACGCTCAAGGTCAAGGAGCTGCCGAAAGAAGCGAAGCTGCGCGGAATGAAAGCCGTCGCGATGACGGATTCCGCAAACATGTTCGGCGCCATCCGGCACTACAAGAACTGTCGAGCGCTCGATATTCAGCCCATCTTGGGCAGTGAAGTCAACGTGGCTCGGCGAGACAAGTCCGCCGCAGTCGATCACTTGGTGCTGCTCGCCTCAAACAACGCTGGTTATTCAAACCTGGTGCGGTTGGTGTCACAAGGACACATGCAACCGGCCATCGACACGGCACCCAGCACCACCTGGGATGCGATAGCCCAGCACAGCAAGGGCATCGTTGCAACGACCGGTTGTTTGGGTGGTGTGCTCGCGCAGCAAGTCATGGAGCAAGGTGAGGAGCGCGGGCTCGACCTGTTGGCGCACATGCGCGAGGTTTTCGAACCCGGTCACTTGTTCGTCGAGCTTCAGGATCACGGTTTACCGGAGCAGCCAGTCGTCAACGGCATCCTCACGCGCTTGGCCTCGAAGCTAGAGCTTCCACTGGTAGCGACGAACGACGTACACTTCCTCAATCGGGACGACGGGCAAGCGCACCTATACCTGGAGTGCATTCGGCGCAATCGCCAATTTGCGGTCGAAGAACAACACCACCACGGGCGTTTCGAGATGTACCTCAAGACACCGGAGGAGATGGTCGAGGTGTTCGCCGATGCGCCGGAGGCGATACGCAATACGCTGCGCATCGCGGAAATGTGTCAAGGACTGACGCTGACCCTCGACCAGCCGATGCTACCGCGCTTTCCGGTTCCGGAAGGCCATACCGTCGACACGTACTTTCGCTTCGTGAGCGAACGCGGTCTCGAACAGCGCTTCGAGGAGTTCCGACAGGCTGGACTTTCCTTCGATGAGGGGAAGTATCGGCAACGGCTGCAGGTGGAGCTCGATGTCATCGTGGGCATGAAGTATCCGGGCTACTTCCTCATCGTGTGGGACTTCATTCGAGAGGCTAAAGCACGCGGCATACCGGTCGGTCCCGGCCGCGGCTCGGGCGCAGGCTCACTGGTGGCTTTCGCTTTGGGGATAACGGCTCTGGACCCACTCCCTTACGATCTGCTGTTCGAGCGCTTCCTCAATCCTGAGCGGGTGAGCATGCCGGATTTCGACATCGACTTCTGCATGGCACGTCGCGACGAGGTCATTCAATACGTCTCGGAAACGTACGGGGTCGAGAGCGTCGGACAAATAGCGACGTTCCAAAACCTCAAGGCCCGCAGCGTAATCAAAGACGTTGCTCGGACGATGGGGATGGCGGCGCCGGAAGCACAGCGCATCGCCAGCCTCATCCCGGAAAAGGGACCCGGGCAGATGTGCACGATCGCTGAGGCTTTGGCCATTGAACCAAAGCTCAAGGCGTTGATTGAGAATGACTCCCGAGTGAGCGAGCTCATCACCCAGGCCGGCAAGCTCGAGGGGCTTACCCGGCACGCTGGCATGCACGCTGCGGGAGTGGTCATCAGCGAAGGAGCGCTGTTCGAACACGTCCCGGTGTTCAGCAGCGACGGCGCGTACGTCACTCAGTACGACAAGGACGACGTCGAAAGTGCGGGTCTGGTCAAGTTCGACTTTCTGGGACTGAAGACGCTCACCGTCATCGACATCGCTCAGCGTCTGGTCAACGCGCGACCAGACCACCGGGGCGAAGCGTTCGACGTCGAGAAACTGCCGCTCGACGACGCAGCCACGTATCAGTTGATCTCGAGCGGCGACACGACTGGAGTCTTCCAGCTCGAGTCGTCGGGGATGCAACAGTTGCTGCGCTCGCTCAAGCCCGACTTGTTCGAAGATATCGTAGCGGCCGTGGCGCTGTATCGACCCGGTCCTCTGGGAACCGGCATGATCGACGATTTCATCGGCGGCAAGCACGGCAGGAAAGCCATCCGTCAGCTGCATCCCCTCGTCGACGACGTGCTCAAGCCGACGTACGGAGTTCCCGTTTATCAAGAACAGGTCATGCAGATCGCGCAGCGCCTTTCTGGCTACTCGCTCGGGGGTGCCGATCTGCTCCGCCGGGCGATGGGCAAAAAGAAGGCCGACGTGATGGCCGAGCAGCAGAAAATCTTCGTGCAGGGGGCACTGAAGAACGGGGTGAGTGAAGAGCAAGCGACTGCTATTTTCAAGGAGATCGAAGGCTTTGCTTCGTACGGCTTCAACAAGAGCCATTCAGCCGCCTATGCGCTGGTGACGTATCAGACGGCGTACTTGAAAGCGCACTACCCCGCCGAGTTTTTTGCCGCACTGATGACCGCGGACAAGGACAAGATTGAAAAGGTCGTCCGCATCATTGCTGAAGCCCGTGCCTGGGGTGTGAGTGTGTTGTCTCCAGACATCAACGCGAGCGCCATTGATTTCACTGTAGTCTATAAACACCCGGATGGGCGCGGCCCGGCACGAGGTCCTGGCAAGATGAAGGATCGGCTTGCCCCCCAAATTCGTTTCGGTTTGGGGGCGGTGCGAGGCGTCGGAAGCTCGGCGCTCGAGTCGATACTGGAAGCTCGCGACGGGGGCGGAGAATTCCTGGACCTGTTCGACTTCGCGGCGCGGGTCGACTCGAAACGACTCAATCGCGGCGTGTTGGAGGCGTTGGTGCAATGCGGGGCGTTCGATGTATCTTTGGTCGAGCGTGGGGTCACGCGGGCGCGAGCGATGGCTGCGGTCGATGTTGCTTTGGAGCGATCCAAACAAGCCAGCAGAGACCGTAGCAGCGGACAGGCAACCTTGTTCGGCTTGTTCGAGTCAGCGGCTTCGAGCCAGAGTCAGCAGGCGCGGTCCGACACCTATCCCGAAGCCGAGGAATGGGACCAGCTCCAACTCCTGAGCAAAGAAAAGGCCGCACTTGGATGTTACGTGTCAGGTCATCCCCTCGACAGGTACGGTAACAAGTTATCACGTTTGGGTGCAGTGGAGACGGACGTGCTGGCAAAGGGTGAACCGTGGAGCGTGGCCACGGTTGCTGGCGTAGTTCACGGTTATCAGGAAAAGATGTTTCGCAGCGGTGGCGGAAAGGCGGCGTTCTTCGAGCTCGAAGACATGAAGGGTCGCGTCAAAGCCAAACTCCGCGGTGATCGCATCGACACCTATGGCCCCATTCTCAACTCCAACGAACCGGTGCTCGTCAAAGGCAAGCTGAGTTTCCCTATTTCAGACACGCCGAGCGACGAAGTCGAACCCACCTTGTTCGTGGACGAAGCGGTTCCGCTGGCGGATGCCGTACGAAGCTCCACGCGTTCGATCCGCGTCAAACTGAGCGCCGAACGGCATGGCGGACGGCATTTCGAACGTTTGCGGCAGTTGTTGGCGGACAACGCGGGTGGCTGCGCGGTAGAGCTGCTGCTCGATCTCCCGGACGGGGCGGTGGCCCACTTGGCCGTCGACGAACTGCGCGTCGAGCCGAGCGAACAGGTGCTCTCTGGTCTCGAGCGCTTGTTTGGCGGATGCGTGGCAGAACTCCGCTAGGGGAGCGGGCAAGCCGCCCGGCTGACCCACCCCACTGGCGATATGGCCGTTGAATCGGACGTCGGCGATGGAGTACAAGTCGCGCCCCTCGGGTCGATAGCTCAGTAGGTTAGAGCTGTGGATTTTTAATCCATAGGTCCAGGGTTCGAATCCCTGTCGACCCACAGACGGAAAACC